>NZ_JEZN01000007.1:0-170000 GCF_000581715.1 Acinetobacter sp. 479375 | reverse complement strand
GCCTTCTTCACACACGCGGCATGGCTGGATCAGGGTTCCCCCCATTGTCCAATATTCCCCACTGCTGCCTCCCGTAGGAGTCTGGGCCGTGTCTCAGTCCCAGTGTGGCGGATCATCCTCTCAGACCCGCTACAGATCGTCGCCTTGGTAGGCCTTTACCCCACCAACTAGCTAATCCGACTTAGGCTCATCTATTAGCGCAAGGTCATTACTGATCCCCTGCTTTCTCCCGTAGGACGTATGCGGTATTAGCATCCCTTTCGAAATGTTGTCCCCCACTAATAGCCAGATTCCTAAGTATTACTCACCCGTCCGCCGCTAAGATCAGTAGCAAGCTACTTCTCTCCGCTCGACTTGCATGTGTTAAGCCTGCCGCCAGCGTTCAATCTGAGCCATGATCAAACTCTTCAGTTTAAAATCATTAGTAGCTTATGGCTACAAATCTTGGCTCATCAATTACTGACAAATTCTCTCAAATAAACTTCGAGTAATTTAAACCAATCAATCAATGACAATATTTCGATCAATCAATTAGTAAAAATCCACACAAGTTGTTCTTCTATTCTCTTAATGATCTTCTTCATGCTTCGTCAGCATCAAGCTAGGTCGGCTATATTACTCTCAATCTCTTAAAAGTCAACAAGTAATTTAGATATTTTTAAAACTCATTCTACTCTACCAAAATATCAATCAAATCCTTCAAGATCCAACCAACACCCTGTTTTTCAACAAGTTTTTATCCGCATCACCGCCGATGAGTGCGCATTCTACAGCATTATCAAACCAACGCAACCCCTTTCTTAAAAGATTTCACCCCATCGTCTATGTTTTGATCATATTTAACGGGTTTGATTGTTATTTGCACCAATCAGCTTAATTTATAAAACAATTCAGCAATTTTTATTATTTTCGTTAAAAATATTTAGAACTTTTTTTAAACAGCTAATTTAAGTAGAATTAGACGACGGTTGCATATTTATAAGTTTTATTGACATGTTTTACAGTATAAGAAGAAGTTTAGCTGTTGCTATGGTCATTCTAATGGCCTGTGAAACTGTGCCCGCTGTTTCTGTCCATAATGCTTATAGCCTGACTTTAGCCATTTTAAGTTATAGTAAATGGCCAAATAATATTACACCAACCTTATGTGTCATTGATAATCCTGTTGCAACGGCAGCGTTTCAAAGCCAAGTCAAACAATCTGCTTATGAATATCATATTCAAGGATTAAGCGCGGTCAATTTTTCGAAATCTCAATGTCAGGCGGTTTATTTTTCTAATCTCACGCCTCAACAACAGCAAAATTTAGTGAATGCTTATCCTCAAAGAAACTTATTATCTTTTAGCAATAATAATCCTGATTGTGAAACTGGAAGCATTTTTTGTTTATACACGCAGCGCGGATTAACCACCTTCAAAGTTAATCTCGATGCTTTGAGTTATTCTCAGGTTCATATTGATCCTCGAGTACTACTTTTAGCTCGCAATGCGGAGTAAGGAGAAATGATTTCAAATCTGTATAAATCTAAGTCTTTACATTCTTTATTCCGTAAATCTCAGGCAACGATTTTTGCCATTACTTTTTTTATCTGTACATTCACGTTTGTTCTTATTTCAATATTTACCATTGAAACTTATGCCAAACAAAATTTGAATATTTTAGGGTTGACCGTGAGTGAACGGATTCAGCCAGCACTGGTTTTTAAAGATCAACTCACATTACAACAAATTTTAAATGAATATACGGAGCAGCATTCGATTCGTACGATCCATATTTATGACAAAAATCATTTAGAATTGGCATCGAGTTCAAAACCCCCTGTTTATTATAGTCAGCTCCAAAGTTTTTTAGATTATGTTTTTCTAAAAGATCCTATTAAATTAACAGTTTATCATCACAACAACAAAATTGGTGAGTTGGTTCTTTTTGGAAGTTCAGAAAAAATTATTCAGTTTATTATTACCATTCTAATTGGCCTTGCGATTGCCATGATTTTTATTGTCATTGCGCTATGGTGGTCAACCAATATGACCTATCGTTATATTATGCAATCCATGCGCCCATTGACTCAGATTGCCCAAGTCGTCAGCGATCAAAAAGCATATAACCTACGCTTTCCAAATAATAATATTAAAGAGTTTCAAGATTTAAATGATGTATTTAATCAATTATTGGAAGAAATTCAAACATGGCATACACATCTACAAAATGAAAATCATCAATTATCATTTAAAGCACATCATGACCATTTAACCCAGCTCCCAAATCGAAGCTACTTTTATCAAGAACTGGTTGATTTATTTGAAGATCACCAGAAACGACAAAATTCCGCTTTGATGTTTATTGATAATAATAATTTCAAACAAATCAATGATCAATTTGGACATCTAGCAGGTGATGCCGTGCTAGAAGAAATGGCGAAGCGTTTAAAATCAAAGCTGAGACATCAAGATTTTATTGCACGTTTAGGTGGAGATGAATTTGCTGTCATTTTGCAATCCATTCACCAAGTTGAACACCTGATTACGATTGCTGAAAATTTAATTGCCAGTAGTAAAGCACCGATCATATTTGAAGGGCAATCTATTGAATTCAGCTTTAGTTTAGGCATCGCATTTTCAAGATTCGCCACTACACCAGAAGATTTGATCATGCAAGCCGATCAATCGATGTATAAAGCAAAACATTTAACTCACCACTGGTTTATTTATAAACCTTAATTTTGGAATTCCATATGCTTAACCACTCCCTGAAAATTTCATTTTTAGCAATGATTTGTATTGCACTTTCTGGTTGCTTAAGTTTTGGCCCTTTAAAATATAAACAAGTCCGTATGTTAAAAAAGGAAGGATTCGTACTGACCGATGAAGGCTGGACACTCGGTTTACCAGAACGATTGTTATTTGATTTCGATAAAACAGATATTCAACCTGCACATGAGCAGGAAATTTCACGTTTAAGTCGTCAGTTGCAAAAATATGATTTGCAAAAAGTGAAAATCGTTGGACATACCGACAATATTGGAGCAACTCAATATAATTTGAAGTTATCCCAAGAACGCGCACAGAGCGTTGCCAATATTTTCATAGCGCATGGCTTTAAAGCACAAAATATACAGATTGTTGGTCGCGGTGCTGAACAACCTTTAGTACCCAATACGACTGAAGAAAATCGTGCTGCAAATCGTCGTGTTGCTGTAATTATTATTCCTTAAACTTAAAATTTTCAAATCTCCATGACAATCATGTGGTGGAGATATTTTGAAAGGAAGAAATTTCTGACATAAAAAAACCGCATTTAAGCGGATATTTTATCTATTTTAAAACTTAAGTTTTAAATGGTCGGAGCAGTAGGATTCGAACCTACGACCCCCTGGTCCCAAACCAGGTGCACTACCAGGCTGTGCTATGCTCCGATACTCTCTTTAAAAGAGTGGGGTGAATGACGGGATTCGAACCCGCGACAACTGGAATCACAATCCAGGGCTCTACCAACTGAGCTACATCCACCATAACATTTGATTCTTAGTACCAAGCTACCGAATGGCGCGCCTGACAGGATTCGAACCTGTGACCATCCGCTTAGAAGGCGGATGCTCTATCCAACTGAGCTACAGGCGCGTAACCGATGATATGTCTATCATGCGATATTTCGCCGAATTTAAAATATCAAATACATCACAATATTTTAATGGTCGGAGCAGTAGGATTCGAACCTACGACCCCCTGGTCCCAAACCAGGTGCACTACCAGGCTGTGCTATGCTCCGATTTATCTCAGCTTTTGCTATATCGCACATCGTGCGGTACGGTGTGCATTCTAGGCGCGGCGTGTGATTACGTCAACACCTAGAATTAAAAAAAATTAAAAATCCTTATCGAATGTATATTTAAGCAGCATTTTAGCGTTTTAGTGAAGCACTAAACGCCAACATCCGATCCAGAGGAAGTTTAGCCCGTTGTGTCAAAGCAGCGTCGACGTGTATTTCCTGATCCGCATGTTGTAATACATGCAGAATTCCATCCAGCTCATTCATCGCCATCCAAGGACAATGTGCACAAGAACGACAAGTCGCTCCCTCACCCGCAGTCGGCGCTTCAACTAGGATTTTATCTGGAACCGCTTGTTGCATCTTATAAAAAATGCCACGATCCGTAGCAACAATTAAAAGCTGATGTGGCAACGTTTGTGCGGCTTTGATCAACTGTGAAGTACTACCCACAGCATCTGCAATATCCACCACCGATTCTGGAGATTCGGGATGAACCAACACAGCTGCATCTGGATACAGTGCTTTCATATTGGCGATACCACGAGCGCGGAATTCTTCATGTACAATACAGGCCCCATCCCAAAGCAACATATCAGCACCTGTTTTCTTTTGGATGTAACGCCCTAAATGTTGATCTGGCGCCCAGATAATCTTTTCACCCAAACTGTCTAAATGCTCAATAATTTCTACGGCACAACTCGATGTTACCACCCAATCCGCACGTGCTTTAACTGCGGCAGAGGTATTGGCATAAACCACAACAGTATGATCAGGATGCTGATCACAAAATGCAGTAAATTCATCCACAGGACAGCCTAGATCCAGTGAGCAAGTGGCTTCCAAAGTGGGCATTAAAATGGTTTTTTCTGGAGACAAGATTTTAGCCGTCTCACCCATAAATTTGACACCTGCAACCACCAATGTGCTTGCAGCATGGTCTCGTCCGAAACGTGCCATTTCCAGTGAGTCAGAAACACATCCACCAGTCAGCTCTGCTAGTTCCTGTACATCGGGGTCACAATAATAATGTGCGACAAGTACCGCATTACGTTTTTTGAGTTCTGCTGCAATTTCCGCAAATTTTGCCTGTTTAACATCTGGACTTAAGTGTTGATCTTTCGGCTCACCTAAACGATCTAAATGCGCCTGCACAATGTTTTTTGCGTCGTTCGCAATTAAATTCGCACTACTCATAAACGTCTTCTCATCCTTTTGCATACGGGCTGGCATGCTTGTAACGTTACATCACAAGTTACTGGCTATGATTTGATAACTTGAGAACCAAAAGCGGGCAGTTAAAAAAGCCTCCCAGAGGAGGCCTGATTATAGCTTAAATTATAGCGAAATATTTAAGATCGGTAATCTGCATTGATTTTCACATAATCATAAGACAGGTCACAGGTATATACAGTGTCCTTCGCCTGACCACGTCCCAAATCAACACGTATGGTAATTTCTTTTTCCGCCATCACCGCAGCCCCCATTTCTTCGGTGTAATCTGGATTTGCACCGCCATCCAGACAGATTTGCACATCTCCCAACCAGACCTGAACTTTGCTGCTATCCAAGTTTTGAATGCCCGCCTTACCAATCGCCATGACAATCCGTCCCCAGTTTGGATCGGAAGCAAATAAAGCGGTTTTGATCAGCGGTGAATCTGAAATGCTATACGCGACATCACAACATTCTTGGGTATTAGCTCCACCCTCGACAGTCACAGTGATGAATTTGGTAGCGCCTTCACCATCGCGCACAATCAATTGTGCCAAACGATTCATGATAAGGGTGAGTACATCAAGCACCACGGTATAGCGTGGATCAGTGCTAGACTCTATTACATTTCCACCCGCCTGAGCTGTGGCAACAAAAATACAGGAGTCGTTGGTTGAGGTATCACCATCAATGGTAATGCGGTTAAATGAATGCTCGACTGTGGTCTGTAATAGCTGTTGAACCATTGCTTGGCTGATCGGTGCATCAGTTGCGACAAAACTCAGCATGGTTGCCATATTGGGACGAATCATCCCTGCGCCTTTACTGATACCAGTCATGGTATAGGTGATACCATCCAATTCAAACTGTTCAGATGCTCCTTTAGGCACGGTATCCGTGGTCATAATCCCAAATGCAGCATCTGTCCAACTTGCTTCATCTAATGTGTCTAACGCAGGTTGAATGCCATTTAATAAACGCTCAATCGGAAGCTGTTCACCAATCACGCCTGTTGAAAAAGGCAAAACCTGATGAGGTTGTACATGAGCAAGTTCAGCCAGTTTGGCACAGGTTTTAGTCGCATTTTCTAAACCGAGTTTTCCTGTTGCAGCATTGGCATTACCAGTATTAATAATGAGATAACGCGGCTGTTGTACTGCTGAGCTTTCGTTTAAATGTTTTTTGCTGAGTAAAACGGGCGCAGCGGCAAAAGCACTTTGGGTAAAAACACCCGCAACCTGCGAACCTTCAACAAACTCGAACACCACTAAATCTCGTCGATTGGGATAACGCACATACGCTTGGGTTGAACCAATTTTTACACCCTTTACCACATGCATATGCGGCATTGTTACGTCACCAACAGCCATTTTGAATATCCGATGAATTCGTTATAGAAAAGAAAAGCTTAGTTCAAAATAACATAAAAATCGAGAGCTCAAACTCACTTTACAGCAATAAAAAAACCAGCAATCTTGCTGTTTTTTTTATTTTGACTTTTTAATTGGCCGCAAGTTGAGCAGATGTACCCAATAAAGCCTGCTTGGCTTTTTCCTGACTCGCTGCAGAAAGCGCAGGGTTAGTCGCGACAATGCGACTTACATTTGCAGAGTTGGCAGCACTAATCGCCGCTGTTTTAAAAATAATAGGGCGAGTTCCTGTATTACCCAGCGTATAGCGAATTCCTGTTCTAGGACTGACTAAAGTCGTCGTTTGATTCTGAACAGTTGCTTGAGCTGTAGTATTACCTTGTGCAGCCATTACCTTGTCAACAGTCGTGGTTTGGATTGGCTGTGCATTTTCTGTTGCAGCAAATGCAAATGCTGGAATCGTTAAGGCCGTCATTGCTAATGTTTTTAATACTTTTTTCATTGTCTTTACCAGTTTTCACTTCAAGATGTGCAAGTAAATACCATTTAATCGAACAAACTGCAAATACTATTCACAGCTTGCAACATCTCGTAAAAAAAGCAGAACATAAATGTTCTGCTTTTTTTTAAATCAGGATCTTTTATGGCAAGATCTTTATCTCACGATTAAATACGACCATGGCATTGTTTATATTTGAGTCCAGATCCACATGGGCATGGCGCATTACGGCTCGCAGGGGGCGTAATTTGCTGCTGTGGCGCTTGTTCTTCAATCTCGTGATGAGTCACTGTTCCAGTTAAGCCGTCAACTTCATCATGTTCAAAAGATAAGCGCATCGCTTCTGCTTGTTGCTGCTGTTGAGCTTCAAGTTCTGCCAGTTCTTCTGGTGTCGGAATATGAACGCGTGACAAATCAGTTACGACGTCAGATTTAATAATGCCTAACATATTAATGAACAAGTTAAAGGCTTCTTTTTTATATTCCTGTTCAGGATTTTTCTGAGCATAACCGCGTAAATGAATCCCCTGACGCAGATAATCCATCGCCGCCAAATGATCTTTCCAATGGCGATCCAGAGAATTCAACATAAAGTGACGTTCAAGGGTAACGGCGGTATCAGTTCCCATTTGGGTGCGACGCGCTCGATAGCGATTAATTACTTCATCAGTAATTCGTTCTACCAACCCTTCTTCATCTAGACGGCGATCATCATTAAGCCATTGTTGAATTGGCAACTCAATACTCAAGTCAACGCGCAAGGCATTTTCCAGACCTTCAACATCCCATTGGTCATGGATCGATTCAGGCGGAATAAAATTCGCAATCATGCCTTTCATGACATCACGATGCATTTCTTCGATATAATCTTGCAGCGTACTTTCAGCTAAAACTTCATCGCGTTGCGAATAGATGATCTTACGTTGTTCGTTATTGACATCGTCATACTTCAATAAGTTCTTACGAATATCAAAGTTACGTGCTTCGACTTTGCGCTGTGCATTTTCAATCGAACGGCTCACCATTTTATGTTCAATGGCTTCATCTTCTTTGAGACCCATGGCACGCATCATACCAACCACACGGTCACCTGCGAAGATACGCATCAAATCATCTTCAAGTGATAAATAAAAGCGTGATACCCCAGGGTCACCCTGACGACCTGCACGACCACGTAACTGGTTATCAATACGGCGTGATTCATGACGCTCAGAACCGACGATATGTAAACCGCCTGCATTCAGCACGGTTTCATGATCATGTTCCCATTCTGCTTTTAAACGCGCCTCATCTTCAGGCGTTGGATTTTCAATTTTAGCTAGCTTGGCTTTCCAGTTACCACCCAAAATAATATCCGTACCACGCCCAGCCATATTCGTTGCAATCGTGACCGAATCTGGACTACCTGCCTGCGCAATAATATCCGCTTCACGTTCATGTTGTTTCGCGTTAAGGACTTCATGCTTAATGCCTGCCTGAGTCAACTTATGCGATAACACTTCACTGGCTTCAATGGTTGCCGTACCCACCAAAATTGGTGCACGGGTTTCCTGAATACGTTTAATTTCCTGCACAATCGCATCGTATTTACCGTTACGATTCAGGTAAATTAAATCATTTTGATCTAAACGAACCATTGGACGATGGGTTGGGATAATCACCACATCTAGTCCATAAATTTCTTTCATTTCCGCCGCTTCAGTGTCCGCAGTACCGGTCATCCCTGAAAGTTTTTTATATAAACGGAAATAGTTCTGGAAAGTCGTAGTTGCAAGCGTCTGGTTTTCTGGTTGAATTTCCAGACCTTCTTTGGCTTCAACGGCCTGATGCAAGCCTTCTGACCAACGGCGACCTGGCATGGTACGACCAGTGTGTTCATCGACAATGATCACTTCACCATCATGAATAATATAATGAACATCGCGGTGATATAAGAAATGCGCACGAATTGCGGCAGTCACATGATGAACCAGACTTAAGTTACTTGCAGAATAAAGGCTCTCGCCTTCTGCCAATAAACCCATGGCAATCAGTTCTTGCTCAACAGTTTCAAAACCCACTTCAGTCATTTCAACTGAACGCTGTTTTTCATCAATCCAGAAATGCCCACCATCGGCCACTTTTTCTTCTTTTTGCGCACGAAGTTTAGGTGGAATGTTATTGATCGCGGCATACAACTGCGAAGAATCTTCACTTTGCCCCGAAATAATCAACGGTGTACGCGCTTCATCAATCAAGATCGAATCGACCTCATCGATAATCGCATAATTCAAACCACGCTGTTTTTTCTCTGGCAGTGAAAACACCATGTTGTCACGTAGATAGTCAAAACCGAATTCATTGTTGGTACCATATGTGATATCCGCTTGATAAGCTTCAGCTTTCTCAACTGGAGACTGCATAGAGTAAATCGTACCAATGCTCAATCCCAAAAACTCAAACAATGGGCGGTTGAGTTCAGCATCACGCTGCGCCAAATAGTCATTGACCGTAATAACATGGACGCCTTGTCCACTTAAAGCATTTAAATAACAGGCCAACGTACCCATCAGGGTTTTACCTTCACCTGTACGCATTTCTGCGATTTTACCTTCGTGTAAGGTAATACCACCGATTAATTGCACATCATAATGGCGCATACCCATGACACGTTTTGCCGCTTCACGACATACGGCAAAAGCTTCTGGCAATAATTTATCCAGACTTTCACCATTGTTATAACGTTCTTTAAATTCTGGAGTTTTTGCAGATAAGTCTGCATCGCTTAGTGCTGATATCGTCGGCTCGAGCGCATTGATTTGATCAACAATTTTACGCATGCGTTTAAGTTCGCGCTCATTTTTTGTACCGAAGATACCTCCGATCAGACTTGCCAACATGAATAAACTCTCTAATCCTGTTTGTTATAAGGTCTGTTAATAGCAACAAACCCTAGGTCGGTTAATTTTTTCTTAGCTGTTATTATGGAGCCACAAATAAGAACTACAAGGGTTTTACGCCCAAACAGCGAAAAAATCTGCTAGATGACTCTAACATTGCTTAACCAAAGAGCGTTAATGTAGCAAATTTGCATTTAACTTACACCGATTTGCATGCGATTTTCTGATCTATTTTTGAATCAAGCCCCCACTCTATATCTTAAAAACTCATAACAACATGCGAAAACAATAATTTTAAATGCAATAAAAAAACTGCATATTTAAGGTCATACAACACATCACAATATTATGAGGTTTTTGCAATGAGCTTACGTTTAGGTGATACCGCCCCTAATTTTGAACAACAATCCAGTGAAGGAGAAATTAATTTTTATGAGTTTTTAGGTGATGATTGGGCGATCTTATTTTCACATCCTGCGGACTACACGCCTGTATGTACCACTGAACTTGGCTATACCGCAAAACTTAAAGATGAATTTGAAAAACGTGGAGTCAAAGCGATTGCGCTTTCAGTGGATGATGTTGAATCCCATCAGGGCTGGATTAAAGATATTAATGAAACTCAAAACACCACAGTCAACTTCCCGATCATCGCCGATAAAGATCGTAAGGTTTCAGAGCTGTATGGATTTATTCATCCCAATGCCAGTGAAACCACTACAGTACGCTCGCTTGTAATTATCGATCCCAATAAAAAAGTTCGTTTGATTATTACTTATCCTGCTTCAACAGGTCGTAATTTTAATGAAATATTACGGGTCGTAGATTCATTACAACTGACAGACCATCATAAAGTCGCAACTCCAGCAAACTGGCAACAAGGTGAAGATGTGGTGATTGTACCTTCACTCAAAGATGAAGAAGAAATCAAACAGCGCTTTCCGAAAGGCTATAAGGCCGTCAAACCTTATCTAAGATTGACACCACAGCCTGAGAAGAATTGAAACATCGTTTCAATTCTTCGCAAGACAAGCAAAGCGCGTAGTCTAAGAACAAAACTCTTAAAGTCTTCAAAAGGAGATGAACAGCTATGCTGTGAGTTAAGAGGTTAAAGCAACGCTTTAATTTTGTTCAAGACAAGCGAAGCGCGTAGTGTTTGAATGTGATACTTCAATTTTTATCAAAACAAGCGCAGCGCATCATTTAAGATAGTAAGTCTTCCATGTTTTACAAGCATGAAGATTGCATTAAATAATAAAAATAAACCTCAAAACAATAACTCATATCACCGTTTCTCCACCCAGTACCCATTGTCATGATGGGTACTTTTTATAATGAACAGATTTGGTAAAACTCACGGACTAGGTTATAAAGAAGATAATGTCCTAAAAACAATAAATTTATGATTTATAACATTCATCATTTGCATTGCGGTACGATGTGCCCTGCATGCGCCCCTCTAGTCAGTCAAACAGGCTTACAGGCACATATTATTTGTCATTGTTTATTGCTTGAAACTGATCGTGGGTTGGTGTTGATTGATACAGGTTTAGGTTTACAAGATTATTTACATACTCAGCAACGACTGGGCAGACTGATCCATCAATTTGGAAAAATTGAAATCAATATTCAACTCAGCGCTGTTCAGCAAATTCAACAACTCGGATTAAATCCCAAAGATGTGCAGCATATCTTTGTGAGTCATCTGGATTTTGACCATGCGGGTGGTATTTCTGATTTTCCCCAAGCTACCGTACATGTGTTGGCATCCGAATTTAATGCCACACAATCATTGTCCTTCAAAAATCGTATTCGTTATAAGAACAACCAATTTAAGCAGCATCGTCTTTGGAATTTCATTGAACATACTCAAGGAGAAAGTTGGTTCAATCTGGAAAAAGTGATGGGGTTGCCATTATTTCAGGATGAAATTTTAATGATTCCTTTATTGGGGCATTCGGCTGGGCACTGCGGGATTGCGATTAAACAAGCAGAGGGCTGGATGTTATTTTGTGGGGATGCCTATTTTTCACATCAGGAATTAGACTCCAAACAGAAACTGAAAGGACTACATATATTTGAGAGTATGCTCGCGTATGACAATAAAATGCGTTTAGCCAATCTCAAACAACTCCAATATTTAGCCCAACATGAACCACACATTGAATTGATTTGTGCGCATGATATTCAAGAATTTTTACGCTATCGACCATTATCATGAAAAAAACCTTATTTTCTCCCGTATTGATCATACTCACTTTAAATCTATCAGGCTGTATTACTCATCCCTCGCTTTCCCCTGAGCAACGACCATCACATTGGGGGAATTTGCTTCACGCAGAGCATAATTTTTATAAAATTAGCCATGATCTGTATCGCAGCGAGCAACCTTCACAAGCACTAATACCTGAATTACGACAACAGCAGATTCAGACCATCATAAATTTACGCAGTCGTAATGATGATCTCAAAGTGCTTGATCCACACGAATTTAATTTAGTTCACATCCCGATTCATACATGGGCCATTAATCGAAAAGATTTACTAGAAGTGATGCAACAGATTCAAATCGCAAAACAAAACCACCAAAAGGTTTTATTGCATTGCTATCATGGGTCAGATCGAACAGGTGCTAGTGTGGCAATGTATCGAATTATTTTTGAAAATTGGTCGATAGAAAATGCTGTACAAGAAATGAAATACGGAAGTTACGGCTACCACCCCATCTGGGTGAATATTGAAAAAATATTTACGCCTGAAAATATAAAATGGATTCGGGAGCAACTCTCGAATCCATCTTAAATCATCAGCAAGAATAACACTGCCAAAAACACTTAACGCTGATCGAGTGGAACCCAGTCGATCACCCAAGCTGATTTCATATTCAAACTGCTATCTGACACAATTTTCTTCCGTGCAGCATCGGCAGTTTCGCGGCTTTTAGATGGCCCCACCATAATTCGAATGCCTTTAGAAGTAGGGCTGGTGGTGACCTTATAGCCTTTGGCACGAAGTTTGGAAACCACTGCATCTGCATTGGCTTGGTTGGCAGCTAAAGCCACTTGTACCATCCAGTTTTTATCGCCATTTTCCAACAAATCACGTGCTTTATCAGCTTCTGCTTTTTTCTTGGCGTCTTCTTCGGCTTTATGCTTTTTCTCATCTGCTGCTTTTTTCTCAGCTTCAGCTTTACGTTTATCTTCAGCCGCTTTCTTGGCTGCTTTTTCCGCGTCTAACTGTCGCTGTTTATCTTCAGTTGCCTTTTTCTCTGCGGCAACGCGCTCTTGCTCAGCTTTACGTTTGGCTTCGGCTTCTTTCTGCTTTTTCAATTGCTCAGCTTTCTGCTGTTCAGCCAGCTTTTGAGCATCAGCTTGTTTTTTCTGCTCAGCCAATTTTTTCTCTGCATCAAGTTTTTGCTGTTCAGACTTTTTTTGGTCTGTGGCTTTTTGTGCAGTATTTTGCGCTGTATTTTTTGTTTGATCCGTGATTTCTGGCGGAATATTGTCTGAACTTTCCTGAGCAGCATTACGACGCGCATTGATCGCTGCATATTCTTCTGCGGCTTTACGCGCGGCTGCGGCCTCGGCCTGTTGTTGTTGCGCTAGAAAGTCTGCGGCACGAGCTTCTTGTTCTGCCACCGCTTTTTCACGCGCACGGCGCTGTTCTTCAAGTAAACGCTTTTCCGTTTCAACATCAACTGCGAGCGGTTGTAACTGAACCATTTCGCCCGCCTGATTTGAACGATTATTGTCCTTTGCAGGTTGTTCGACTTTTGGTTGGGTTTGAACTTGCGTTTGGTGTATTTCTTCTTTTCCTTTCAGGAGTAATGCTGCCAATAAAACACCACCACCTAATAAAACAACACCGCCCATCCAGCGCTGTTTGTTATTCATTGACATTGTTCCAAATACTCCCACACCGCTTCTAATGTATGAAACGAACCACAGACTAAAATTAGCTGATTATTGTTGGTTTGCTCAAGTGCTAATTTAAACGCCTCTTGGATACTTTCAAAGCTGTGTACTGTCTCACCTTGTAATGCATCCATTAATTGAGATAACGGTGCAGCACGAGGAACATTCAACGGCGCAATTTTCCAATTTAAAACAGTGGATTTTAATCGCTCTACCACTGATTTTATATCTTTATCGGCCAACATTGAAAATACAGCAACAACTTCTGTGTACTGTTTATTGTATTCCAAGAAATTTCGCAATTGCTTTAACAAAAATTCTACACCATGTGCATTATGACCAGCATCAAAAATAACGGTTTTATTTGCGATGACTCGCTGTTCAAAACGACCCGCCAATTGTGCTTTTTTGATTCCGCTGCTCAATGCTGCCTGAGAAATATCTAATCCACTCAAAAGTACCGCAGCCACCGCAGTCGAAATATTTTCCAGTGCTAGGGAACTCAGTGGAAGTTTTAATGTGGTTCCTGATGATGCAAAATTCCAGCTTTGACCATCACCCGCAGCTTGATAAAAATAATCTTGTTGCGCCACGTATAATTTAGCGTTGACTTGATCGGCCTGAGTTTGAATCGCTTGTGGTAAATCTTGTAGGCCAGCAAAAATGACAGGAATATCGGGACGCATAATCCCTGCTTTTTCAAACGCAATTTTTTCAATGCTATCGCCCAGCCAATCGGTATGATCCAGACCAATATTGGTAATCACCGCAATATCGGGATCAATCACATTCACGACATCCAAACGACCGCCCAGGCCGACTTCAAGTACCCAGACATCACATTGTTTTTGTTTAAAAATAACAAAAGCCGCTAAAGTCGTGGCTTCAAAAAAGGAGAGGCTTAACTCACACTGACGACGCGCTTGATCCACTTGGACAAAAGCATCGATTAAAGTCTGGTCATCAACTTCCTGACCCTTTAATTTAACCCGCTCATTAAAACGATAAATATGGGGCGATTGATAAAGGCCAACCTGATAACCCTGTTCATTTAAAATGGAGGCCAACGTGGTTGTCGTTGATCCTTTACCATTGGTTCCAGCCACGGTAAATACTTTGGCTTGTGGTTGCATGACACCCAGAGCCTCAGCCACTGGAATCACACGTTCCAGACCTAAATCAATCCCTGTAACGTGAACATGGCCCCAATAATCGAGCCATGTATCTAAATTATCTGTTATTTTTGGAGCATCAGGTTTCAAGGTAAATTCATCAATTTCGCCACGATACGGGATACAGTATCACGTAATGCATGTCGATGAACAATTTGATCGATTACCCCATGATCAAGCAAATATTCGGCGCGCTGAAACGGTTCATCCAGTTTTTCACGTACCGTTTGTTCGATGACTCGCTTACCCGCAAAACCAATCATGGCCTTAGGTTCAGCAATATGTACATCACCTAGCATTGCCAAAGATGCCGTTACGCCACCATAGACAGGATGAGTCAAAACTACAATGTAGGGTAAATGCGCATCTTTCATTTTCTGAATCGCAGCAGATGTCCGCGCCATTTGCATCAGCGACAACATGCCTTCCTGCATACGTGCACCGCCAGAAGCAGCAAAACAGACTAAAGGCTGTTTAAGTTCAATTGCACGTTCAGCCGCTTGAACAAAGCGATCGCCTACAACTGTTCCCATTGAACCGCCCATGAAATCAAATTCAAAGGCACAAGCAACCATTGGGATATGATTTAAACTGCCCTGCATTACCACTAAAGCTTCTGTTTCACCCGTTTTGCTTTGTGCTTCGCGCATACGCTCAGGATAAGGCTTACTATCGACAAATTTAAGTGGATCTTTGGCTGCAAATTCCTGACCCAGTTCGGTTTGGATCTGATCAAAAAACCATGTTAAACGATCACGTGCTTTCATACGCAAATGTTCATCACATTGTGGACAAACATAGGCATTGAATGCGATTGCAGTACGTGTCACCAATGCATGACATTCAGGGCATTCAATCGTTGGCTCAGTAAATGTTGCCTTAAGCACTTGTTGCTCATCAGGCGTGTGGATGCCAGGAACATGACGTTCAGTCCACGGCGTCGATGGGCTAAGAATTTTCCCTGATTTCACTTCTTGATTCATACTAACTCGTCGAGCGCAGCTCGAAGCTCCTTGATTTTATTGACCGTTTGTTCAACCGCTTGGTCGATTGCCAATGTAGCAAAAGGTTTAACTAAAGCACTTCCCACAATTACCGCATCGGCAACCTGTCCCATAGCCTTGGCAGATGCCGCATCACTAATCCCAAAACCCACACCCACAGGTACGTTAGTATGTGTTTTGATCTTGGCAATACGTGCCGCAGCTTCAGCAGTATCTAGGGTTGCTGCACCGGTTACGCCTTTAAGTGATACATAGTAAATAAAGCCGCTGGCTTGTTTTACGACATGTTGAATACGCTCATCGGTTGAGGTTGGTGCGAGCAAAAAGATTTGATCCATATCGTGCTGCTTTAATACAGCATCCAAATCTTTGGCTTCTTCGGGCGGCATATCCACCAAAAGAATGCCATCTACACCAGATTCTTTCGCAGTTGATACAAATTTTTCATAACCAATCACTTCAACAGGATTTAAATATCCCATCAAAACTACAGGCGTTTCTGTATCATTTTTACGAAATTCCTTGACCATATTCAGTGCATCAAGCGTGTTGGTTCCACCTGCTAAAGCGCGTTCAGCCGCAAGTGCAATCACTGGCCCATCTGCCATTGGGTCGGAAAAGGGTAAGCCCAGTTCAATCACATCCACACCTGCATCAACCATTTTATGTAATAGTGATACTGTGACATGTGGCTCAGGATCGCCCGCCATCACATAAGAAACCAACGCTTTACGTTGTTGGGATTTAAGCTGTTCAAAACGAGTGGCGAGACGTGACATAGGGTTGTGCTTTCCTTGATTTTAAAAACTGAGGAGTTGTTTGTAGAAATACAGAACACCGCATTGTAACGCTATTTTTTGCTCATTGAACAGTTTTCGCATTCACCTATACGCTGTTGTTGTGATTCCCTACAACCCAGACTATACATTTATCAATATTTTGCTTTTTTTCTCAATGATCAAAGCTTCCTATTTTTAGCCATCATTTAAAGCAATAAAATCTTCAATAAAATCTAAATTTATAAAAAAAATGATATAAAAACAAAATTATAAGTCACGATACAATGTCATTAAAGTGATCTGCCGATGTATGAAAAACATGGCACTTTCATATACGCAGCTCTAAAAGTGAATCGTTAAATCCCGTTGTTTTGACTTTGTACGCTTAAAAATTTAGCCAATTTTCAAAGTGTTTTCTATTTCACTAAAACTGTTTTAAAAATTGTTTTGGCGTTTTCCCTGTCCAGCGTTTAAAGGCTCGACCAAAAGCACTTTGATCGGCATAACCCAAGAGTGCCGCAATTTCGACCAGTGAACGGCCCTGCTGTAAATAATATTGACTGAGCTGCAAACGATATTCATCCAGAATATCCTGAAAATTAAGCTGATAAGATTTGAGCTGCCGTTGTAAAGTTCGTTCAGAATAATGCATTTGTCTGGCGACATAATCCTGAATGACTTCATTTTGTTGTTTTAATGCCTGTTCAATAAAACCCCAGACCTTTTGTTTTAATAACTGCTGTCGGTGCTCAAACGTATCCGCTTGTTGTAAGGACTGTTTAGCTTGAGTGGATAACACCTGATTGAGTTGTTGATCGGCAGCAAAACTTCGTGCTTGTAGTACCTGTTGATCAAAACAGATTTTATATTGCCCCACATACAGCTGAATTTTACAGCCAAAAAACTGCTCATAATGGCTTAATGATAAATGCGGGGGCAGTCCTAACTGAATCAAACGAGGCGGGATCAATTGCTCCTGCGCAATCAGTTTGGAAATTCTAAAGATTAATGACAAATTCAATTCATAAATTTCACGGTAATCCTGATAATTTCCGCTCCACATGATCTGAATCTGTTGATCCTGCTCCACAATTTTGAGCTGCTCCAGATTGGTTTGTTGAAACAATAAGGGATAATATTGCTCAAGCAGATACATCGCCTGTTGTAAGTTTAAACTGGTGGATGCCAGATAGCCCATCATCCCCGCGTCCTGCAAACTAGCTTGTTCAGCCATAACCAAACTAATCGGACGTTTAAAATACCGCTGGAGTTGCTTCATCAACTGTAGATAAACTGTTAAATCGAAACCCTGTTCAGCATCGTTGTTCAATGCATCAGTCAATTGTTGCCATTGCGACTGTTGTTCTGAACCACTCAGCAGAGATTCCAGTTGATAATGTTGCAAGACGCGATGTAGAAGGCGTACATATCCCACTATGATTTTTACTGACATTGCGACATCCTTTTTGTCTCATGTCGCTATTTGTATAAAATATGGCAACAACTGTCAAAACAAAACGGATGATTGTCGCCATACTAAAATCATTGTTTCAACCGAGAATTAAAACAAATGAATGCCCATGTACAATATCAGGTCGATCCTGTGGTGCGCAGCAAACTAGACTTTAAACTTGAAGATATTCCTCGTTTTTGGTTTGCAGGTGATCCGTTTCGAACTCGTGTGTTTGATGCGCTGAGCCTGACTTTTCCAGATGGCGAACGTTATTTTATCGAGTGCGTCCGATTATTTCGTGACAAGATTCAGGATCCTGACTTACAGGCACGAGTAGCTGACTTTATTAAACAGGAAGCTCAGCATGGCATTGCCCATGACAAAATGAATCAACTCATGAAAGAGCAAGGTATGCCCGTTGAGCAATTTACGACCACGCTCAAAAAGATTTTCCGCTTTGAGCTCACCAAACGTTCACCACAATACAATATCGCCATGACTGCGGCGGCAGAACATTTGACTGCATTGATGGCAGAAACCTTTTATAGCAAAAAAGCAACGCTGCAAGAGGTTCACCCTTATGTTCGGGCTTTGTTGGCTTGGCATTCGATTGAGGAAATGGAGCATCGTGATGTGGCTTTTGACGTGATGCAACAGGTCGGAGAAGTGCCTGAGGCCACTCGTAAATTTGCGCTGGCGATCACCACCGCTTTGATGCTCGGCTTCACCTTATATCGTGCCAATGTGATGTTACGCTGTGATGGTTTTAATGGTCGGCAGCGTTTGCAATTGTTTCGTAAAGGCTTACCGTGGTTTTTAGGGCGCAAGGGAATTTTAACGGCGATGAAAAAGGAATATCTGGACTGGTATAAATCTGACTTTCATCCCAGCCTGCATCCTGTAATTCATCAATACGATGTCTGGGTTAAAACCTACGAAGAAACGGGTGATCCTATTTTAGCAGGTCAAGCGTTTTGGGAAGCAGGCTATTAAAGCCTGCTGTTCACTCGAAACATTACCATTTGGCATAATGCTGTTCGAGTAAGGCATATTCAGCATTGAGCTGAATCACATTCCCCTGTTCGAGTTGAATCTGCCCAGTGACGTTAGCTTGCCATTGGCTAAACTGACTGCCCACCATTCTGAGATTAATATTTTCATAACGTCGCCAACCCGTTTCAACTTCAAGTTGCAACTTTTCATCCAGAGAACGTATACGCCAGCGATTTTCCTGTACGCGCTCAAACAAGACATCGCTCAGCGGATAAAGACGGCCATTCACCCACAGACAGTTTTCATTCCCAAAACTTTCATTCACTCCAGAGGCCAGATTAATTCCAATACGCTGTCCATGAGCATCCCAAAAATTACAGGAGAGCCAGAACCACGCAGTTTCGGGACGCAAAAATCCACAGGTATCATCCAAAGCAGCAAAGGTTTTATCATTAAACTCAATCAGTTGATTTTGTTTATTGATAAAATATCCTTCAACGGCCAAAGTCGTTTTCTTTTGGGTATAAGTCCAGCCATTAATACCATTGGGCGAGCATAAACTTAAAGGTTCCGTTCCCGCACAGAAAATTCGCGCGCTGAGTTTAATTTCGCCATATTTGGTCACACGTACATAGCGCACACCATTGGCATGTTGCATTTCAATTTCAAAAGGTGCTTTGTAAAAATAACTTTGATTAAATTGTGGTTGCTCATCGACATGAGTTTTACGCGCCAAAGGCTGAATGGCATTCCACTCTAGCACTTGTTGGGTTGCATGATCATAAATATAAAAAAAACCATGCCCTGCCCACGCAATATCGGCGATGGCAAGCCCAATTGAATAATGTTCGTGCTGAATACTACAAAATTTAAATTTCTTATATTTCAGTTTACGTCGCCAGCCTTTTTCTATCTTGCCGAAAGGCGATTGATAGACATAACGACTCAGACTAATCGCACTCGGAATTTCCTTAAAACGACCATAACGTGGTTGGCCACTTTCTTGTATTAAATCCATTTTCAGTTATCCGATTAAATGATCCATTTAAAAATCAGGACACACGTGCAAATTTTACACAATTTTCACTTATAGATGAAAAACATATTGTTTTTCTATACGATTATTTTGAGATCCGAACATTTAAGCCAAAGTGAGATAAGTATTTTCCCAATGATTTGGAGCAAATGAGCCTTGAACTAAATGAATATAACGTCCATGCACACAATCAATCGCCAAACAATCATCCACCTCAAGCACCCGATCGGTATGGGCTTTTTGCCATTTTTGATCGATATAAGCTTTACCGCGTTGTTTGGCAATCACTGCATCGGGGGCAACCACCAAAACATAACGATGTAATTCGCCAAATTCACGTGCATCGTAGCCACCTAGATTAATCAAATATAGCTTTTGATCCTGTGCAGATGGTGCAGCATGAGAGAAATAGACTTGATAAGATACGCCTTCAGATTCCACACCATTTACCTTCATCCATGCATCGATGTGTAGGCCTTTTAGCTCGCCAAACCATGCTTGTTTCAGTTGCGGTGTGATGTCTTCTAGCGAAGATCCGATGGCAAAGACTACATCATGCACTTCGGTATTGGCACGGGCATGACGACCACCGAGCATGACCACAAATAGATTTGACATTTTTATTCTCTTTTGTTGAAGAAAAAGGCCACCTGATCGGCAGCCTAAATCCTAAAAACAAATAAGTTAAAGATTACATTTCAACCATTTCAACGCCATCGACACGGGCAACCGTCATCAAGTCTTTATCACCACGACCTGAAACTGTCGCAATAATAATTTGATCTTTCGACATGGTTGGTGCCAGTTTAGTGACATAAGCCATTGCGTGAGAGCTTTCGAGTGCAGGAATAATTCCTTCAATCTGAGTCAAATCACGGAAGCCCTGTAAGGCTTCGTCATCGTTGATTGGCACATATTGCACACGTTGCATATCTTTTAAGAAACTATGCTCTGGGCCTACACCCGGATAATCTAAACCTGCTGAAATACTATGCGTTTCAATAATTTGACCTTGCGCATCACTCATCAAATAAGTCCGATTACCATGCAGTACACCGATATGTCCTGCATTGAGTGGCGCAGAGTGTTTACCTGTTTCGACCCCATAACCAGCCGCTTCGACACCATACATTTTGACATCATAGTCATTCAAAAATGGATAGAATAAGCCCATTGCATTCGAACCACCACCGACACAGGCGACTAAAGCATCAGGTAAACGACCGGCCTGCTGCTGAATTTGCTGACGTGCTTCACGACCAATAATCGATTGGAAATCACGTACCAATTGCGGATACGGATGCGGACCAGCCACGGTTCCAATCACATAATAGGTGCTGTCAACATTGGTGACCCAGTCACGCATGGCTTCATTCATGGCATCTTTAAGGGTTTTTGAACCACTTTGCACAGGCACAACAGTTGCACCGAGTAAACGCATACGATAAACATTCATGGCCTGACGTTTGACATCTTCAGCACCCATGTAAACCACACATTCCATGCCCAAACGTGCGGCAATCGTTGCAGTAGCAACACCATGCTGACCTGCACCTGTTTCAGCAATAATCCGCTTTTTACCTGAAAGTTTCGCCAATAATGCCTGACCAATGGTGTTGTTCACTTTGTGTGAACCTGTATGGTTCAAGTCTTCACGTTTTAAATAAATCTGTGCACCGCCCAAGTGTTTCGACCAGCGCTCTGCATGATATAGCGGACTAGGACGTCCGACATAAAAAGCCAGATCACGGTCGAATTCTGCCAAAAATTGCTCGTCATTTTTCATACGGTTATAAAGACTTTCTAAATCTTCCAAAGCCGCCATGAGCGTTTCTGACACAAAACGTCCGCCATGAATACCAAAATGCCCACGAGCATCTGGATATTGCGTATAGTCAACCATCTGACCGTTTTGACTAGCGTTTTGCTGATCCACGTTGGACTCCTTGCATAAATCTTTCTATAAGTTGTTGGTCTTTGATACCTTTGGCAGATTCTACACCGCCACTCACATCTACCGCGTAAGCATGTGTTATTTCAATCGCATCTTTGACATTCTCAGGCGTTAGGCCTCCTGCCAAAATCAGAGGAATATCTATTTTAGGAAACTTCGACCAGTCAAATTGATGACCCGTTCCACCTTTGAGTTCAGGATGCCATGCATCGAGTAAAATTGCACTGGCCCCCGCAGCCTGATAACGCTGAATTTCACCCACGACATCCAGATCAGGTTTGACTTGAAGCGCTTTATACCAACGGCGTTTACAGACGCTCGCTATCTGCTGGCATTGCTCAGGCGTTTCATCACCATGAAACTGTATGATATCCAATGCGACATGCTCAAGTGTTGTCTGAATCTGTTCTGCACTGGCATTCACAAATAAACCCACTGTTTGTACATACGGCGGAATATTTTTGATGAGTTGCTGTGCTTGCGCTGGGCTAACATAACGCGGACTTGGTGGAAAAAATACAAAGCCTATGGCGTCAGCACCTGCCTGAACGACCGATAAAATATCTTGAGAACGGGTAATACCGCAAATTTTTGCGCGCGTTCGCATAAGGATATGGCTCTTGGTTGCCTGATCTATAGCCATCTATAAATCATAAAAAGAAAGCTATTGTAATGCAATTTCGTTCTGTTGCGGAAAAACTTAGTGTGAATAGATCGTATTCAGATTGTTTAATTCACAGCCAGACTTTATACTTCGCCCAAATGGCAACAAGTCAAAGCAATCGCCATAGGGAAGCTGGTGAAACTCCAGCACTGCCCCCGCAACGGTAACAATGTAAAGCATATTTTTTGGGCTAATTTGGGCTTAACACCACTGCATGATCAAATGTGGGAAGGTGAATATGTGAATACCCTCATAGGTATAATATTGAAGTCCGGAGACCTGCTTGTTGCATCCGTCAACTCAATCATTCACGTGGGGTGAATGTATGGAGCACATCATGTCTATTTCTTCACAACCTACTCGTTTAGTGGGTGCTATCGCTATTGCGATGGGGTTTTCATCTGTTGCATTTGCAGATGAATCAACGAATGCCACCAAACTTGATCCTATTGTCGTTACAGCTTCTAAAAGTGCAGAGAAAGTGAGTGAAGTCCCTGCGCGGATTTCTATCATTGAACCTCAAATACTCGAACAATCTCCAATTGCATCTTTACCAGATCTATTAATGAGCGAAGCTGCCATTAATATGGTGCAAAGTGGTGGTTATGGACAAACTGCATCGATTTTTTTACGTGGCGGTAATTCAAACCAAACTCTGATTTTACGGGATGGTGTTCGCTTAAACTCTGCTACTTCGGGAACGGCATCTTTGCCTTTTATCGATACGACAGATATTAAACAAATTGAAGTCTTGAAAGGGCCTGCTTCGGTACTCTATGGTTCTGATGCAATTTCTGGTGTGGTTCAACTGATTTCAAAAACACCAGAAAAAAACTCAGCCTTTGTGACAGGCGAAGTCGGCGAAAATAAAACCTATAAATCTGTAGTTGGTGCAGATTTAGCAGAAAATGGTTTTTATGCGCAAGTACGCGGTCAACGTCTTGAAACTGATGGAACGCCTGTTAAAGACAGCGCCAATGCAGCGGATGCTTCTTATGATCAAAAAGGTTTTAGTACCAAAATTGGTGTAGACAAAGAGAACTACGCTGCTTCCGTTGATTATAGCCAAAATGAAGGGAATAGTGCTTATGACAACTATGGTAGCTTGGTCAATCAAGATTTTAAAAATGAAGTCATTAATTTAAAAGGTAAAGTAAAATTGCTCGAGAATATCGAGTTAAATGCTCGTTTATCTCAGTTTAAGGATGATATTAACCAAAAAGATCCTAACTATCTCAACAGTTATGACTTTGTTCATAGTAAAACTCAAGAAGCGGAACTTTATGGGAAATGGAATTTTACTGCACATCAAAATATTCTGTTAGGTGTAACGCATCGCAATATTGATGGTGATGTAATCTCTTACGGCACACCATACAGCGAAGATATTGATTCAACAGGTTATTATATCCAACACCAATATAATCAGGCAGGCTTAAATACCCAAGTGGGTTTACGGGTTGAAGATAATGAAAAATTTGGAACCCACACCGTGGCTCAAGGTGCAATTCGCTACCAACTACTTCCGCTTACTAGCGTGTATGCAAATATTGGTTCAGCCTTTAAAGCACCGACTTTAAATGACATGTATGCCTACGGCGGTAATCCTGAGTTAAAACCAGAGGAAAGTATTTCTTATGAAATTGGGGTTGACCAAAAACTAGCCTACAACATTTCTACAGGCCTATCACTCTATACTACTCAAGTCGATGACTTAATTAACTATAGTGGCAGTCGAATGGAGAACGTAGACAAAGCTAAAATGGAAGGTGGCGAAGCCTATATCAAATGGCAAGGTGAACATCTTTATGCAAATTTAGGTTATAACTATGTTCGCGCCAAAGATGATAACACTCATGAAGACTTGAGCCGTCGTCCACGTCAGAATGTGAGTCTAACTACTGGCTGGCAAGATGAGCATTATGGTTTCTCGACGACTGTGATGGCAAATGGTTCTTATGACAATAGCGCCTATGATGATGTAAAAGTTCCAGGTCACTTACGCATTGATATGCATGGTCATTACAATATTAACCAGAATGTTCAAGTATTCGCCAATATTCAAAATATCGGAGATACAAACTATCGCACAGCCTATGGTAGCGGTAGTTACTACATCAACGGCGGTCGCCTTGCTTCAGCAGGAGTAACGCTTTCGTATTAAACAAAAATAGATAAAAATATTTTAAACAGCGCAGTTTAAGGATAATGTAATGACCGACATTATCCTTTTTTTGAAGGAAAATTTATGGGACACCGTTTAAGTAAGATTTATACCCGCACTGGCGATGCAGGCACCACAGGTTTGGGCGATGGCTCTCGCGTTTCCAAAGATGATTTACGCATTACTGCACTCGGTGAAGTCGATGAGTTAAATGCGATCTTAGGAGTTTTAAGAGCACAAATAGCCAACTCTGACAACAATGAAAAAGAAAAATGGGAAAAACATTTAAGTCTGATTCAACACTGGCTGTTTGATTTAGGCGGTGAAGTCTGTATCCCCAACTATACTTTGTTGCAAGATGCCAGCATTGAGTACTTAGAACAAAGTATTGACCAGATGAATGAGCAGCTTCCAATGCTTAAAGAGTTTATTCTGCCTTCTGGTAGCTTGGCCTGTAGTTATGCACATCAAGCTCGTGCGGTATGTCGCCGTGCAGAACGCAGTTTGATTACGGTCCAGCAACGCGATCAAAATATTCAAACCACCTCATTACAATTATTGAATCGTTTGTCAGATTGGTTATTTGTGGCATCTCGAACCTTACAGCGTGAAAGTGGTGGCTCAGAAGTGTTATGGCAACGTAATATTAATGACACGATTTAAATTTTAAAATCACAAGGTCATATTCTGGATAACTCAACTATGCAAATCATTGGTCATCGTGGCGCACGGGGCGAAGCACCTGAAAATACACTGGGTGGTTTTCAGTATTTAAGAGACTTAGGCATTCGCGCTGTTGAGTTTGATATTCGTCAACTCAGCAATGATCAACTTATGATTATTCACGATGATAATTTTTTGCGGACTACAGGTGTTTCTGGCTCGGTATATGATCAGGATATTGATCTACAACAATTTGACCATCGTCACAACTGGCAGAATTGGCCTCAAGCTGAATACACGCCTTCACTTACACAGGTTTTAAATCTATTACATGATTTTGATCATATCGAAGTTGAAGTGAAAGCGGTAAATAATCAAGCTGATGCTGAACAACTCACCCAAAGCTTAACTCAATATTTACAAGGCTTTGAGCAACAAGTCACCATCACCAGTTTTGATGAAAAAATTCTGCATTCTCTACAACAACAAAACAGCAACTTTAAGCGCGGTTTTTTGATTGAAGAAGATATAAAGGCTCAAGCCATTGAAATAGCTCAAAAGCTAGGATGTTGTCATATTGGCTGGATGGATCAATTGGCCACCCACGACATGCTACAACTTTCCCAGCAAGCGCAGTTAAACATTAGTGTTTGGACAGTCAATGATATCGACCGTGCCAAACAACTCAGGGATGAAGGCATTCAGGGCCTAATTACGGATTATCCAAAGCAAATGTTGGCAGCACTTTAAGATCATTAAATCTTCACTGATCCAAACTGGTTTATTTCTTCTGGGCTTGAACTACAATTTGCCCACTTTGATCCAACAACAATATCTGATTACCTTGCAACTTAAATCGTTTCACACGTTGCAAGACATCCATCAATTCAGCTTCTTGTGCCAATGCACCATCGCAACTTTGGTGGCCTGCCCGAACATCCAGATCAAGTTGCTGTAAGGCAAAGTTATAGGTATAACGACCATAAATCGTATTACAGCCCGTATTGCCTTGAACGCTTTGCACAGCTGAGTTCAATGTCAGAAAAGGCATTTGATTAAAAAATTTAGCGCGTTTTTGCAGGACAGATGTAATCTGCCAAGTCACATCTTGTACACCATCGATACTTTTACGCGAAGGCTGAACAGATGACTGTTTGAGATGGTGGGCGTTTAACGCTGGTTTGCCGTTATTTTTTTGTATGGGTGCTGTTGTACTTTGACAGCCTATCAAAGCGAAAACCACACTTAAAAACAGTAAGTTGCGTAAAGAATGTCTCACAAAATGCCTACCCTATTTGATTGCATCGTTTATCTTTCATAAACATGATGGATCTTGCGATAAAATCAATAAGCACATTGTTGAATTCTGTTACTGTTTTGATCAATACACTTGTACAATATTGCTAGTGAACATGTGTTCGCTCATGTTAATATGATGAATTCGTAGCCCGTCATGTTCGTTATAATTTCAGGGCCAGATAGTACTATTTTAACCTTTCACAAAAAGGTTTCCAGGAGCGCTGATGGAGATGAATACTCCCGCAACTCAAGCCCCAATCAACTGGATTGCAATTTTTGCTTTAGTTTTTTTACCGATTGTCGCGGTTATTGCGATCCCACTTTACGCTTATCACCATGATTTTAGCTTGGCATCATGGGTGAGTATGTTTGTACTTTTAGGTATGAGCAGTCTAGGTATTACGGCTGGTTATCATCGCCTGTGGGCACATCGCGCCTATGAAGCGACTTTACCGTTAAAAATCATCCTGATGATTATGGGAACCTTTGCGGTTCAAAACAGTATCCTTTTCTGGGCTTCAGGACACCGTACCCATCATCGCCATGTAGACGATATTGAAAAAGATCCATATTCCATCAAAAAAGGCTTCTGGTACGCACATCTTGGCTGGATGTTACGTGACTATCCAGCAGCAGAACCAAATTTCAAAAATGCACCAGATCTACTCAATGACAAACTGGTGATGTTCCAACACAAATATTACATTCCACTGGTCATTGCGGTTCATATCGTCATTCTGGGCGCTGTGGGCTGGGCTGTCGGTGATGTTTGGGGCGTCATGCTGTTAGGTGGTCTGGTTCGTTTAATTTTGAGCCATCACGTGACCTTCTTTATTAACTCACTTTGTCATATGTGGGGCAAACGTCCTTATACGGATGAAAACACGGCACGTGATAATTTCTGGCTCGCGATTGCCACATGGGGTGAGGGTTATCATAACTACCATCACATCTTCCAATACGATTATCGTAATGGGGTGAAATGGTGGCAATATGACCCAACTAAATGGTTGATCTGGTCGTGTTCAAAACTGGGCTTAGCGAAAAACTTACGCCGTATTCCAAGTTTTAACATTCAAAAAGCTGAGTTAGCGATGCGTTTTAAATATGCAGAGCAAGATTTGGCTATCTATGGTCATGATGTCAACACTGACCTTGCTCAAATGAAGCAGCGTATTGCTCAAGAGTATGAGGCATTTACTCTGACACTTAATGACTGGGCGAAGTTGAAAGAACAAGAGTTGCATGCTAAAAAAGCCGCAATGGCAGAAAAGATTCATCAAATGGATCATAAACTTAAAGTCGATTTTCAATTACTCGAACATCGTTTAAGTCACCATCGCGAATGTCTGGAAACTTTGATGCGTAATGTCAAAAAACGCAATGCAGTTTCTGAATAATGATCATCATCAGATGCTGATCTAATTCTTCAGCATCTTCTCCTTATTCATAAAGAAGCCCATCTTAAATAGATGGGCTTCTTTGTTTTTCATGGTTTCAGATATGAATTTTAATTGCCCTGTACCAAGCGACGGGCGCTAATAATTCCAGGTTGTTGCTCTAAACGTGCCAGCAAGCGAGATAACTGTGCCAAGCCTTTAACTTCAATCAACAGTTTCATATTAGCAATCCCATCGGCTTCAGAGATGGTATTGACCTGACGAATATTGATTTGATCTGAAAAAATCACTTGTGTCAGATCTTTGAGCAATCCACGACGATCATAGGCATCAATCACAATCTGCACACTTTGACCACGAGTCGGCTGCATTTCCCAGTCTGCTTCAACTGCACGTTCTGGTTCATTTTTGATCATGCGCAAATAATCTGGACAAGCTACTTTATGAATGCTCACGCCACGATTCAACGTAATATAACCACCAATGGATTCACCATGTACAGGCTGGCAGCACTGGGCAATATGAAGTTCGACATTATCCAGACCGTCAATCAAAATACCATGTGCAGACAGAGTATGACTAGCACGCGGATTCAGTGTCGGTTTAAGTACCAGTTCAGGTTCGTCATTGTCCAGATGCATTTGACGATTGACCTGATTAATCAAGGCATGCAGACTAATGTCACCGCTGACCAATGCAACCAATATGTCATCACCTGTTTTCAGGTTAAAGTGTGATGAATAATCGTTGAGATCAATACTTTTTGGATGAATCGCCAAACGTGCCAATTCTTTATTCAGAATTTCACGACCGACTTCCAGATTTTTACTACGATCCTGCTGTCTAAACCAATGGCGTAACTTATCACGCGCACGAGCAGTTTTAATATAACCCAGAGAGTTCACCAACCAGTCACGGTTCGGCTCACGATCTTTTTTGGTTAAAATCTCAACCTGCTCACCTGTTTTTAAGGCATATGTGAGGGGTACATAACGCTGATTCACCCGCGCGGCATAACACTTGTTACCCACTTCGGTATGTACATGATAGGCAAAGTCTAAAACGGTAGAACCGCGTGGTAATTCCTTAATATCCCCATCACGACTAAACACATAAATCTTTTCAAAGTCTTCAAAATTTTGAAGATCTTCTAAATTTTCTGATTCATCGTCATGCTTATGGACATTACTTTCATTACGTTCCTGATAATGCTCCAACACCGCTCTAAGAGAATGTAATCGATGATTAAAAGAATGATCTGTGGTTTTAGAGCCTTCTTTATAATTAAAGTGTGAACATACCCCTAGCTCAGCTTCTTCATGCATTTCATAGGTACGAATTTGCACTTCCAGTGATTTATTTTCAGCAATCACCGCGGTATGCAAAGAACGATAGCCATTGGCTTTCGGGTTGGTAATATAGTCATCAAATTGATGCGGAATATGCCGCCAGATTTGATGAACAATCCCTAATGAGTGATAGCATTCTGGAATGCTTTTGACTAAAACACGTAACGCGCGAATATCATACAATTGATCGAAACTTAAGTTTTTACTCTTCATTTTCCGATAAATTGAATAAATATGTTTAACACGCCCTGTAATCTCAGACTCAATCCCATGTTCCGCAAGCTCGGTCTTGAGCTTATCAATCACAAACTGAATGTATTGTTCACGCTCAAGACGTTTTTCATTAAGTAAAGATGCAATTTCTTTATAACGATCTGGCGCTAAATAGCGAAATGCTAAATCTTCCAGTTCCCATTTCAGTTGGGCAATTCCCAGACGGTGTGCCAAAGGAGAATAAATGGTTAAAATTTCACGTGCTACACGTTCCTGACGTTCACGAGATGACGTCGCCAGCTCACGTAATGCCAGTGTCCGTTCAGCTAATTTGATCAATACAACACGGACATCTTCAGTCACTGAAATCAGCATCTTATAAATGCCACTTAAATGTTCGCGCTGATTATTATTAAAGTGATCTTCAAGACGTTTGTTTTTTTCAATTAATTCAGACAGTTTACCCATCGCCAAAGTGCCTTTGACGAGGTTATAAACCTGCTCTCCAAATTTTTTCTGAATTTCTTCCAGTGTAATGACATTTTCACGGACACAACGATACAGCATCGCTGCACACAGAGTATCTTCGTCGACATGTAAATGTGCCAAAATATCAGCCATTCCAATGCCTGTTGAAAAGGTATTGGATGAATGGTGGGTATTTAGGGTCAACTCTTTTTGTAAAATAAGATAAGCAATTTCTTCAAGCTTGGTTAGCTCTGCCCCGTCTAAAATATCACGAACGCGATCCAGCCATGCTGCCAGTTCACGTTGTGCTTCTTCGGCATGTTCTACAGTCGTTTCATCTGACAACTCAATTAGTCGTTCAGGTAGCTGTTCACGTACTGTGACCATACCATTCTCCTATGGTGATACTCATTTTTAATCGTTTAGCTCTTTCATTTTTTCAAATAAAGCAATAGATTCAACATGACCCGTATGAGTAAACATGTCCATCACCCCTGCTTTTTTTAATTGGTAACCATGCTCAGCCAGTACACTTGCATCCCTTGCCAGTGTTGCTGGATTACACGATACATAAACGATTCTTTTTGCTCCAAAGTTCGGAATGTACTGCATAACTTCATATGCACCCGCACGTGGAGGGTCTATCAATAATGCATCAAATCCCTGTTTTGCCCAAGAATGATGCGAAAAATCTTTTGTTAAATCTTGTGAATAGAACTCAACTTGTGAAATTTCATTACGTTTCGCATTTTCTGTTCCACGTTGTACCATGTCCTCACTACCTTCTACTCCCACCACTCGCCCAGTTGTTCCAACACAACGTGCCAGCGGTAAAGTAAAGTTACCTAAACCACAGAATAAATCGAGCACGCGCTCACCCTGTCGTAGCTGTAGCAATTCACATGCCAATTGTACCATCTGTTGGTTTACACTTGGGTTAACTTGCGTAAAATCAAGCGGCGAAAACGCAAAATTTAAGTCAAATTCAGGCAAACTGTAATGTAGACGCATCTCTGCTTGTTCATCCACGCGTTTTAAACTGCTCGCAAAGCTTTTAGGTTGCAGATAAAGTTGCCAGCCTTTTTGTCTTACAAAACCCAGTAGTTGATCTATATCTTTATAAGCGAGCGGCTCGACATGGCGAACCAAGAGTGCGATCTCTGAATCTCCCATCGCCAACTCTATATGACCAATACTGCCTTTGCCTTTTAAACTTTGCAGTAATTGTTTTAATTCAGGTAAAGCCTCTGACAACCGTACTTGCAGAATTGGACAAGTACCAATCGAGATTAAACGATTACTTTGATGCTCCCGAAAGCCCATTATTAACTGCTTTTTGGTAGGCCAATAACGCACACCGATACGCGCCCGATGTCGGTAATCCTGCTGCGCTGAACGCAAAGGAGGCAACCACTGCGTCGCTTGTAATCCGCCAAAATGTTGCAAATGTGACTTCAATACATTCTGTTTTAACTGAATCTGTTCATTAGAATCTATATGCTGCATGCTACAACCGCCACAAATGCCATAATGAGGACAAATCGGGGCTACGCGCAATGGAGAAGGTTCACTCAACAATTCGAGCATTTCCCCTTCTTCCAGACGTTTGGTTTCATGCGTGATTTTGGCGCGAACGATTTCATTCGGCAGCGCATAGCGGATAAAAACTTTTTTACCTGTTTTGGCTTCAGGATGTTCTACATCTGTTCCAAAATGCGCAATACCACGCCCCTCATGCGATAAGGACTCGACCTGAAAAGTGTACACAGGAGGTTGAGCAGAAGGTTTAGTGGCGTGTTTCAAGAGAAGACCTAATGATTTGATGAGTTGGGTGATGAGTCGCGAGAATTTGAAGAAAAATAATGCTGCGTGAATGGAGTATGATCACTGGTCTGTTGCCAGACCTGTAAAAACTCATGGTGTTGCGATTGTTGCTGTAAGTAATGAATGGTCGCCTGAATCCACTGTTCATGATCCTGTGGCAACAATTGCCCCTTGAGTAACAACCAACGTAGATAAATCAGCCAAGTATTGAGTACATCACCTTCACAGTAACTGGTCAGTTTCAGCCATTGTTCATGTTGAACATAACTTGGTACATGATAACCCGATTCTCCACGTTTTCCGGGAAAGCCAAGCAAACATGCGATATCGTCCAATTTCTGAAAATTGCGACCATTAAACATTGCCATGACATCCATCACATCGATATGCCGATGATGATAACGATTCTGGTAGTTATTATAACGCTTTTGCGTATCTAACTCACCCTGATCAAATAAACTGGGGGCAGACAAACCATGATACATGGCACGAAACAGGATCACAGGCAAGTCAAATTGTGAACCATTCCAACTGACTAAGTTCGGATAGCGTTTATCAAAAATAGAAAGAAATTTGGCTAAGATCTCAGCTTCAGAATAATGTTCCTGACTAAAGGAAAACAGCCTTAAACCATGCTCATCCACCCATAAACCAGAAATACAGACGATTTCATGTAAGGGCAAACGCTGAAAATCCATGCCAGATTCCTGACGGCGAATTTTACTCAGTGCTTGTTCCAGATCATCATCAGGCAGATCCAAATGATATAAATGCGCCCCCGCCTTTAAATCAGTCAAGGTTTCAATATCAAAAACCAGTGTCGGAAAGCGCATAATAATCTCTAAAGAGTACTCGTTAAAATGTTTATTCAGGATCCTGCACAGAGAACAGACCTGTTGATAAATAACGATCGCCACGGTCACAGATAATGCAGACAATCACGGCATCAGGTTGTTCTTCTGCAATTTTGAGCGATGCCCAAACCGCGCCACCCGATGATGTTCCTGCACTAATGCCTTCTTCACGCGCTAGACGACGCATGGTTTTTTCAGCTTCAATCTGTGGAATATCGATAATACGATCTACGCGAGATGCATCAAAAATTGTCGGCAAATATTCTTTTGGCCAGCGACGAATACCTGCAATACTAGACCCTTCAGAAGGCTGTAAACCCACGATTTGAATCTCTGGATTTTGTTCTTTTAAATATTTAGATACGCCCATGATGGTACCCGTGGTTCCCATCGAGCTGACAAAATGGGTAATTTTACCGCCTGTTTGTTCCCAGATTTCAGGGCCAGTGGTTAAGTAATGTGCTTCGACATTATCAGGATTACCAAATTGATTTAAGACTAAACCCTGACCGTCGGTCTGCATTTGCAAAGCTAAATCACGTGCGCCTTCCATGCCTTGTTGCTGAGTCACTTCAATTAACTCCGCACCATAAGCCAGCATCGCATCTTTACGTTCCTGACTCATATTATTGGGCATAATTAATTTCATTTTATAGCCGCGCATCGCGGCAACCATCGCCAGTGCAATTCCGGTATTGCCACTGGTGGCTTCAATCAAAGTGTCGCCAGGTTGAATCTGACCGCGTTTTTCAGCCTGCATAATCATATTATAAGCAGGTCGGTCTTTCACAGAACCAGCGGGATTATTGCCCTCGAGTTTTGCCAATACTGTCGTTCGGCTATTTTTGGCTAAACGCTGTAAACGAACCAGAGGCGTTTTACCTACATAGTGATCCAGTAAAAATTCATCGGCAAAAAAATTAGGTTCTGTATTACTCATGATCTACACCTAAATCGAGGTGCGGCTATTGTATGAAAAAATGACCTTTACTGCACCCATTTCGCAGGCTTTTTCTTGAAAATGCTGAAAGCCTCGCCAGTTTATGACAAAGCCGTGTTAATATGCCGATCAAAGAGATAGATCTGATCGGGCTATGTCAAATTTCAATAAAAAGTTATCCAAACGCTTACATCTGAATCATGCTTATGGCCAACTCATTGCCTTGATTTTTGTCCCGATCATGGTATTGACAGGCGTTGGCACTGTACTGGTGTTAAATGAAACCAGTAATTCAGCCAAATTACAGCAACGTCATGCCGCAGCCGCATTATTAACCCGTTATCAGCGTACATCCGAAGATTTATTGAAACTGGTCACATTGCGTCCAGATCAATACGATTATGCCCAGTCCATCATGCAAAGCATGTTTGCTGAACGGAATTTACAGCGCGCAGCCATTATTGATGCACAAGGACAAGTGCAACTCAGCATCGGTTATCGTGATACCCGTTTTTGGCCAAGTATTCCAGACTTGGTTTTTTTTGGCCCCATCAAACATAATCATAATAGTATTTATGGGCTTAAACTTCAGAGTGCACAACAACCCACTTGGCTTGTGGTTGAAATGGACAATCAACCTTTGCAACTGGCACGTTATCGCGTGTTTACCGTACTGGTGATTACAGGCCTCATTACTCTGTTATTGCTGTTGTTGTGTCTCAATTTTTACTCGCGACGCTGGATCGCGCCGATGTATGAAATTCGGATGCAACTACAACGTCTGAATGCCGATACACTTGATCAACACATGGTGATTAACAGTACCGGCGAATTACGACTGTTACAGCGTGACATTGCCAATATGGTGAAACGCCTGCATTTCAGCTTTTTAGAACTTAAAGAACATACCGAACAAACTGAAGATGATTTAAGACGCACACTGGATACACTTGAAGTTCAAAATATTACCTATCGACAAGCACGTGATCAGGCGATTTCAGCCAATCAGGCCAAATCGGTTTTTCTTGCCAATATCAGCCATGAACTACGCACGCCATTAAACAGTATTGATGGGTTTATTCATTTAATGTTGCGTCAACAAAATCTAAATAATGAGCAAAGCCTCTATTTACAAACCATTCGTAAATCGTCTGCACATTTATTGGCTTTGATTAATGATGTACTGGATTTTTCTAAAATCGATGCCGGCAAGCTTGAGCTTGAAACCGCGTCGTTTGATCTGGAAGAAGCGATTTTTGATGTCATGGATATGTTGTCGCCTTTGGCGGCGCAAAAGCATATCGATATGGCATTTTATTTTGATGACCAGATTCCACCCCATGTGATTGGGGATGTATTACGTTTTAAACAGATTCTGACCAATCTGATTTCTAACGCGATTAAATTTACCCCTGATGGTGAAATTATTGTTCGGGTAAGACTCGAACATGATGATATTGGACAATGTCTGATTCACTTTAGCGTACAAGACAGTGGGATTGGTTTAAGCGGAACCGATCGTAAAAAACTATTTGAGTCTTTCTCTCAAGGCGATGCTTCCGTCCCCCGCCAGTTTGGTGGCACTGGACTTGGGCTGGCAATTTCTAAACAACTTGTCCATCTCATGCACGGTCAAATTGGGTTTGAAGACAATCAGGAACGCGCGCCCACTGAAAAAGGTTCAACATTTTGGTTTACCGCCTTGTTCCAAGTGGATGAAGATCACCAAATTGCGCATCCTCAATTTAAACATTTACATGTGGTGTCTTTTCTGGCGCATCCTGCAACTGCAAATATCCTACGCCATTATCTTGAAAACTATCAGGTACAACATACCGAAGCACAATCTATTCTGGATCTGTTCAGCCGCTTGAATAGCCTGAAATCCGCAGATAACACCTGGTTAATTGTCGATCATAGTGGCGATACCGAAGCCTTGCTCAAAGAAATTCGCAGTCGCTATACAAGTAATCTCGCAGTCTATGGTTATCAAATGGCGCTTGAGCCAAATATGCTGCATGAATATCGAGCTAGACCACTGTATCAGCCGCTGAGTCGAGCTGCCTTGATTCAACTGTTGAGCAATCAGCCTATTTTTGAACCTGAGCATGAGCAATTCAATGGTCAGGGCTTACATGTGCTGGCGGTGGATGATCATTTACCCAATTTGATTGTACTCGAAGCATTACTGGGTGAACTCAACGTGAAAACCACCAAAGCGCTTAGTGGTCAGGAAGCCTTGAGTATTATTGAAAATCGTCTTGAGCGTGATGAAAAACCATTTGATATTGTGTTTATGGATATTCAAATGCCAGTGATGTCAGGAATTGATACCACTCGCGCGATTCGCTCATTGGAATCGACATTAGATGGCAAAATGCGCTTACCGATTATTGCTTTAACCGCACACGCACTATCGGATGAAAAACAAAAATTACTCAAAGTCGGGATGGATGATTACGTCACTAAACCGATTCAGATTGAACAAATTATTCAAATCTTGAATGAATGGACTAAAAATAATTTTGCCAGCAATACCAGACCTGAAAATACTATTTTGATGGATGCGCTTGATCCCACAATTTTAGATTGGCAGCAAAGCTTACAACTTGCAGCCAATAAAGAAGATCTGGCGCAAGACTTACTTAGAATGCTCGTGGATAGCTTTGATACTGAACTCAATGAAATGCAACAGTTAATCGAACTGGAAGACTTCCCTCAACTGGAACATGTGTTGCATCGTCTTTATGGTGCAACTCGCTATGTCGGCACACCAAAATTACAACATGTCACTGGCGACTTTGAACAATTCGTTTCAACCTTGAGAAAAGAACGTCGCCGTGCCGATGATGCTTTTATTCAAGAGGTATTAAATCGTTTTGAGGAACTTCAACTCAGTATTCGTGAAGTTGAGAGTGCAGCACAACAAATTTTAAATACCACGTCTTAGCAAAGCGTTTTTAACGTGACTGAGCTGTCATTTTTCCATGATTGGCTCATGTTATGCTGCGTACATAAATAAAATCAAAGGAATACACATGGCGCTTCTTAATGTCAGCAATCAAAATGGTATCGTCACAGTTCGTCTGAATCGACCAGAAAAACGCAATGCCATGAGCTTTGCTTTACTGCGTGAACTGGTCAGCACTGCAAAAAAAATTGAAAAAGACCGTCGTGTACGCTGTGTCATTTTAACTGGTGAAGCACAAGTCTTTAGCGCAGGTATTGATCTAGCTGACTTAAACGCACCTAAAAACAGCCTGTATGCTGCATGGGAGCTAATAAAACCCGGACAAAGCCTCTTTCAAAAAGCCTTTTTGGTATGGCAGAACCTGCCTGTTCCTGTGATTGCGGCAATTGAAGGTTATTGCTTTGGGGCAGGTATGCAACTGGCACTTGCCGCAGATATTCGTATTGCACAGCCAGAAACCAAAATGTCGATTATGGAAAGTCGTTGGGGACTTGTTCCAGATATGGGACTGACTCGCACGATTAAGGGTTTGGTCGGTGTAGATTTGGCGAAAGAATTAACGCTAACTGCGCGTATTTTTGATGCAGATTATGCCAAAGAAATTGGTCTGGTCACCCATCTTTCTGAAAATCCGCTGGAACGTGCACATCAGTTGGCACTTGAGCTCATACAGCGTTCTCCTGATGCATTAACGGCAGCAAAACGGGTTTTAGATGCGATGGAACACGAACCCCAAAAAGCACTACGCTTGGAAAAACTTTGGCAACTTAAATTGATTCTCGGTAAAAATAGCCGTTTGGCACGTCAAAAGGACAAACATCCTGAAACTGAATTTTTGCCGCGCCAATACAAATAGATGGATATATATGTCAATAAGGAAGCCAATATGAGAGTTGATGTAAATACGCCAATTGCATTTTTGGGTATGGGTTTAATGGGAAGTCGGATGGCAAGCCGTTTAATAAAAGCGGGGTTTAAAGTTTCAGTCTGGAATAGAACTGAAGCCGCCTGTGAACCATTAATGACAATGGGCGCTACATCTTTACAACTTAAAAATATTGGCGATTATCCTGTCATTTTGACTTGTCTGGCGGATGATCACGCGGTGAGTCATGTATTTGGGCAAATTAAGACTTATTTAAAACCAGAACAGATCATTGTCGATTTTTCTAGCTTGTCTGTAGAAACGACCCTAGACCTTGCCAAGCAAATTATCCAACAACAAGGATATTGGATTGACTCCCCTGTTTCTGGCGGTACGGTTGGCGCAGAACAAGGAACACTGGTCATTTTTGCAGGTGGCGATGCAAAAATCATTGATGAACTAGCTCCTATTTATCAGGTACTTTCACAACGTGTGACACGTATGGGAGAAAATGGCACAGGGCAAGCGACCAAAATTTGTAATCAATTAATTGTAGCAGCCAATAGCGCCTTAATTGCAGAAGCTATCGCATTGGCGAATTTAGCTGGTGTAGATACCACTTTGCTCGCACCCGCACTGGCAGGTGGTTTTGCAGACTCAAAACCGTTTCAGATCTTAGCACCTCGCATGGCGACGCATAACTTTGAACCTGTGCAATGGAAAGTACAAACGTTATCGAAAGATTTAAACAACGCAGTAAAATTGGCGAAAAATTTTAATCTCAATATTCCTGTGGCTAACCAAGCTTTAACTCAGTTACAAGCGCACCAACAAAAAGGCTTTGCCGAGCAAGATTTAGCGACTATGATCAAACAGATAGAAAATAAATCTTAAAGGATGAAGATCATGAGTCAGTTAGCAGTGAATCTTTCCCTTATTTTTACTGAAGTTCCTTTAATTGAACGTTTTGCACTGGCACGTCAATATGGCTTTCAACATGTAGAGATTCAATTCCCTTACGAACTCAGTATTCACCAGATTCGTGAACAACTCGAACAACATCACTTAAGTCTGTGTCTGATTAATGCCCCTGCGGGTGATCTGATGCAAGGTGGCAATGGTCTGGCAGGCATTCCTGGTAAAGAAATTGAATTTCATCAGGCGCTGGAACAAGCGATTCAATACGCGAGTGCGCTAGATGTGCCTCGAATCAATATTTTAGCTGGTAAACAGCCGCTGGATGCAGATTTACTGCCCTGCCTAAATACACTGGCCAGCAACCTTAAACTGGCGTGTCACCTGATGACTGAACATGGGATTGAGCCTGTATTTGAAATGATCAATGGCACTGATATGCCGCGCTTTTTAGTTCAAAATATTGCTCAGGCTCAGGAAATGCTTGAAGCGGTACAACATCCTGCTTTAAAAATGCAATATGATTGTTATCACATGGCAATGATGGGTGAAGATGTACTCGAAGGTTTAAAAGAAAATATCAACCAGATTGGACACATCCAGTTTGCAGACTGCCCAGGTCGTCATGAACCTGATACAGCCGCACTGAACTTTGCACAGATTTTTCAGTGGTTACAGCACAGTCAGTACCAAGGATACATTGCAGCAGAATACAAACCTCAATACACATCTGCGCAGTCTTTCGAATGGAAAAACAAATATTTTTCTAATGACGTAAATACATAATGTGTTACAGCGAGGGTTTGAAATTTAGTCAAAACTTCGCTATATTAGATCCTGAGTAATTGTCAGGAAATTATACCCTTTATGAATTTAGAACCATCGCCCAGCGCTTCTAATTCTCACGATCTCGCAATGAATTCAACGCCGCATAATGTAGAAGCTTGTCTAAAAGTTGTACATGATGCACTTACCGATGTAAAAGCAAAAGATATTTTAGAACTTGATGTAAGCAGCATTAGTAATGTTGCCGACGCGATTGTTATTGCGAGCGGTACATCTACTCGCCATGTTAAAGCCCTTGCTGATAATGTTGCCGATGAAGCACGTAAAGCAGGTTTTCGCCCGATTGGGGTTGAAGGTGAACGTGATGCCGAATGGATATTGATCGATCTCGGCTTTGTTGTTGTCCATGTGATGTTACCAACCGCTCGTAAGTTTTACGATCTTGAAAGCTTATGGCGCAATGCTCCAGAGGCAACTGCCTAAAATTATAAGAGCAAAAAAAAGCGGCCTAAATGGTCGCTTTTTCATTTTAAAGCCAATCTTTTATCGAACATTTTAGGATTTACTTAATCAGGGTTTAAAAAGAACTACAAAATAATATTAAAAAAACCAACATATAGATTAAACTAGATCCACTTTTATATTTTACTTTCAAATTAATTCTATAATTTAGACCAAAGGCATCCTCATGGCTGTTCAACAACTTATTAAGCGCCTTTCTATCAGTTTGTGCCTGACCTGCATTAGCACAGGTTTATTGGCTTCGCCTGCGAAACTCAGTACAGTGAAAGAACTCATGCAAGTGAGTCAAATTGACTATTTATTACGTCAATCACTCACAGAGTTAGAGCCTTATTATAATAAACAGGCAGAGCAAATTATTTTAAATACAACTGGTTCACAAACACTGAATAGTAAAGAGAAACAAGCAGCCACCCAGTTGAGCCAACTTTTAAAAGAATCAAGCAATCAAATCATTACTAATCCTAAAACTCAGCAGGTGATTCAAGATATTTACTTGAAAACTTACAGCGAAGAAGAGTTACAAGCCAGTATTAAATTTCTCAAAACGCCTGAAGGTCAATCCATTACTCGGAAAAATGCCAAAATGATGGGTGAATTGTCTACCTATATGATGCAGCTAGGCCAAGAAATGTTTAATGATGATAAAACACGCGAAAATTTTCAGGAAAAAATGATGGCTATTATTGCTCCTCTTATTGTCGAAAAAAATAAAAATCAAAAAAAACAGTAATTTATCATTATTTTTTTAAGCAGTATAAATGTAAATTCGGCTGTAGCGGGATACCGCCTCAGCCGAATCAAGCTTACCACGTCATTGGATTCCAGATTTTAAATGGCTTAACCAATAACACATCTGATTTTTCATCATATTTTGCAGGTTTTAATTCTTGCGGTTTATGTCGAATCTTGCCTGAAGTATCTTGTGCTACAAAGTTATAGCTCGATGATTTCAAACGAGTAAATGCAATTTCATTACGCCCTATTTTTTCCTGCATAATCAAAAATGGTCCTGTGCGTTCTTTACGTGCAGGATTTTCTTCATCATATTTCAGATAATAGCTTTGTCCTGCATCTACCGTCATATCAATATATTTGGGTTCTTGAAAATGAAAAACTGTTAAAGGACGACTGGTCGAAATCCGATAAGTTCCCGCAGGCAATTCCACCCAATAATAATGATTATTTAATAAACTCGGAATCCGCTTTCCATTAATAAAGATGTTGGCAGCGGCGATCTCCTGCTGATTCCAACGCGAGTCAGGACGATACAAATATACCACTGCTGCTTGCGAGTTTTGTGGTTGAATCGGCTGAAAATATTGTCCTAGTTTTTGGTTAACCCAACCACCGACAGAAAACCCACCCACATGATATTGATCTAATATTCCAGGCTCTTGATTGACATCGACTTTTGGCAAAGTTGAGGTTAAGGTTTCAGGCTCAGATTTTAACTGGGAAGTACTATGACAGGCTGTCAACGCCCCAACGCAACACAGTGATAATAATAAATAACGCATGATATCCCTCAAGGCGTTTTATTTCATTTATTTTACGGCGCAAAACTATGCGTATTTCGCCTCAAGATTAACACCTCATTTCTTATTTGCAAATAAAAAAGCATGAAATGCCTGAGCAGATCATGCTTTTCAGATAAGTATCAGATGACTGAACGTATGTAAAACTTACGCAGATTTAGAATCAACCACTTTCAAATCAACTTGTTCAACCGTATCATGATTTTTGTGCGGTAAGCGCTCCTTTTGGAAAACTGGTTGCGCTCCTTCTGTAATGACTGCTTCATTAATGATGACAGTGCCGACATCATCACGACTTGGCAGCTCATACATGGTTTCAAGCAATACATTTTCCAGTATCGAACGCAAACCACGCGCCCCTGTATTACGCTCTAAAGCCTTTTTAGCAACTGCACGCAATGCTGCATCTTCAAATACCAGATCAACATCTTCCATATTAAATAGATATTGATACTGACGAGTCAACGCATTTTTCGGCTCAGTCAAAATCTGCATGAGCGCTGCTTCATCCAGTTCTTCAAGCGTTGCAATCACAGGCAAACGACCAATAAACTCTGGAATTAAACCAAATTTCACCAAATCAGTCGGTTCAACCTGACGGAACAATTCAGCCAGTTTTTTGCTTTCATCTTTATTTTTGACTTCCGCAGTAAAACCAATGCCACCTTTTTCCTGACGTTGCTGCACGATTTTTTCAAGCCCAGAAAACGCACCACCACAGATAAATAGGATATTCGCAGTGTCAATCTGAATAAATTCCTGTTGTGGATGCTTACGTCCACCTTGCGGCGGAATCGAAGCCACAGTACCTTCAATCATTTTCAGTAAGGCTTGTTGCACCCCTTCACCCGATACATCACGGGTAATCGATGGATTTTCAGACTTACGGGTAATTTTATCGATCTCATCGATATAGATAATGCCCTTTTGTGCTTTCTCTACATCATAATCGGCTTTTTGTAACAGCTTTTGCACGATGTTTTCGACATCTTCACCCACATATCCAGCTTCGGTTAAGGTCGTCGCATCTGCCATAGCAAATGGAACATCCAATAACCGCGCTAAAGTCTGTGCAAGCAAGGTTTTACCTGAACCTGTTGGCCCAATTAGCAAGATATTACTTTTGGCAATTTCAATATCCTGATTGGCTTTATGTCCAGATTGACCGACTTTCAGGCGTTTGTAATGGTTATAAACCGCTACAGATAAGGTTTTTTTCGCAATATCCTGACCAATCACATATTGATCCAAAGCTTTACGAATTTCTTGCGGTTTAGGTAGCTCACGACTTGCCCAATCTCCAGCTTCAACTTGTTGACTGGTTTGCACGAGATCAAGACACACGTCCACACATTCATTACAGATATATGCGTCCTCACCTGCAATCAGTTTCCCGACTTCAGACTGCGTTTTACCGCAAAATGAACAATGTTTTTGTCCTTGAGGATGTTCGGACATAATTACTCCAACTTAAATCTTAACTTTTAGGGACGTTTAGATAAAACTTGATCCACTAAACCATATTCTTTGGCTGCTTGCGCAGTCATGAAATTATCACGATCCGTATCACGGGCAACGGTTTCGTAGTCTTGACCACTATGTTCTGCCATTAAACGATTCAAACGCTCTTTGATAAATAAGATTTCACGCGCATGAATCTCAATATCAGAAGCCTGACCACGGAAACCACCGAGTGGCTGGTGGATCATGACACGGGCATTTTCAAGACAGTAACGTTTACCCTTAGCACCAGCATTGAGTAAAAATGCACCCATAGATGCCGCCTGACCCATACAATAAGTCACTACATCTGGCTTAATAAACTGCATGGTATCGTAAATTGCCATACCTGCGGTCACTGAACCACCTGGTGAATTAATATAGAGGTGTATATCTTTATCTGGGTTCTCTGCTTCTAAAAACAACATCTGAGCGACAATTAAATTCGCCATGTTGTCTTCAACTTCACCCGTTAGAAAAATTACACGTTCGCGTAGCAGACGTGAAAAAATATCAAAAGAACGTTCACCACGTGAAGACTGTTCAACGACAACAGGAACTAAAGCATTTTCAATTGTTGGAACATACATACGATTATTTATTCCTAAATTTTTGTAACTTAACTCATTCCCACAATATGAGGGATAATCACTAAAATTGCAAAAGCATTCCTTTCAAAATATCGTTTTATTTCTGTATAAAACGCGCATTTCTGTCGGAATATCAGAAAAGAACAGATTCATAAAAAAAGGCGCTTTCGCGCCTTTTCTCAATCTATATGAAAGATTAACGAGCTTGGCGCGCTTGTTGTTCTTTCAATAAGTCTTCATAACTCACATCAGTATTGGTTACTTTTGCAGCAGCCAAAATGTGATCAACCACTTGATCTTCTAACACAACCGCTTCGATTTGAGCACGTTGCTGTTTGTCATTTTTGAAGTATTCAATCACTTCAGTTGGATCTTCATAAGAAGATGCCATATCTTCGATATAAGCATCTACACGGCTTTGATCCACTTCAAGTTTCGCATCAGCAAGTACTTTACTTACCAATACACCCAATTTTACTGATTTTTCAGCTTGTTCTTTGAACAATTCATCTGGAAGCATGCTCTTGTCAAATGCTTGAGCACCAGCACCACCAAACTGTTGAGTAAACTGTTGAATCATTTGTTCGCGTTGACGATCGATTTCCTGAGCAACCATCGCAGCCGGAACTTCGATTTCGTTTGCAGCAACAAGTGCATCAAACGCCGCTTGTTTTACTTGGTTACGTAAACCGTTACGAACTTCACGCTCCATGTTCTTACGAACATCAGCTTTAAGTTTTTCAACGCCTTCTTCTTCAGTCAAACCAAAGATTTTAAGGAATTCTGCATCAATCTCTGGAAGTTTTGATTTTTCAACTTGCTTCACAGTGATTTTGAATTGCGCTTGTTTACCTGCAAGGTTTTCAGCTTGGTAATCTTCAGGGAAAGTGACGTCGATGACTTTCTCTTCACCTGCTTTCATGCCCACGATCCCATCTTCAAAACCAGGAATCATACGGCCAGAACCCAATACCAGTTTAAAGTCTTCAGCAGAACCGCCTTCAAACTTTTCACCATCAATCGAACCTTCAAAGTCGAAAGTCACTTGCATGTCTTTTTTCGCCATACCTTTGGTAACAGCCCAAGTTTGACGTTGTTTTTGCAAGTTTTCGATCATTTGATCAACGTCTTTGTCGTTGATTTCAGTTGATTTGCGTTCAACTTCCAAATCATTGAATGCTTTAACTTCAACTTCTGGATACACTTCAACAGTCGCTTCATACACTAAAGCGTCATCTTTATGTTCCACTTTTTCAATGTTCGGCATGCCTACAGCATTGATTTTTTCTTGTTGAATTGCTTCAAAAACGCTATCACGAATAATATCGTTCACTACTTCCTGATAAATACCAGGACCGAAGTCTGAACGTACACGTGACATAGGCACTTTGCCTGGACGGAAGCCGTTGATCTTCACAGTTTTGGCAGTGCGTTTTAAACGAGCTTCAAATTGCTCATTAATACGGCTCGTCGGTACAGAAACATTTAAACGACGGGCAACGCCCGAAACCGCTTCAGTCGTTACTTGCATGGCTTCCTCGATAATTAGTTAGAGTAACAATTTTTAAAAGTGCCACATTATATGACAACTTTCCCGATATACAAAACAGATGATGAAAAAGGAAGTTTTTAATGGAAAAAACCATTTCCCCAAAAAAACAAAAAACTTAAAAAAAACTTAAAAAATAATTTTTTTAAAAGAACATATTTTCATCTATATCAATAATTTATTTAGTTTTCATAAAGTTAAATATACACATGTAAAATAATGTTTCTTAAAATCCATAATATCTCCTTTTTTGAACAAGAATTTCAATGGAAAAAAACTACTTATAAAAATAATAATCATTATTATTCACATACTTTTTATTATTGATATCTGTGACTATGTCTTTTATTAAAACGCGTAAGAAGATTGTTTCATCCGCAATCGCCTCTTCTTTATCTGTTGTTGCTGTTCCAGCAATCGCTCAAGATGACGTTTCCCATTTACCTACTATTCACGCTGAAGCGAGTACTGACAGTCTGAAAGTAGATAACTCGGCTAATAAAAAATATGTTGCACCCCTTTTAGACACGCCAAAATCTGTTGCTGTCGTTTCTCAAAAATTGCTACAAGACACCGGTGCAAATTCGTTAACTCAAGCATTACAAAATGTACCAGGAATTACCTTCGCAGCAGGCGAAGGTGGTACACCATTTGGTGATACACCTTATATTCGTGGTTATAGCTCCCAGTCTTCAATCTATGTAGATGGTGTCCGCAATGCCACCCTGCAAAACCGCGATATGTTTGCAATTGAACAGGTAGAAGTCACCAAAGGTTCGAGTTCTACTTTATCTGGTGGCGGTGGTGTTGGCGGTAGTATCAACCTCATTACCAAACAAGCGCATCAAGGTGATGTTTATCAAGGCACTGTCGCAGCAGGTACAGACGACTATCGTCAGATACAACTTGATGCCAATAAAGATTTTGGAAATGGTGTTGCTGGCCGTGTCGTGGTCATGGGACATCAAAACGAAAAGCCTGGTCAAAGTAATGGTGCAGAATACAATCGCGTTGGTATTGCACCAAGCATCGCATGGGGCTTGGGTACAGCCACTCGCGGATCATTAAGCTATTACTATTTACAAAGTTATGACGAACCTGATGCAGGTATTCCATTTTTATCGACTGGCGGAAAACCCTATCAAGCCAAACAAGGTATTTACTATGGATGGAAAAATCGCGACTTTGATAAACGTGAGAACCATATTGGCACCTTTAAGTTAGAACATGATTTTAACGACAACTTAACCTTATCTAATGTGGTGAACTATACAAAATCAAAAACAGATTATGTGTACACCAACTCAAATGACTCTAAAACGGGTACAAATGGGCTAAACAATGTTTTAAATGGTTATGTTTATCGTGGTCATGCGCTGAGTCGAATTTCTGACACCGACGCTTATTCAGACCAACTTGCTCTAACTGGAAAATTCAATACAGGCGCCATTAAACACTCGTTTAATACAGGCGTTGAATGGAGTTTACAAGACACTGATATGGGGTCATACACGTTTAATCAATCTGCAACAGCCGCAGATGCTCAGTGTAATGCTGTGACTTATTGGTGTACCAGTATCACCAGTCCAGATAATCCAGCCATGATTGGTACACGTGATGCAAATCCTGCGGTCACAACCACCCGTAGCCGTACCGTGGGTTTATATGCGCTTGATAGCATCGAATTTACACCACAATGGTTAATGAATCTGGGTTTACGTTGGGATAAGTTCGATACAGAAGCTAAATATAATAAGGCATCTGGAACCACTCCTGCGGGAACAAGTATTGAAAGCGATAGCGATTTCTTTAGTTATCAAGCGGGTCTGATCTTCAAACCAACTGAAAATGGCAGTATCTATGCGAGCTATGCGACTTCTGCCAATCCAGTGGGTGTTGGACAAGGTGATAGTAGTGAATCGGCAGTTGCCATTACCATTAATGACCTGAAACCTGAAAAAGCCCGCACTTATGAAGTCGGTACTAAATGGGATATCTTCAATAAACGTGCCAATGTCACTGCTGCAATCTTCCGTACTGAAAAGCAAAATACTCGTATTCAGGATGCAGCAGGTTTTTACTCAAATGTGGGTGAAAGTAAGGTTGATGGTTTTGAGCTTGGCTTAAACGGTCATATCACCAATAAATGGGAAGTTTCAGCAGGTTATAGTTATTTAGACAGTGAACTCACCGATGGTGGCTTTTCACGTGGAACAGCAGTTCCAGCAGGTGGCCCAATCCCATATGTTGCAAAAAACAGTGCAACATTATGGTCGACTTATAAAGTCTTACCACAGTTGACTGTAGGTGCGGGTGCTCAATATAAAGACAATGTCTATGTTAACTCGAGTACCACTGCCGAAAAATATATGCCTGCTTACACCATTTATAATGCCATGGCGAAATATGAAATTAATCCAAATGTGAATTTACAGTTAAATGTAAATAACATTTCGGATAAACGTTATTTCACCAGTGCGCATGCTGCACACTATGCTTTTGAAGGTGATGGTCGTAATGCAGTATTAGCCATTAATTTTAAATATTAATCCTTAAAACCATAATCTATTTATGGCTTTAATTAAAATTTAGAAAAATAGCCTCCTCATGAGGCTATTTTTCTAATTGCCACTTTCTGATCAAAGGTATTTCATATGATCCATCATATTCCTCAAGTACTGAGCAAACAACAGGTCGCGGAATTTAGAACATTGATGGAATCAGCCACTTGGGTTGGAGGTAAAGTGACTGCGGGAACTTTGTCTGCCTCAGTTAAGCACAATCAGCAATTATCTGAACAAGATCCCTTGACCCAGCATTTAAGCGATCTGGTGATTAAGGCTATCTGGAATCATCCCACATTCCAAACCGCAGCCCTTCCCCATCAAATTATTCCACCTTTGTTTAATCGTTACAATGAACATGAAAGTTTTGGATTTCATGTCGATAATTCGATTCGTCTAATCCGTGGTACAACTGAACAAATCCGCACCGATTTATCCTGCACCTTATTTTTAAGTGAACCAGATGAATATGACGGTGGTGAACTTGTCATTGAAGATACTTATGGCTACCACGAAGTTAAACTTCCCGCAGGCGATGTCGTACTTTATCCTGCAACCAGTTTACATGAGGTCAGTAGTATTACTCGTGGTACACGTTTCGCTTCTTTTTTCTGGGTACAAAGTTTAATTCGCGATGATAACAAACGGCATTTATTATTTACTTTGGATGAGTCCGTTCGCAATTTACGTATGCAACATGGCGACCATTATCCAGAAGTAATGAAGCTCACTAACATTTATCATAATCTGATGCGAATGTGGTCTGAGTTATAAAACCTGCTCCGCAAATCCATAAATAAAAAATATCACCAACATAGAATCATTATTAGGAAAATATTTCCTCATAAATTGCAAATTATGCAAAAAACAGGGAAATATTTTCCATTTATTCAAATTAAAATTTAAGATATGATTTTGCATATGCGGCGTTTTTCACCTACACTCAAATGAGTCGTAAAATCTTTTTACGCAGGTGAAACCACTAAGCTTATTTAATGGTATACGGAAATGAAATACATTTTTGCTTTTTCCAAGTCTACATCTGATTTGAATACACTCCTGATGCTGCGCCAAGCGCGCATACTCTCTTTTTGCCTGTAAAATTGGCCTCAAAATTTTTCGTTATTTTCTTTTAATCGTTTTATTTAAACACCATATATAAAGTAGTGAGTTGCCTGAAAATATAGAGCAAGCGCACTACAACAAGGAGTTATCTCATGATGTTGGCAGATCCAAGCAAAAAATATCGCCGTATGTACCAGCGCGTCGATTTACCTGACCGCCAATGGCCGAATAACGAAATTACCAAAGCGCCGATCTGGATGAGTACCGACTTGCGTGACGGTAACCAAGCCATTTTTGAACCGATGGACATCGATCAAAAGTTTAAAATGTTCCAGATGTTGGTCAAAATTGGTTTCAAACACATTGAAATTGGTTTTCCATCGGCGTCTCAAGTAGATTTTGACTTCACTCGTAAATTGATTGAAGAAAACCACATTCCAGATGATGTCTATATTGAAGTGTTGGTACAAGCACGTGATCATTTAATTGAGCGTACCTTTGAGTCTTTGGTCGGTGCAAAACGCGCGATTGTGCATATCTATAATGCTAATTCACCGACCTTCCGTCAAAAAGTATTGAATGTTGATGCCAATGGCTCTAAAGCTTTAGCGGTTAATGCTGCTAAAAAAATTAAAGAAATTGCAGCGCAATATCCTGAAACTGAATGGGTATTTCAGTACAGCCCAGAATGTTTTTCTGCTACAGAATTAGAAGTCGCTAAAGACGTCTGCGATGCGGTGACTGAAATCTGGGAAGCATCAGCAGACAATAAAGTGATTTTAAACTTGCCTGCAACAGTCGAAGTTTCAACACCAAATGTTTATGCAGACCAAATCGAATGGATGCACCGTAATCTTGCCCGTCGTGATGGAGTGATCATTTCTGTTCACTGTCATAATGACCGTGGCTGTGGGATTGCAGCGTCTGAACTTGCGATTATGGCTGGAGCAGACCGTGTTGAAGGTTGCGTATTTGGTAATGGTGAACGCACAGGTAATGTTGATGTCGCGGCGATTGCTTTAAATATGTACACGCAGGGTGTTGCACCCGAGTTAGATTTCTCCAACATCAATGAAGTGATTGCCATCATTGAAGAATGTACGGGCTTACCGGTGCATCCACGCCATCCTTATGCGGGTGATTTGGTCTTCACGGCATTCTCAGGGTCACATCAGGATGCCATCAAAAAAGGCTTTGAATTCCAGAAAAACGAAGAAATCTGGGATATGCCTTACTTGCCAATCGATCCAAAAGACTTGGGTCGTGACTACGATGCAGTGATTCGTGTCAATAGCCAGTCGGGTAAAGGCGGCATTGCTTACTTGTTAGAATCTCACTACAACGTGGTATTGCCGCGTCGTTTACAGATTGAATTTTCACAAATTGTGCAACAACATACCGACAGCAACGGTACGGAAATTAGTGCAACTGAAATCTGGAATTTGTTCCAAGACACTTACGTAAATGCTAAACAGCAGCACTATACCGCAAAAAACTATCGCCTTTCTGACGTAAATGGCACGCAGGCAATTGAACTCGAAGTGGATATTGATGGTGAAATCCAACAATTACGTGGCGAAGGCAATGGTCCAATTTCGGCTTTCTTAAATGCGCTTCAATTGCCGATTGATGTATTGAACTATGAAGAACGTAGCATTAGCTCTGGTGCCAACGCCAAGGCCTTGACCTTGATTGAAATTCAAGTCAAAGGAACAGGTAAGAGTGCGTTTGGAGCAGGAATCCATGACAACACCGTGACCTCATCCATTGAAGCGATTTTGGCCTCAACCAATCGTTTAATTGAACAAGGTGTCTTGAGCACAGATCAAGTGGCCGCTGCCGCTGTATAAACTACGTAAAACACTCTTTTTGAAAGGATACCTATGGTATCCTTTCTTTATTATTGGTTTAAAGATAGAAGGCGAATCGCTCCCGTGTCTTTTGCATCTGACTCCGTGGGTTTGGTCACTCCACAAAAGTTTCAATTTGAACACCCTCTACATTTAGAATGTGGCCGCAGCTTACCGCGTTTCGAACTGATGGTTGAAACCTATGGTACTTTAAATGCAGATCAATCTAACGCGATTTTGATTTGTCATGCGCTTTCTGGGCATCATCATGCGGCGGGTTATCATCACGAAGATGACAAAAAATCAGGATGGTGGGATGCCTGTATTGGCCCAGGCAAAGCGATTGATACCAATCATTTTTTTGTGGTTGCACTGAATAATATTGGCGGATGTAATGGCTCGACTGGCCCAACTTCGCCCAATCCTGAAAATGAAAACCGTCCTTACGGCCCAGATTTTCCTTTGGTCACCGTGCGTGACTGGGTCAAAACCCAAACTATGCTTTCAGATCGATTGGGCATTGATGTTTGGTATGCGGTGATTGGTGGGTCATTGGGCGGCATGCAGGCCTTACAATGGTCAGTGGACTATCCTGATCGTTTAAAAAATTGTGTGATTATTGCCAGTGCACCTAAACTTTCAGCACAGAATATCGCGTTTAACGAAGTCGCGCGCCAATCCATCCTGTCTGATCCTGATTTTTATCATGGTCGTTATCTGGAAAATGATAGCTATCCAAAACGCGGATTGATTTTGGCGCGGATGGTGGGTCACATCACCTATTTATCTGAAGAAGCGATGAAACAAAAATTTGGTCGTGATTTAAAATCGGGCAAATTTATGTATGGCTTTGATGTCGAATTTCAGGTGGAAAGCTATCTGCGCTATCAAGGCGAACAATTTAGCCGAAATTTTGATGCCAATACCTATTTGATTATGACCAAGGCGTTGGATTATTTTGATCCATCACGTGAGTATGAGCAGTCATTGACTAAAGCAATGGCGCAAACTCAATGTCGTTTCCTCGTGATTTCCTTTACTACGGACTGGCGTTTTGCCCCAGAACGCTCTCAGGAAATTGTCGATGCACTTATTACCAATCATAAACCTGTGACTTATCTGGATATCGATGCTGAACAAGGGCATGATTCATTTTTATTTCCTATTCCACTCTATGTAAAAACGCTACGGGCTTTTTTAGGCGGTGAAGCGCTTTTAAAATCTACCCCACACGTGGAGGCGATCTGATGCGTATCGACCAACAACTTGCGGAAAAGTGGATTAAACCGGGTTCCAGTGTGCTGGATTTAGGCTGTGGCGATGGTGAATTATTGGCTCATATGAGCAAAAAACACCAAATTCATGCTTATGGGCTAGAAATTGATCAAGAAAAGATTGCAATTGCGGTCAGTCGCGGGTTAAATATTATTCAGCAAGACTTGAATCTTGGCTTGAGCCGTTTTGCCGACCAGTCTTTTGACAATGTCGTCATGGCGCAAGCTTTGCAGGCTGTAGATGCACCAGACGTTTTATTACGTGACATGGTGCGAGTGGGCAAACAAGCCATCATTACTTTTCCAAACTTTGCGCACTGGAAGACGCGCTCGTTTTTGGCTTTGAAAGGAATGATGCCTGTTTCAGATGCATTACCTTATATGTGGTATAACACGCCCAATATTCATTTATGTACTTTCCGAGATTTTGAAGCACTTTGTGCAGAAAATCAGATTCGGATTATTAATCGACTTGCCGTCAATGGGAATCAGCAAGGGAGCTTTTTAAGTAAGCATGTCCCTAATTTGTTTGGTGAAGTCGCAATATATCGAGTGAGCGCTCTATGAAAAAAACATTATTCAGCACACTAGTAGTTGGACTTTTAAGTATTCACGCACATGCTGATTACGTTGCCCAACCACAATCTATTGCAGCACAAGCTGCACATTATTCTACAATGGGGATTACCGATCTGATGAAAGCTGCTAAAGCGGGTCAGGCGGGTGCACAATTTTATTTAGGTTCGCATTACCAATACGGTAAAGATGTAGCCAAAGATGATAAACAAGCTTTTACATGGTTTAAAGCAGCAGCAGATCAGGGATTATCCCCTGCTCAGCTCAATGTCGGCCGTATGTATGCAGATGGCGTTGGCGTTGCTAAAAATGAAGCGATGGCGCGTAAATACTTTGAAAAAGCAGCCAGTAATGGTGACAACCGTGCTAGTTATAATCTCGCCATGATGGAAGAGCAAAAGAAAAACTATCAGGGCGCCTATCAATGGTACGAGTTATCGACTCGTGATGGCATGTTAGATAATAAAGTGATTAACATGTCACAAAGCAAAAAAACGGCGTTGGCTGCCAATTTAACCCAAGATCAGATTCGTCAAGCGGTTGATCGTGCGGACAAATGGATTCAGGCGCAGTAAGTTCTTCAAATTTTAAAGCACCTTCGGGTGCTTTTTGTTTTTTAATTTTCTCTTTTATTTAGGTTTTGATTATGTCTGCACCGCATTGGCTCTCTCAAGGTACTTTAGTTTTAGCCAGTAACAACAAAGGTAAAATTACCGAGTTTGAAAAACTATTTGCAGAGCTGAAACTTCCTGTTGATGTTATTCCTCAAGGGCAACTGGACATTCCAGATGCGATTGAAGATGGACTGAGCTTCATTGAAAATGCCATTATTAAAGCACGACATGCGTCTAAAATTTCAGGAAAACCTGCCATTGCAGATGATTCTGGCATCTGTGTTCCTGTATTAGACGGCGCACCGGGTATCTATTCAGCACGTTATGCGGGTAATCATGGCAATGATAGCGCCAATAATGAAAAACTTTTAAATGACTTAAAACCATTTCGTCAAAATGGGCAAGTGATTGAAGGAATGTTTGTCTGTGTATTGGCTTTGGTTGAACATGCAGAAGATCCACTTCCACAAATCTTTCAGGGTTTCTGGCATGGCGAAATTTTAGAAGCAGCGCGTGGTGAACATGGCTTCGGTTACGACCCATTATTTTGGTTGCCAGAACTTGGCATCAGCAGTGCGGAAATGAGTAAGGAAGAAAAAAATAAAATCAGCCATCGTGGGCAGGCAATGCAACGTTTTCGTGAGAGTTTGGCTCACGTATAAAGAACCCTCTCAACAAGAAACATACACATAGATTTGAATATAAAATAGAGATGCACGACCGTGACGGCGGCATGGATGCCGCCCGTTTGGCTGTGGTATCAAGGACGTACCATCAGCCAAACAAAGGATTTTTGTTACTTTTCATCCTTGAAAAGTAAAGAATGAGAAAACTACACATCACTTATTTACTATTAAAATACATTGAAAAACATATACTTACAATAATTTATATTGTAAATATATTTTGATTTAAAACATTGCGAACGACGTTTACACGTAGAATATTTATTCTGGATATTTATAGATTTAAAAATAAAAATGCAGCAACATTCCATAAACTGCAATCACCACACAACTCACAATCGTACCCGACGCAATATACTTCGCTGAAACTCCAGTCCCCTGATAATGCGTTTCAAGCGCCACAATATTTGCCGCAGGCGGTAAACAGAACAATAAAAACATGACACCGATATATTGCTGAACATGTGGAATCGGTAGATAAAAATAAGCAATACTACACAATGCTATACCACAAATGATTTTAAGCGCTAAAATCATGCTACTTCGTTTTAAATCATCTACATTGACTTTGGTTCGTCGTAACCACATGCCCAATACACACATTCCTGCAAAGGTCATTCCGATCTTACTGGCACTATAAACGTGATCAACCCAATAGGTTTCTTGGATATTTTGCAGCTCCATCAACCTAAATAATCCAGCTAAAACCAAAGCCACAAAAGGTGGAGATTGCATCACTTTTTTTACAATGACCGATTTTTCTTGCGGCTCCGAAGACACCGCAGTGACAGCCCAAATATTGCCAAAAATAGACCCGCCAATATATAAAGCCACCATCGCAGAACTGATTTGAGTACCAAATAAAGCAATCGCGAATGGAAAACCCAGCCACGCCATATTGACATAGCTAAAGCATAATGCGCCTAAACGATCTTTAAAGCATTGCATAAACAACGCATATAACAAAACTGCGGAGACGAAACTAAAGAGCATCAGACTTAAACTACCCGTCTGATAAAACACCATATTGTAAATAATCACAATCGGAATAAAGACACGGGCCAATAAAGTCGCAAATGCAGGTTTGAGACCAACAGCGAATCGCGTTTGAGCCAGTATCCATCCAACAACAAAGGCGATCAGTGGGAGAATAAGATTCACAACATGCTCTAAAATAAGGTTTCAATCATCACGTGGAATACTAGCATTTTTCTAAAGCTAAAATTGAATTGTCTTAAAAATGAAATATTTCTGTCACTGCACTGTCACTACAGACTGTTGAAATATCCACAAACTTTTGGAGGATACAAAAATGGCAGGCTTATCGATTTGGCATGTAGTGATTTTCTTGATTGTCGTGGTGCTTTTATTTGGTACCTCAAAACTTAAAAATTTGGGTAAAGATGTGGGTGGTGCAGTCAAAGACTTTAAAAAGTCAATTCGTGAAGACGAAGAAAAGTCTGCGCTTAATCAACCTAAAACGATCGATGCAGATGTGAAAAATTCTGAACCTGTATCATCTGTAAAAGGCTAAGGAACGTCCCTCATGTTGAATATTGGAATGACCGAAATTCTGTGTTTTGCAGTCATCGCCATACTGGTTTTGGGCCCTGACAAGCTGCCTGAAGCGGCACGTTTTGCAGGACGCTGGTATGCCAGAATTAAACGTCATATCAGCAATATTCAAAATGAAATTGACCGTGAACTCAAAATTTCTGAATTCCGTAAAGAAATGCAGGATGAGTTAAATCGAATTGAAGCACTCGAACGCAAAGTACAATCTCAACTGGAAGAAATAGAAAAGAGAAAACTTTCCGAATTAGAACAAACGCCTCAAAATCATCAGGAACAACAAAAAATTGTTCGAGTGTATTCATTTATTTCAACCGCAAGCTATGTTCCCTTTAAAAACTGGCAGCAAAAAGAAAAGACGGTTGATGGTCTACACACCACATTGCAACCGACCGCCCCTATTGAACTGAAGATTGCCGTATGAACCAGCTACCCTTAAATACGCTCAATACCGCAGCCGAAACACTTGAACAAATGCCATTGACCAATCATTTGGTGGTATTACGCAAGCATTTATTTAGAATCGTGGGAGTAACACTGTTTTTATTTTTTTGCTTACTTCCGTTTCGTAATTATACCTATCAATGGCTATCTGAACCTTTGCGCATGCAGTTGCCTGCATCATCCTCTATGATTGCAACGGATGTTACTGCCACATTTATGGCTCCATTTAAGCTGAATTTATTTGTAGCGATAGTTCTCGCTATGCCGTTTATTTTGTATCAACTCTGGTTATTCATTAAACCTGCACTGTACGCCAGAGAGCGATATTTGGCATTGCCTTTACTTGTAGGCAGCATCGTTTTATTTTTTGCAGGCATTGCTTTTGCTTATTTCATTACCCTGCCTGCTATCTTGCATTTTTTCATTAGTGTTTCACCTGAAACAGTCGCACCAATGACCGATATCAATAGTTATCTTGAGTTCTGTCTTAAATTATTTCTGGTATTTGGTTTTACTTTTGAAATTCCTATTGTGACTTTACTCCTCATTTTGATTGGTGTGGTGAGCACTCAAAGCCTCGCTGAAAAACGACGTTTTATTATTGTAGGTTGTTTCTTCATTTCCATGTTTATTACTCCACCAGATGCTATTTCGATGGTGATGCTCGCTGTCCCGATGTGGCTATTATTTGAGATGGGATTGTTTTTTGGGAAACTACTAGAAAAACCAGCACATTAAAACTTTAAAATTAAAAACAACAACATCTTTTAAAGCTTGAATATTCAATATATTCAGGCTTTATTTTTATAAAATTAATTATTTGATTTTACAAAATATATTGTCTTTAAATTGACTTAAAACCGTAAAAAAAATGTCATCTAAGTTGCCTAGAATCAATGCCACAAATATACCCACAAACGTTATGGATTTATTATGACATCGGCAAGCAATCATCCTACCCGTCGTGATTTACTAAAATGGTTCAGCGGAATTCCTTTTTTACCATTGGGGGCAATGGCAACTGCGGCAACATTAGCGGGCTGCAATGACAGTGATAATGACAGCTCCACAACACCAGTTAAACCTGCTAATTTTAAAAATGCAACATTTACCCCAATGACAGCACCGACATTGGCTGATCCAGCAGCAATGGCAACCACGTCTGTCGGTTCAAAATTAAGTATCTCTTGGGATGATGGCTCAAAAACAGACTATCAACTTGGATACAGCTCATTTTTTAAAACAGGTGAAAGCGTTCCTGCTTTAAATGGCGGTACGATCGTTGCTGGTGGTTATTTTGATGTCAATGGTAACCCAATCAAAGATACGTCTGTTGCAGGTTCAGAGCGCCAATTTTTCTCTGACTGTCCAGATGGCTCATCTTTGATCCAAATTGAAGGCGCTTCTGTTGCAGGTGTTACCAATCCTGTGTTCCATGTAGTTCAATTTGAATACACGACTAAAAATTTGGCAGGAACCAGCATGTATGGTCAACTGCCATCACCTATAGCTATTTTGACGCTTGATCAAGATCAAAAAACAGGCCATTTAACGCTTAAAAAATATTTTAACGTGGATATGTCCAAAGTTCATGGCTTATGGATTACCTGTGGTGCGAGTCTTTCTCCGTGGAATACCCACCTTTCTAGCGAAGAATATGAACCAGATGCATTTAAACAAGGGATTGGTGGCCCAAGTGCGGATGGTATTGGGACATACTATTTTGGCGATGCCACAAAAGCAAACCCTTATAACTATGGGCATTTACCAGAAATTGTGGTGAATAAAGACGGTTCAGGTACAGCAAAAAAACATTTCTGTTTAGGCCGTATTTCACATGAATTGATTCAAGTGATGCCAGATAATCGTACTGCGATTATGGGCGATGACTATACCAATGGCGGTTTCTTTATGTTCGTGGCAGATAAAGAAAAAGATTTATCTGCGGGAACACTCTATGTCGCCAAATATCTGGATGTATTAACCGAATCAACAACAGCGCGTATTCAATGGATTAAACTGGGATCAACCAACAGTAAAACAATTGAAGATTTGGTCAACGTTCGTGGTATTAAACCTGAAAACATTATGGAAAGTTTAACCACTGATCCAAATGATGCAAGTTATACCCCGATTGTTCTCGCCAAGAAAAAACTTTGGGTCAAACTCAAAGCTGCCAACAATGGCTTTACGGATGCAGAAATTCAACTTGCTGCGGCTTTCCTTGAAACACATCGTTATGCTGCACTCAAAGGCGCAAGTATGGCCTTTACTAAAATGGAAGGCACCACAGTCAATATCAAAGACAAAGTTGGCTATTCTGCACTGGCCAACATTCAAGACTCTATGGTGAAAGGAGCTTCTGGATGGGTTGAAAGCAATAACGTATCCTTTAGCAAAACCATCAAAGCGGGCGGTGTATTGGCGCATGATCTCGCATCTGGTCAAGTCGATAGTACTGGCGCAGTCATCAATAGTAGCTGGGCAGCAAAACAAAGCCATATGCTGATTATGGGTGTTGATACCAGCATGGATAATCTAGGTAATACAGCCGATCCAAACAATATCGCAAGCCCAGATAACCTCAAATATTCAGAAACATTGCGTACGCTGTTTATTGGTGAAGACAGTGGTAATCACCTTAATAACTTCTTATGGGCATATAATGTCGATACTAAACAGTTGATTCGATTACTTTCAGCACCTGCTGGCGCAGAATCAACAGGTTTACATGCAGTTGATAACGTCAATGGCTGGACATATATCATGAGTAATTTCCAGCATGCGGGCGATGAATGGGATCGTTTCTATAAAGTAGATAGCAAAACAGGCGTACGTACTGGTTTAAGTGAAAATGACCAAAAAGTGCTGACTGATGCCATCAATAAAAACTATAACAATGGCTTTGCTGCATCAGTGGGTTACATTACCGCAGATCCAATCGCACCATCTGTTGTTAAAAAATAATTTCAGTGATTTCAAACAAAGCTGACTTCGGTCAGCTTTGTTGGTTTAAGGGAATATTCAAATCTATGATTTGATCTTTTAATTCACCAGCTTGAGTTTTTTCCAGCCAATTCCATTGTTGATTTCTCATGTTTAAAAAATTAGAACAACGTGTGCCGTATATAGGGCTTTGAATAAATGTAGATGATAAAAGTTGTTCCATTTCAGGGCTTATTCCAGTTGCGGGTAAAAGCTCAGGAATCACTTGACGTTCATCCTCTAAAATATCCCACGCTGCATTTTCAATATCATCTTGATTCGCATTGTCTTGCAACATCGGTAAAAACTCTTGCGTAAACCGTTTACGCAGATGCGCTGTTTTTTCCCAATGCTCTGACATTAAACCATTAGAAACCACATACACACCTTTGGCTAATACTTGCGGGGCTTCCCCGCGATTACTCATATAAACCGCCTGAGCTTGATCTCCCATAAATAAATTAAAACCTGCATATTGATGCTGTTTTTGCTCAAGCTGTTGGGCAAAACGTATCGGCGTTAAATCAGACAACAAGAAATCTTCGACCAATGCACCTCTCGATGTGTCATACGTTTTTTTATCCTGACCATCACGAAAATTTGTGACAACCGCCCAACGCCCTGAAGCAGTCACGCCCATCCACGTACCACCTGACTGTAAGTCCTGACCCGCTACAATCGGAAGATTTGACCATTGGTAAAGCTGTGTGGTGGGGCGTGCATAAAACTCATCCCGATTTGATAATAAGCAGATCGGTGTTTGTTCTAAAACTTGCCAAGCCAATGCGACAATACACATGATTTTTTTCTCGTCATCTTTTACACATTGAATGTACAACATTTTTCTTTTATTCCGTTAGAATCTCACGAAGATAAAAAATCAAGGAATAGGAATGCTGACCTACCCGAATATTGACCCTGTTGCACTGTCGCTCGGGCCATTAAAAGTCCATTGGTATGGGCTGATGTATCTCTTGGCTTTTTTATGCGCTTGGGGACTTGCTTCTTATCGTGCTAAACAACGTGATGGTTGGACAGCCGACATGGTTTCCGACCTTGTGTTCTACGGAGCGCTTGGTGTGGTACTGGGTGGGCGTATTGGCTATGTCCTGTTTTATGAGTTTGACAAGTTCCTGGCGAACCCAATCTGGCTATTTCAGGTCTGGACGGGCGGCATGAGTTTTCACGGGGGGTTTATCGGAGTCATGCTGGCCATGATTCTCTGGTGCCGCAAATACCAAAAAACATGGTTTGAAACACTGGACTTTATTGCGCCCTGTGTTCCGACAGGCTTGATGTTCGGTCGTATTGGTAATTTTATCGGTGGCGAATTATATGGTCGTGCCGTTCAGGATCCGAATTATCCATTTGGCATGATTTTCCCAACAGATCCCTTGCATCTGGTCCGTCATCCATCGCAAATTTATCAAGCCATCTGTGAAGGTCTGATTCTATTTTTAGTGCTGTGGTGGTTTAGCAGTAAACCGCGTCCACGCATGGCTGTTTCTGCGTTGTTCCTGATTGGCTATGGCATCGCTCGTTTTAGCATGGAGTTCTTCCGTGAGCCCGATGCTGATCAAGGCTTCATTTTATTGGGCTGGATGACCAAAGGTCAGATTTTAACTGTTCCGATGATTTTGATTGGCCTCTGGATGCTTTGGTACGCTTATCAACGTAAAATTTATGATTGGGGTCCTTTAAAAAATCGTTCAACCTGATTTGTAAAGTCATCTTTATTTTCGGTTTGGTTGGGAATCAAACCGAAAATTCAAAAAATTTTCATCAAGACAGCGAAACGATACAAAATTATTTAAACAATTTTAAATCTAAGTTGATCACTCTTACTTATAAAATAATGTTAATTTTCCAATGCATAAAATAAAAAACATCATCAATCCCACCAATCAAAACCACCTCTTTATATTGATTCGACCTTCCAACGATAGATTTGTATGTTACATTTTCAGGGTTTCCATTCTGATCCAATCAATATGCTTGAATTCTGGTTTAGTTCTGATATTTCGCGTTCGAAAAAATTTTTGATTTTGATCATTACGCTACTGATTGCACTTGGCTTATATCGTTATCATCCATTGCCCTTAGACGTGATTTTAATGTTTGCTGGAACGGGTATCATTTTTTTAATCTGTCGCTATTTAAAACAACATTTTGCTCAAAACAATCCAACTGGCTTGCTTTATCGTTTATTGACATGGATTCCAATCGCCCTGTTATTGACTCTGCTTTTTATGAAAACCATGAATAATTTGATGTGGTGGGGTATTCAGGGCATTGCTTTTATGGCACTTGCAGTCTTTGTCTTTTCCCCACAGTTTTTACTTAAAGCGCCACCGATCAACTCATCGAAAGATCATTAACATGTTAGATTTTTGGTATTCTGAGCGTTGTACCCGTGGTATCAAACTGGGGATTTGTATTGCCACGTGTGTCATCATTTACCTCAGTTCCACCATTGAAAAATTACCAGCGCTTTTTGTTGTCATGAGTTTGTTACTTGGAATGATCCATCATTTTTTACAGCAAAAAATAAGTCGTATTCAAGCTGATAACCCCTATGCAGAAGGGTTTTCAATCATTGGTTTTGTACTTCCCATTATTGCGCTTATCACCCTGATTGCTTTTTTGCCTCAGTCACATCAATGGATCTTAGCCATACAGGTCATCGGCTTCAGTGCTTTAGGTTTATTTATTGTTTCGATTTATCAAAATCGCGCACCACGTTAAAACGTGATGAGATCTGCTGTGCTGTTCATTCTGCGTAAAAGCAGTTAAGATTTAGCATCGATTTTTTAATATTTGATCGGTAATGAACCGACTAATATCCATCCAGATTAGAGAGCATCATGCGCGCGTATTTAGATCTTTTACAACATATCCTCGACAATGGCGGTGACAAAGGTGACCGTACAGGAACAGGAACACGTTCAGTATTCGGTCATCAAATGCGTTTTGATTTATCTAAAGGTTTCCCTTTACTCACCACCAAGAAAGTCCATTTCCGTTCGATTGTGATTGAACTCTTGTGGTTTTTAAAAGGCGATACCAACGTCCAATATCTCAAAGACAATAAAGTCAGCATTTGGGATGAGTGGTCGACCGCTGAACAAACGGCTCGTTTCGGTCGCCCTGAAGGTGAGCTTGGTCCAGTGTATGGTCATCAATGGCGTAACTTTGGCGCAACTAAAAAAGCAGATGGGAGCTACAACTCTGATGGATTTGATCAAATCAAATGGCTCATCAATGAAATTAAAACCAATCCAAATTCTCGTCGTCTGATTGTATCTGGTTGGAACCCAAATGAAGCGGGACAGGTTGCATTACCCCCCTGCCATACTTTGTTCCAGTTTTTTGTTCAAGATGGCAAACTTTCCTGTCAGCTTTACCAACGTAGCGCCGATGTATTTTTAGGCGTGCCGTTTAACATTGCCAGTTATGCTTTGCTCACCCATATGATTGCGCAAGTCTGTGGATTAGGCGTTGGTGATTTTGTCTGGACAGGTGGTGATACTCATCTCTATGCCAATCATTTTGAACAAGCACAGTTGCAACTTACTCGTGAACCACTGGCGTTATGTCAATTAAAATTAAATCCAGACATTCATGATCTTTTTGATTTTAAATTTGAAGATATCGAGATTGTAGATTATCAATCGCATCCTGCAATTAAAGCCCCTGTCGCAGTATAAGGTTAAGGAATTTCACAATGGCTTTTCAAGACCTAGAAGTGGTCCATGTGGTCGCTATGGATCAGCAACAATGCATTGGTAAAGGCAATGCTCTGCCGTGGCATATTTCCGCTGACTTGAAACATTTTAAGGAAATTACACAAGGCGGTATCGTGATCATGGGTCGTAAAACCCTTGAATCGATGGGCCGTACCTTGCCCAATCGTGTCAATTGGGTAATTACCCGTGATCCTAGTTGGCACTTTGATGGAACCAAAGTAGCTCATAGCATCGAAGCGGCTTTAATCGGTGCAGCACAAGATGCAAAACTATCCAATCAAACCGCGCTATTTATTATAGGTGGCGGTGAAATTTTTAGTCAGACTCTTGAGATTGCTGATCGTCTGGAACTTACTCATGTTGAACTCGATGTACAGGGAGATGCGCATTACCCTGCCATTCCAGTCAGTTTTAACAAGATAGCCAGTGAACAACACACTGATGACAAAACTGGTATTGCTTTTGAATTCGCAACTTATCATAAATAGTACATAACAATAGAATTAGCGTAAACTTATGCAGCACATTGGAAAAAAAGAATTTTTAACCGCTCTAGGCAAAGGACTGATTCTGGCAGCCTTTGGATTATTTATTATTTTTTCCAGTATATGGGTATGCATGGCCATCTGGATTCAGCAACCCTTGGGCTGGCTTTTCAGTCGTGTGCTGATTGGCGTCTGGATCGTTTTTGCCTTAAGTATTTTAGGGATTTATGTCACTCAACATTTGATTAGCCGACGGGTCGATTTGGCGATTTATTTGGTGGCTTTTATTGCGGTACTGATCTGGTACTTTTCAATCCCAGCCTTACAAAATCGTGACTGGAATCCTGAAGTCGCTAAAATTTTATCCTATGAACGTACAGGGAATTTGGTCACCTTGCACAATATTCGTAATTTTGACTGGAAACCTGATGGAAGTTATACCGAACGCTGGGAAACCCGACATCTAAATCTGGATAAAATTAGTGGGGTTAATATTGTAACTTCTTACTGGATGGGTCCACAAATTGCCCATACTTTAGTCAGTTTTAATTTTAGTGATCAAGCCCCTCTGGTCTTTTCTATTGAAATTCGTAAGGAAAAGAACGAAAACTTTTCAGCAGTCGGCGGTTTTTTTAGACAGTTTGAACTGAGTCTGGTTGCAGCGGATGAAAAAGATATTATTTATACACGTAGTAATGTGCGTAAAGAGCAAGTCTATTTATTTCCAATCAAGATGACCAATACACAGGCTAAAGCGCTGTTTAATGAATATTTAAAAACAGTCGATGAACTTCAAAAAGAAGCACGCTGGTATAATACGCTGACCAGTAATTGCACCACACTGGTGTTTGATATGGTGCAAGCCATCAATCCAAATGAATTGCCGAAAGATTATCGTCTAATCGTGTCTGGTTATTTACCCAATTATCTTTATGATTTGAACGTGCTCAGTCATCACTATACGGTACCTGAGTGGTATCAAATGGCATATATCAATGCACGCGCAGCCGAGTACGAAACATTTAAATATAAAAGCAGTGCCAACTTTTCCGCGGCCATCCGTGAAGGCTTGCCACAGCCCAATTAACAGGCTCACTAAATTGTGAAGATAATGTGAGAGCACACTAAAAATTAACTACACAATTTCACGTTTTTTCACTGCGTTTTAAGTGTTTTTTTGCTCTTATATCTAGCAATTGCGTTAGTATATTAAGGGTTATTTTCATGCTCAAGCATTGGATAATTTCAACAGGTCTTATTTCTTGCCTAACCATCACAGGTTGTGCCGCTACCACTTCAGCGCCCACTGCATCTGTAGCCAAAGCAACACCCAGCGCCTCATCTCAATCTCAGCAACCTACGCTGTTATATCAGCAACACTGGGTCGCTACCGAAATTAATGGTTTTCAGGTGGAATCTTCTGAAAAAACACCCCAAATCCAGTTTGATTCAAGCTCTAAACGTTTTAGTGGTTCAGATGGCTGCAACCAGATTATGGGCAGTTTTAACACGGCAGATGACCATTTAAGCTTTGGTGAAATCGCAAGTACCAAAATGATGTGTCCAGATGCAAATAGTCTTACCGCCACTCAATATCAACAAGCATTGGCAAAAGTTACGAGTTATCGTGCCAGTTCACAACTACTGGTCTTATTTGATCAAAATGGACAAACTCTTATTGCCTTTAAAAAGGCAGATACATAAACGCATGATTCAGACCAATACATTTAATTTTATGAATAAATTGTGCTAACACTATAGTATTAAGTGATGAGCAATAAAGAAAGGGATCAGGATATGCAGCAAGCTTTATTTGGTGGAGGATGCTTTTGGTGTACCGAAGCGGTATTCTTGCAAATTCAGGGTGTCATTAAAGTCGTTAGCGGTTATGCAGGTGGAGACATTCCCAACCCTAGCTACGAAGCTGTGTGTACGGGGCAAACCCAGCATGCAGAAGTGATTTTAATTGACTTCGATGAACAACAGATTAGCTATACACAATTGCTTCATGTGTTTTTTGCCACACATGATCCAACTACACTGAATCGTCAAGGAAATGACGTCGGCACTCAATATCGCTCTGTTATTTATTATTTTGATGAAACCCAGAAACAGCAAGCTGAGCAATTTATTGCAGAGTTAAAACAGGAAGGTATCGATATCGTCACCGAACTCAGTCCTGTACCAACTTTCTATCCAGCAGAAGACTATCATCAAAACTTTTATGCTAAAAATCCGTCACAGGGCTATTGTAACTTTGCAATCCCGCCCAAACTGTCAAAGCTTAGAGGAAAGTTTCAAGATTTACTTAAAACTGAGTGAATAAAATTTTGAGATAAAAAAAGCAACTCACCTGAGTTGCTTTTTTACAGCAAGACTGAAAATCAGTTTTCGCTCACAAAGGCAATATCACTGAGTCCGGCTTCACTCGCACGTGACATAACTTGCGCCACCGTATCATAACGTGATTCTTTATCTGCACGTAATTGAACAGTTGGCTTTTGAGCGGATTGACCTGCTTCATTAAAACGTTTTTGTAGTTCATCCAGCGTAATGCTTTCTTGTCCCCAAGCGATATCACCATTAGCATTGATGCTAATCGTAATCGGTTTATCGGGAGGTGGCTGAATTTCAGCCGTTGTTTTTGGTAGCGTTAATGGCACTGATGGGTTGGCGACCGTCGCGGTGACAAGGAAAATGATCATCAATACCAACATAATGTCAATTAACGGAATGAGGTTCATCTCATTCATGCCACTGTCGTGGTCTTCACCCAATTGAAAAGCCATTAAACCTGACCTCCAACATAGCTTTGTGAAGTTGCTTTCACGTCTGCTTTTGCTTCTGTAGAGTCTTGTAATAACATGGTGTCGATCAACAAGCTATGTGCCTGATCCTGTAAATCATGCGCTAAACCACGATTAAAACGCACACAAATGTTGTAAGCCAGTACCGCTGGGATCGCAACAGCCAAACCCAAACCCGTCATAATCAATGCTTCACCGACTGGCGTGGCAACCTGAGCCAAACCTGCCTGACCACTTTTACCGACAGCAACCAGAGCATGGAAAATACCCCATACTGTACCAAACAAGCCGACGAAAGGTGCAATCGAAGCAATAGTACCCAAAACTGCCACACCTTTTTCTGCATTAGATTTTTCAGCAGAAATTTGACGTAGCAACGCTTGTTCCGCTACCGCCTTACGCTGATCAAATGGCAAATGTATAAATTTTGCTTTTAAGCTAGATAATGCTTTAGACAGTTGAGCATAAGCTTGTTGTTTTAATTGGCGGGTTCCCATCAAACGCAAGATGAAAATCGTCCAGGTTGCAATCGACATTGCCAAAAGCACAAAATACAGTGTTTTGCTGACTGCATCTGCATGTTGCCAATAAACTGAAAAGTTCATACTCGAACTCCTGAAAATGTTAGCCGTTAGGATTCAATGTTAATTCAAATGGTTGTTCAGCCCGAATTGGGTAAGCCACACCATTTTCTTTATACGGTTTGAATTTTGCACTGCGCACTGCGCGTAAAATCTTGTCATCAAGTGACGCAACCCCACTACTACGCGTCACACGCGCATTGGTGATTTTGCCACTTTCATCTGCTTCAATCATGACCACTACAGTGCGGGTTTCGCCTTGTAGATCACGATTAGTATATGAAGGACGTGGAGAACGACTCCACTGTACACCTGAACCTCCAATCGATACGCTTTTTGGCGATGGATCGCGCTGCGGTTCTGCCGCAGGCTGAGGAGCAGGTTTTGCCTTTTCAACCACTTTTTCAGTCACTGTCGTGGTGGTCGTTAATGGTTTCATGTCAACCTTAGGTTCAGCTTTAACGACTTCTTTAGGGGTTTCCGCTTTTTTTACCTGCTGCACTTTTTCCACTTTTTTTGGTGGTGGTGCAACTTTTTCTACCACCTTGACCTCTTTCACCTCTTTTTTCGGTTTTGGCTGTTCTTTCTTCGGTTCAGCCTTTGGCTTAGGAGGTAATGGAGGTGGCGCCTGAATTTTAACAAACCGAACGTTTAACGGTTGTTTCTCAATCGGTTTAAGTTCAGGAGTCTTAAGATGACTGACCGCCCATAACACTCCAGCATGACCAATCACAACCGCAATCAGTGCAGCGATGACCTTTTTTTTCATCGGATGAGGAGAATTCGGAGGAGTAGAATTCAAAGTTATTGCAGGAGATTGACTCATGTGAATCTAATTACCTTGTTGAAAACCAAATGTCCGTAACAATATGTTGGAACGATTTAGCTCATCGGTTCAAACAATTAAAGTAACGCAATAATAAATGAGAAGTGTTTTCATTTGCAACCGTTATTTTATAGAACTGTAACTACCACAATAAAATTATTTATATTTCATATAGATAAATTATAAATTTAAGTATAGAAAATTTCTTCATAAATTTAAATCGTGATCGGAAATAATTATTATGATATATCATAACACTTGCTGTGAATAAAAAAGCATGCACTTTGGCATGCTTAAATCTACGACTTAATTATTGAAACACTACCGTCTTATTTCCATCGACAATAATACGGTCTTCCAGATGCCATTTAACTGCTCTTGCCAAGACATTACGTTCCACATCTTGTCCAAGTTCACGCAACTGTTCTACAGTAAAATCATGGCTCACGCGTTCTACGTCTTGCTCAATGATCGGCCCTTGATCCAAATCAGCCGTTACATAATGCGCCGTTGCACCAATCAATTTAACGCCTTTTTCATAGGCTTGTTTATATGGATTTGCACCCACAAATGCTGGCAGGAATGAATGATGGATATTAATCACTTTCATTTCCCAATGTCTTACAAACTCTTCATCCAGAATTTGCATATAACGTGCTAATACTAATAAATCATTGCCTTGCATGAGTTCATCAATTTGCGCATACGCTTCGCGTTTATTTTCTTTATTCACGGGCACAACTTCAAATGGAATACCAAAGTTTTCCACCGCTTCACGTAAATCTTCGTGATTTGACACCACTTTAGTAATTTCACAAGCCAGACCACCGCGGGCATGTCGCCATAAGAGCTCAAGTAAGGCATGATCCACTTTAGAAACTAAAATCCCGACTTTTTTCAGTTCATTGACAAAAGCCAAACGCCATTGCATGTTATAGCGCTCAGCGACGTTTGCCGCAAAAGTCTGAATCAATGTATCTTTACGGCTTTGTAAATGCTCTAGCTCAAATTCCACACGCATAAAATAACGTCCGCCCTGAGCTTCTGTGGCGTATTGATCAAGTGCGGTAATATTTGCTCCCTGATGATACAAAAAGCTCGATACAGCTTGCACGATGCCCGGTTTGTCTTCACAGGTGATAAGTAAACGTGCTGTATTGGCGGTGGTCGTGTTCATTTGATTAATATCACTTATAAGTCAATTTTATAAAATAAGCCGAGTATTCTAGCGCTTTTTTGCAAGAGACTGAAACAGTTTCAATTGACAAGATTGAACCCGCCGCTTGCAACGCCCTAAATTACTGGGTTTTTGCAGATAAACTTGCAAACAGCTCTGAACTACCAAAACTTTCAAGTAAGCTTTCATAGGTTTGACGGCTTTCCCCCATCAAATATGGTCCTTCTAAAAACACCATCTGACGCAAGGCTTGCCAAATCCATTTTTCTTCTAGGTGACTACTGTCACTGATATGTCCTGACATATAAAGGAAATTGGTCCAGTTAGTTAACACGATCCACAGATTAATGACCAATGCTTCAATTTCTGAATTGGTCATTTTCATCAGACCTGCATCTACAAATGCCTGATAGATTTTTTGTCCCTGCTGCATCACCTTGCCTGCAAATCGCGGATAAATCTTTTTAAAGTCATCATTACTTTCAACTAAATGATAAACATCGCGATGCAAAAAACGATAAGCCCAAAGCTGATTACTCAAGACCTGAAAATAACGGATTTTATCATTGGCATTGACCAGACGGTCATCTGGCAATGCCAGCATCTTCAATGTTTCATGTTGGTACTGTTCTGCCAGTTCTTTAATGATTTCCTGTTTATTGCGGAAGTGATAATACAGATTGCCAGGACTGATCCCAAGCTCGGCAGCAATATGATTGGTGGTCACTGAGCGTTCACCGCGCTCATTGAATAATTGCAAACTGATTTGCAAAATACGATCTTTGGTTTTGACTGTTTTACTGAGAGACATTATTTAATAACCGTACCTAAATTCAAAAAGTTAAAACGCGGACACATAAACCAGCTTGACTATTTAGAGTATTTACTCTAAAAAATACCATATATATCGTAAATTTTAGTTATGGAAGCGTGTCATGAACAGTCAAACAAAAACAATGTCGATGACTCCTCATTCATTTAATGTCCAACATCTCAAAGAGATTTTGGAACATCAAAAGCTAGCATACCAGCGTTATCCTGTTCCAACAGCAAAAGATCGTATTGATAGATTAGCCCGACTCAAACAGGTTTTAGTCAAATATCAGGATCAGATGGTTGAAGCCATCAATGCCGATTATGGTAATCGTTCTGTGGGCGAAACCAAAATTGGCGAGTTACTCACTTGTATTGAACAGGTAGGCTATTATAGCAAGCATTTGACCGAATGGATGAAGCCATCCAAACGTCATGTCAGTCTCATTCACCAACCCGCCAAAGCTTGGGTTCAATATCAACCGCTCGGTGTTGTCGGTATTATTGCACCTTGGAACTACCCTTTACTCCTTTCTGTCGGGCCACTCATCTGTGCACTGGCAGCGGGTAATCATGCCATGATCAAAATTTCAAGTGCCTCGGCGCACTTTGGACAAGTCTTGGAAAACGCGCTTTCTGAAGCCTTTCCACAAGAACTTGTAACAGTGATTAATGGGGGTGGTGCAATTTCTGATGCTTTTAGCCATTTGCCTTTCGACAAAATTATTTTCACTGGCTCAACCAGTGTGGGTAAAACTGTTATGGCGGCGGCGGCTGAAAATCTAGTTCCAGTGATCTTAGAGCTCGGTGGAAAATCTCCTGCCATTATCCATCCATCCATGGACATGAAAGATGCCGCACAACGTCTCACTGTTGGAAAACTCTGGAATGCAGGTCAAACCTGTGTTGCACCAGACTATTTATTTTTACCCAAAGGTCGTGCAGCCGAGTTTATTGAAAACTTTAAAACCATTGTGAAAGGGATGTATCCTTATTATCATGATAATCAAGACTATACGTCGATTATCAATGATAAACAGTATAATCGTTTGCAAAACTATCTGGAAGATGCCCGCACTCAAGGTGCACGAATCATTGAAATTAATCCAGAACAAGAACAGCTAGAAGATGTTCGTAAAATTGCACCTACCTTATTAACAGGTGTAACCACAGAAATGGACATCATGAAAAATGAGATCTTTGGTCCAATTTTACCGATCTTTGAATATGATCATATCGAGGATGTGATTGAGTTTATTAATCTCCGTCCTCGCCCACTTGCGCTATACTATTTCGACTTTGATCAATCACGTGCCGATTATGTCGCCGAACGTACACATTCGGGACATTTTGGTCAAAATACCGTGTTAACTCACGTTGCACAGGACGACCTTCCTTTTGGTGGTGTCGGTGCATCTGGAATGGGTAAATATCACGGTCCAGAAGGTTTTTTCAATCTGTCTCATGGACGGTCAATGATGTCGAATCCTAAGCTCTATAGCTTAAAATATATTCTGCCACCATTTAATAAGCCGATTCACAGATTACTTTACAAAACGCTTCTACGTTAGGATGATCAAGGCATGATCTATCACACCAGATCATGCTGCGTTTTTACCAAATTCGCTTGTCTTTTAATCGTATTTTTGGTATAAAACGCCCCTTGAATAAATTCAATCTGTTTATTTGTATGACTGGCCACAGATTTGCTGTTGGCTAAATCAATGGAGTTCCACCATGTCTAAGGTTTGCCAAGTTACCGGCAAGCGTCCAGTCGTTGGTAACAACGTCTCACACGCCAACAACAAAACCAAGCGCCGGTTCGAGCCGAACCTGCACCACCACCGTTTCTGGTTAGAAAGCGAAAAACGTTTTGTACGTCTTCGTTTAACCACTAAAGGTATGCGTATTATCGACAAATTGGGCATTGAAAAGGTTGTTGCTGATCTTCGTGCTCAAGGCCAAAAGATCTAAGGAGTCCTTGCAATGCGTGACAAGATTCGCCTAGTTTCTTCAGCTGGTACAGGTTATTTCTACACTACCACTAAGAACAAACGTACTATGCCGGAAAAAATGGAAATCAAAAAATTTGATCCGAAAATCCGTCAACACGTCATCTTCAAAGAAGCTAAAATCAAATAATTTTAGATTCTTTAAAAAACGACTTCAAATGAAGTCGTTTTTTTTTGCATTCTTTTTATGCAGCTTGTTAAACTTTTCATCATTTTAAGATTGGCATTAATTATGCTTATTTACTTTACTTCAAGATTAAGGAGTACCGAGTGCCACATGACGTAGATCTAATTATATTACTCGCTGTCGGATTTGGTATTGCCCTGATTTTTGGTTATATCGCCGCACGTCTACGCCTTCCTCCATTGATTGGTTATCTCATCGCGGGCATTATCATCAGTCCCAATACACCTGGTATCGTGGCAGATATGGCGCTCGCCAATCAGCTTGCTGAACTTGGTGTAATGTTCCTCATGTTTGGTGTGGGAATGCATTTCTCCCTGAGTGACTTACTTCAGGTACGTCGTATTGCCCTACCAGGTGCGATTTTGCAGATCGCTGTAGCGACTTTGCTTGGTGTGGGGGTTTCCATGTGGTGGGACTGGAGTTTTGGCTCAGCCCTCGTGTTTGGTTTGAGTCTTTCTTGTGCAAGTACCGTGGTATTACTCAAGGCTTTAGGCGATCGCGGTTTATTAGACTCAGTCAATGGCAAAATTGCCGTCGGCTGGCTGCTGGTCGAAGACTTGGTGATGGTGCTCGTGTTGGTGTTATTCCCTGCCACAGCCGTCTTACTGGGTGGCAAGCCATTGGCACATGCCGCAACGGATCAGAGTATATGGATCACATTAGGCATTACCTTACTTAAAGTGGCTGGCTTTATTGCCTTTATGCTGATTATTGGTAAACGTCTCGTACCGATGATTATGCAATTCGTGGCGCGCTTAGGTTCACGTGAGTTATTCACGCTTACCGTTGTTGCCGCAGCAGTATCCATCGCCTATGGCTCTTATGCCATTTTTGGAGTTTCCATGGCATTGGGAGCCTTCTTTGCAGGCATGGTGGTTAAAGAGTCTGATTTTAGTCATCGAGCCGAAGAAGAAACGCTACCTTTACGTGAAATTTTTTCAATTCTGTTTTTCGTCTCTGTCGGCATGCTCTTTGATCCACAGATTTTGGTCGAACAACCCTTACATATTTTGGCGGTGATCGCGATTATTATGGTCGGGAAAACATTGGCGGCTATGGCACTGGTGTTATTCTTCCGTTATCCGATTAATACAGCTCTGACTGTTGGCGCGAGTTTGGCTCAAATTGGTGAGTTTTCTTTTATTTTGGCTACCCTCGGCGTCTCATTAGGGTTACTGACGCTAGATGCACAAAACCTGATTTTAGCAGGCGCTCTATTTTCCATTACACTGAATTCATTTGTTTTCTCAGCCATTGAACCCATTCAGCGCTGGATCCGTGAACGTTCACATTTAGCACGGTTACTGGAACGTAGCGGCGATCCATTGGCCATGTTGCCAGATGAAGTCGATCAAGACTATTTACGTGATCAGGTGGTCATGGTGGGTTATGGTGAAGTTGGGCGACGAATCACCAAAACTTTGATGGAACAGGATATTCGTGTGGTGATCGCAGAAGAAAATCGTGAAATAGTCGAAAATCTGCGTAAGAAAGGCATTCCAGCGGTAAGTGGTGAAGCCACGGAGCCAAGTGTGCTGATTCAGGCTCATATCATGCATGCGCGGTTATTGGTATTATCACCCATGGATATTATCGATATTCATCGTATTGTCGATATTGCCAAACAGCTGAATCCTCGAATTGAAGTGCTTTGCTGTGCAGAAAGCCATGAAGAAGCTGAGGTCATTCGGCAGGATAATGTCGGGTTAGTGTTCTATGCTAAAGAGGAAATGGCGAAGAATATGAGTCAGCATATTTTGCATCAGATTGAGTTGGCACATCATACAACTACCAGCAATCATTAAAGCTGATCAAAACAACCATAAAAAAAGCGTACTCTGGGTACGCTTTTTTAGCTTAAATGTTGGGGTTGTTCATCCACCACCTCAGCCTGCCATTGATTCATTTGTTTTTCCAACAAACCAAATAACGCAGCCTGAATCATATGCTGGGCAACCATAGGAGTTTGGTCTCCAAGAAGTGCTTTGACTTCATCATTAAACTGAATCTTAACCAAAGGTTCCTGTTCTGAATCAGCATTTCGCAGTGCCAATTCACCACCTTCAAGTTGAACCAGTTCCAGAATGGCTTCCTGGCTACCAAATAATTCTTTCAACTGTTGAATAGACATAAATCCTCCATGTTCAACATGGTGGCAAAGGGCAACTGCACTTTGCACTGTATGAGATTTATATATAGGAACTCTTGTAGCAGATTTCAAGTTCTCTATAGGAATTGAGTTTAAAACTCGACCATTTCATTGCGAAAGCCATCAATCAGATGACTTAACTCACGATGCCATTCACGTAGAATTTTGACATCAGGCAACCATGATTGCGGGCCTTGCGTGACTTTGATGATCAAGTGTGAAGACGTTTCTTCTTCAGGCGTTGGTTCAGTGGGTTCAGGTGCGTATTGGCACATCCGATAAGCGCGTTTAAGTTCAGCAATAAAGCCATCTTTCGCGAGTTGCTGAAGCACCAGCACTTCAGGCGAAACCTGTCCTTTCTCAGCCATTTTATCTTCAATTGACTTTAGGGTCGGTTGCATATCTGTTAAGCGATAGTAACGTACTAGCTCCTGTAAAAAAGCCAGCACTGCACCGTGTAAATGAAACACTGCGGTTTCTCGATACGCTTGTGCCTGTTGTACGTGTTCAATTTGCTCGGCTTGTTGACACGCCAGACGTGCAAAATACAACTTTTGATTGGTACGATCGGCATGATAACGAGCAACACGAGACATGATTTTTCCTTAACTGAACTCAACGAATGCTATACATTAGCTTAACTGGATATGGGGCAATTCGACAACTTTTTCAAATCGAAAAGACATACGCCAAACAACAAAAATTTTGAAAAAAATTATCAGGTCTCTGCTGCTTTGACTCGAATCCCAGCACCCTTAACTTTAAAGGTATTCAAACCTTTAATTGCTTTTATGGCTTCACGCGCATGCGGCATTTCCACGAAACCAAAGCCTTTGGATTTGCCTGAGGCTGGATCTAGGACTAATACACAGGACTCTACTTGCCCAAAAGGTTGAAACAACTCGAGCAGTTCCTGTTCAGTAATGGAACGTTCGAGATTACGGACGAGGATTTTCATGATTTAACCTTTTAGACAGCGTGATACGCATTGAAACTTTGAATATATGAAACAGTTTAATCGAGATCGATCCCAAAACTAAATCGTTTTTGCCGAACTTGCGTTTTTTGTGGAAATCTAGGGACGATTTGATGAATTTCTGCCTCTACCAGTGTTTGCGGTAAGTCATTCAGAAAATAACTCTCAATTTTACGACCTTGTTCATCGTATTGATCTTGTGCCCACGTATTATAGTTTTGCTTGGTGATAATCAACTCATTTTCAGCACGGGTTAGAGCAACATAAAGGACACGGCGTTCTTCTTCTACTTCGTCAAAGTCGCCCTGCGCCCGCGCATGCGGATAAGAGTTGGGAGAAACATGCGGTACATAACAAACTTTCTGTTCAGCGCCTTTGGCTGAATGAATGGTAATGATTGTCACCAAGTCCTGATCACCTGCGCGTTCAATTTCAGACACAGAAATTGGTTCTAACACATATTCTTCCAAAAATTCGGACAATGCACCGTGCTTACGCCCAAGTTGCTTAACCAGATCAAAATCTTTAACGCGACGCGACCAATCCTGTGTTTTATAGTTTTGCTCTAACTGCTCAGATAAAGCCTCCAATGCTAACGCAATTGAGGCTTCAACATGTTGTTGCAGTACATCCAGTTGTTTTAAAATTAAAATTGCCGATGTTGCTACTTTGCCGTGACGCTCCAAGCGTTGACAGCGGGCTTCAATATCTGGCAAGGCAATAAGTTCATGCGCCAGTTTGCTGGCTCCTACATCACCGACACCGTTCCAAAGCGTTAGAAATCGCATCCAAGCAATATCATCTTGTGGATTAATCACCACACGCAACATACTCAAAACGTCTTTGACATGCGCCGATTCAAGCAGTTTTACGCCACCAATAAAACGATAGGGAATATTGCTTGAAATGAATGCACCTTCGAGATAACGCGCTGAAAAGCCAGAGCGAACTAGCAGCATGTGCTCATTCCAGTTTGCGCCCTGCTGTTGACGTGCCATCAAGTCCTGAGCAATCCAGTTGGCTTCTTCAAATTCATTATTGAAAATATGCAACTGTGGCTTTAAACCATGACCACGATGCGCTTTGAGTTGTTTATCATAATGAATCGGACTATCTGCCAAAAGCCAGTTAGAAAGATCCAGAATTTCCTGAGTTGAACGATAGTTTTCTTCTAAGGTTAAAATTTCTGCCTCTGGAATTCGCTCTTTAAAGTGATGAATATTTTCAAAATCTGCACCGCGAAATCCATAAATTGACTGCGCATCATCGCCTACACAGAATAAGCTGACATGCTCAATCAAAGGTTGCAAAATGGCCCATTGTAGCGGATTGGTATCCTGCATCTCATCAACCAGAAGCACTTTGCAAAATTTAGCAACCCACTGCACCAGTTCAGATGAGTTTTGCAAATTCACCGCCACAATCGCCAAAATATCGTCATAATCCAGAAAATGGCGTTCCTGTTTACGCGCTTCATAGGTCTGCATCAACTCTGCAATCTGAGCTTTATGCTCCATTGCTTCAGGCAGTTGTTTGATTAAGACATCGGATAGTTTTGATTGGGTATTACGTGCATAAGAATACACATCACAAAGCTGCGCCGCTTTGGGTAAGACATTGTCTTTATCTTTACCGCGCAGTAACCGAAACATTAGCATTTGATCATCTCGATCAATAATCGTGAAATGTCCAAGTCCAAAAGCTTGCGGATTACGGCGCAATAAGTACATGCAAAAAGTATGAAATGTTGAAGCGCGCAGCCCTTTTGCAGGTGCGCCCAAATGCTGCTCGACACGAGTCACAATTTCACTGGCAGCACGTCGGGTAAAGGTCAAAATCTGGATTTGATCGGCCGCTGTACCTGTATGAATTAAATGAGCTGCTCTTGCAACGATCGTTTTGGTTTTACCACAGCCAGCCCCCGCCAATACCAGACAATGCTGTGCATCCGTCGTAGCGGCTCGATACTGTTGAGGATTTAACTCACCAATTAACTGCTCAAAACTCATAAGACCAAATATAAAAAAGAATAGACCCTAGTGTAGCAGAGTCTATTCTTTTACGCTTACATCTGTCTTTTCGTTGGTTTTCATCAAACTCAAGCTGCTGTAGATGAACTATTTGGTAAGTGCTTGATCGCAGAAGCCAAAGTCAAATAGTTAATCCCTTGAAACAGAATATCGACTGCTAAAAATAAGCCAAGCACCCAAAATGGCGCATCAGGTGATATTAAAATCAGTACGCCTGTTACAAAAGTCAAAATTCCTGAAAATAATGTCCAGCCCCAACCTGGGATTGGTTTCAAAACAAAGGCGTTGACCGTGCGAAAGATTCCAGCGATAACCAGAAATATAGCCAGCAAGCTCGTCAGAACAATCGCTGTCGTTACTGGGGTTTTAAACGCATAATAACCCGCCAATAGATACAATACGCCAAATAATGCCCAAAGCCAGCGGCTACCACCTTCAAAAAATTTAAATGCCGCAATAAGATGCAACACACCACCAATCATCATCAATGCGCCAAACAGCAAAATGACAGAGAAAGTCGCGATAGAAAGTGAACCCAGTAAAATGATCCCAAAAATGATCAATAGAATGCCAAATAAAAGATACCATTTTCGTTGTTGATGCAGCTCGTTTCGAATTAAGTCATTACCCACTGTTTTCATAATTTAGTCTCGTTATAATGAATACATAGTTATATTGAGTAAATTTCAAGCATTTGTCTGTATAAAAACTGCATTCAAATCGCACTTTTTTGTGGATAAAATCAATGTTATCCACAAAAAATTCAGCAACTAAGTCAAAGTTAGTCGTTATTGAAGAAATTGCACCTGATTACGTCCTTGAGATTTTGCCAAATACAGCAGTTCATCTGCCGACTTTAAAAAAGTAGTCGCATCTAGATAATTTTTTTCTGTATCCAGTGTATTTACACCAATACTCACCGTAACTTTGGAAAAAATATTTTCTGCTTTACACGGAATATTCAGTTCAAAAATCTGACATCGACATTTTTCAGCCATTTGAATCGCATCTTGTAAACAGGTTTCAGGTAGAAGAATCACAAACTCTTCCCCACCAAAGCGCGCTACAAAATCAGAAGCACGACTAAACATACTCCTCAACTGACCTGCAATCGTGATAAGGCACACATCGCCCTGAAGATGGCCATAACGATCATTATAATCCTTAAAAAAATCGACATCGATAAATAAGACTGACAAAGGACGCTGGTAACGGAGTGAACGACTAAATTCATATTCAATTTGTTCACTTAAGGCTTTGCGATTAGCAACACCTGTCAATGCATCTAGTAATAGCAACTGCTGATTTTTTTGATTCAGTGATTCTAGTTCCAGCTCCAATTTTTTACGTTCAGAAATATCGAACATAAAACCAATAATCGCGACAGTTTCCCCTTCCTCTATCTCGGCATAAACCACATCCCGAATCCAGATGTAGTCACCACTTGGCGTTAACGCGCGATAATCTGCTTCATGATCTGTACCCTGATTGGAGAGATTGACACAATAAGATACCGTTTTTTCACGGTCTTCTTCATGAATGCGATCTATCCAGTCCTGTGCAGTTTTCCAACTATCTTGAGGCCATCCCAAAACGCTTTCAATTTGTGGCCCAATATAGCTGAACTCTTTGGTTCGCCAATCAATTTTCCACGGGATAGCACGGGTGGATTCCAATAAGGTTTTATAAAATTGATAGTCTTGACAATCGATCATATCTGCCCCAGATGTCTGTTTTGAAAATGGATGATTCTTGGTTAAATATATGGATATTGATTTTGTTTTAAATGTGATTTAGATCACAAGTTATTTATTTATTTATTTATTTATTCAAATTATCAGTCTTTCAGTATAAATGTCAATATCTATTTAAAAACATCAATTTATGTAAAAATAAAATGAAAAATAATGTTTTTAATCTTTTAATTAGACAAAAAGTTTCATCTATTTTAACCAACCCACTTCTTGAGCAGTTAAATGATTCAATATGGTTTGGTTTAAGTGTTCAGGCATTTTATTTTCATGATCTGAAACAGGAATTTCCCCCGCCATTAGTTCAGCCTGTTTTTGCGGATAGCGAGGTTGCTGTTCAGGCTTAGCATAACCGATTGGATAAATCGGTTGCCCTGTTTGTAAATCGTACTTATCTGTTGCTCCAAATGCATGTAGTAATTCATGTGTCAGGACAATATTATTTTGTGAATCTTGTTTTTTTGATGCAAATAAATTAACTGATCCAATTCGTCCTTTTTCCAAAGCAGTGGAATGCTTAAGTTGATTGATGTATTGAGGATCATAATAGTTCAGATATAAGGTCACAGATGCATGCTGATCGTCAGATTTTCGTTGTTGCCACGCATAAAACCTAAATTTGAGACTCCACCACATGACGTTTAAAATGGATGATTCTTCAGGAACTCGTGGTGGTTTAGCAGTTAAGGTTCGCCCCAGTTTCATGATCACGAAAATGGGCTGTCGATAATTGGCAGACTGTTGTTCTAAATAGCTTTTTACTTCGACAAACTGGCTCAACTGGAGTTGTTGGATATATTGTGATGTAGAGGCGTGACCATCTGCATTCACTGGGTGCAATAACACCACAATTGGCCGATTCCAGTTTTGATTCTGGTCACGCCAGTTATTGATTAGCACCACCAATAAAATCAAGAGTAAGATGGCGATACGAATATTTATCCAAAATGAAGCTTTTTTGGGTGATGCCATACATATCCTTGAAACTATGGCATTAGCCTAGCGACTTTTACTTTATCATTTTTTTCAGAGAATACGATCCATCCACTATGAATGGACTTTATAGCTTCTTCATAATTTCTAATATTAAAGTCAGAAGTTTCAAGAATTTTTACAAGACTAGAAATCTTAGCCCACCCATGAATATCTGCATGTTGAGCAATGGCTTTCTGTACGAATTTCACAAAAGTGCTAAAACTACGTTTTCTTAAATACATTTGGCTGCCTTGCATCTTAGTTTCAAATAAATCCAAAGCTTGTATTAAACCGGATAGTTTTGCATATCCATAATTCCGAGTATCAAAATCTGGCTTAACAGTTGAAATATAAGTTCCTACTGTTCCTAAATATGCCCAACCACTATCATCAGAATTATCTTTTACTGCTTTATAAATAAGATTTAATGTCGCTACGTCAATTTGATGTTTAATTACTACTTTTTCATCAGTTCCTTGTTTAATATCTTTAATATCCTCTTTTTTTACTAAATTGTCCTCTTGCTTAGCGTCATTCAAAATAAGATTTTCGACATAGATAAACTTATCACAGGCTTTACGAAATGCTTCGGGTGTTTTGTTACGACCAAAACCATAAACGGTTAGGCCGCTTTCTCTGATTCTGGAAGCCAGTGGAGTAAAGTCACTGTCACTTGATACGATACAGAATCCATCTAAAGCCCCCCCATAGAGCAAATCCATTGCATCAATAATTAAAATCATGTCTGTAGCATCTTTGCCAGATGTATAGGCAAACTGCTGGACAGGTGTAATGGCATGCGGAAGCAAAACATCGCGCCATTTTTTTAAAGACTCACTACTCCAATCTCCATATACCCGCTTTACGCTCGCAATACCATATTTGGCAACTTCCTCAAGAATCGACTCTATAGAATTCACTGAAGAATTATCAGCATCAATTAGAACCGCTAATTTTTTTATTTTAATGTCCATTTCTATCTCAGAATATTTTACTTTAGATATGATAAAGGCGAATTTTATTCGCCTTTATCACTCATTTATTGACTATTTAAGCCTCAGCCCATTTCCCATCTTGATACAGCAGACTCCATTTAGTCTGTTTACCTTCTGGCGTCTCAGAACCAATGTATTGTGCCTGATTTTTACGGCTAAACTTGATCAACGTCGGATTACCTTCTGGATCAACATCAGGAGCTTGAAGCAAATATTGATACTTTGGATCAAGTTGATCTGCAACAGTACGTAGTTCTGCAACTTTCGGCGCACGAGTTTCACGAATTTTCGGGAACTTGCTGGCTGCTAGAAACAAACCTGCTGCTCCATCACGCAACACAAAATAATCATCATGTTTAGTCGAACGCAAGTGTTCCATTTTAATCGGATCAACACGCGGTGGTGCAGGTTGTCCATTTTTCAAAACTTTACGTGTATTGTCACAACTGGTACAGGCAAAGTATGGGCCAAAGCGGCCTGTCTTTAATTGCATTTCACCATCACATTTGTCACATGGAATGGTTGGACCATCATAGCCCTTGATTTTGAATTCGCCTTCTTCGACTTCATAGCCATCACAGTCTGGATTATTACCACAAACATGTAATTTGCGACCGCCATCAATCACATAACTATCCATCGCGGTACCACATTTTGCACAGCGATGCTTAGACATCAGATCAGCAGTTTCCGCCGAATCATCATCGGAAAAGGCAGCTAATGATTCGACTGGTGTCAGATTCAGGGTGCCTTTACAACGTTCTTTTGGTGGAAGATTATAGCCAGAACAACCTAAAAATACGCCTGTAGTACCTGTACGAATCTGCATGGGTCGTCCACATAACTGACAGGCAACACTAGGAACTTCAACAGGTTGATTACGGCGCATACCTTCTGCACTAGCCGCGGTATTTAAACGATTTTTAAAGTCACCGTAAAAACTATCGAGCAACTCTTTCCAATTACGATCTCCTGTTGCCACACGGTCAAGTTGACCTTCCAGATCTGCGGTAAAAGCATAATTCATCAGATTATTAAAGCTTTCATCCAGACGATCGGTGACAATTTCACCCATTTTTTCAGCAAATAGGCGACGATTTTCCAGTTTCACATAACCACGATCTTGAATGGTTGAAATAATCGCAGCATAAGTCGATGGACGACCAATTCCGCGTTTTTCAAGTTCTTTGACCAGTGAGGCTTCGGTAAATCGTGCAGGGGGTTTGGTAAAATGCTGACTTGGATCAAGCTTTTCAAGCTTAAGAATTTCACCCACTTTTACTGCTGGGAGTAATACATCATCATCCGATTTATTGGCACCACGAACTCTGGTGAAACCATCAAATACCAAAGTACGTCCTTTGGCACGTAACTCGACATTGTTGGCTTCTACCGTCAGGGTTGAAGATAAATATTCAGCAGGTGTCATTTGACAAGCAACAAATTGTCGCCAAATCAAATCATATAACCGCTGTGCATCTCGCTCCATTCCTGCAAGTTGATCTCCTGTTAGCGCGACACTTGAAGGTCGAATCGCCTCATGCGCCTCTTGCGCACCCGCTTTATTCCCATAACGGTTTGGCTTGGCAGGAACATATTTATCGCCAAAATTTTGCTGAATATGATCGCGTACCATATTCACCGCATCATCACTTAAAAAAGTGGAGTCGGTACGCATATACGTGATAAAGCCGCCTTCATACAGACGTTGTGCCAACATCATGGTCTTTTTCACTGAAAAGCCAAGACGAGTACTCGCTGCTTGTTGCAAGGTCGACGTAATATACGGCGCACTTGGATTAACCTTGGTTGGCTTATCTTCACGCTGCGCGACTTTATATTCTGCATCTTTCAGAAGATGAAGAACTGCATCTGTTTCAGCTTTATTGCGTAGCTTTAAGGTTTTTCCCGCTTGCTTAAAGGCTTCCAGACGAATGTCATCTTTTTTCGAAGTGGTGTCCGCAAAAATCTGCCAGTATTCTTCAGGTATAAAAGCACGAATTTCACGTTCACGCTCAACCACCAATTTAACGGCTACCGATTGAACACGTCCTGCTGATAAACCACGGGCGATTTTTTCCCAAAGGAGTGGAGAAATCATAAAGCCTACGACACGATCTAGAAAACGACGTGCCTGTTGTGCATTGACTTTATTGGTATCGAGACGTGAAGGATGCTTAAAAGCTTCCTGAATGGCATTTTTAGTGATTTCATTAAACACCACACGTTGATAACGACTGTCATCACCGCCAATCACCTCTTTTAAATGCCAAGCAATGGCTTCTCCTTCACGGTCCAAGTCCGTTGCGAGATAAACTTCATCGACCTGAGAAGCCAGTTTTTTAAGCTCTGCAACTACGTGTTCCTTGCCTGGTAGCACTTCATAATGTGCTTTCCAGTCATGTTCAGGATCTACGCCCATACGATTAATCAGTGCCGTTTGTGCTTTTTGCTCTTTTTCTTCGGCAGTCAGTTTGGCACGTGTTGCTGGTTTTTTTTCACTGGATTTGGCTGAACCACCTGTCGGTAAATCACGCACGTGACCCACCGAAGACTTCACAATGTATTGTGAACCTAAATATTTGTTGATGGTTTTCGCTTTTGCAGGCGACTCCACAATCACTAAGGCACGTTTGTTTGCAGCAGACTCAGAAGATGCTGCCGTGCTTTTTTTGCTTGTGGATCGAGGGGCATTCGCCATAATAAACTGTTATTCCTGTTGGTAAATAAAGAGTTAGACCGTAGCGAGTTGTAATAAATACGCTTTCATGTCTTCAAGTTGTGTGGCTTTAAGATCCGTTTCTTCATCCCAATACAAGCCCACACAGTTTGCCTGCATATCAATAGCATAAATCCCTTTTAATGCAATGGGAGAATCATTAAATTTCTGATCTCCTTCAATCACATTGAGATGACCATCCACGACACGAGCGCGCATTAATGGTAATCGAGCCTCTGGAATAAGAACACTATAATAAGCGACCATACTGGCACGGTTCTCAGTGGCTTTCGGGATTTTTGTCCATTCAGGTGCCGCAACCAAGCGCGGGTGTAACCCCATCTTACGTGCTTTGTCTCGCATCAATCCTAAAGCTTTTTCACGTGGACTGACACGCAAGCCAAAAATTGAGCCTAAAACAAAAACGACGATAATGATCGTCACCCATAAACCTAAATGTTCCATACCTAACCCTATCGTGTTCTATTATTAGATTTGCATAAGCTCAATATAAAACGCAAGTTTTTCATGCTTCATGCTACTTTTATCATGCAAAATCAATGGATCACCATTTGCGCAGTATAATGTAACTGGTCATCATCAAGTTGAATATAGCCTTTATCCAGCAAAGATTTCATTAGCATTTGAATATCGGCTTTGGGAAACCAGCCCTGTAATCGATCTCTTAAACTAAAAATATCTTTGGGACGATCATGCTGAAGCTCATCCAGTTTTTGTAATACTTGCCATTGCAATTCATCCAGCTCTGGGGGAAATGGGCCTTCTACGACAGGTTGCTGTTGTTGTAAAAATTGCATAATAGTGTCTACATCACCTACCACCACTTGTGGCATTGCTAGCACTGAATTTTTTTCTTTTGTGACGGATTCAGTCATTTGAGTTGGAAGTTTCGCTTTACGGTTTTCATGCTGATTTAAATCAAGACTAATCCATTGTTTTAAAATTTTCTTACGGAAACTCAATTGAGAAGTGTCACGTCGAATAATTTTTAAGTTAATTAACATGGCAACCATCTGTGAAACTTGCTCGTCTGAAACCTGCAAAATATTGCCAATTGAATTGTGTAATCCTTCAAGAGTTGCTGGTAAACCTTTCGTATTGGTCAGCGCATCGCAATATTTTTTGACTTGCAGCAACATCGGCTGTGCCTGAAAACTAGCCGCTGTCGGTAACTGATATTCGGTTTTATCATTGTTTTTATACGCTGTTTGTAATACCACCTTTCGCCCTGAATTTTGCAAAATTTCAATCAATAAATGAATCTCTCTCATAGTCGAAATCAGTTCAATTTCAATATGTTCTTCGGTTAAAGCCAGTAATTGTCCAGCGAGCATGGCATAAGCCAATTCTTTTTTGGAAATAGGAGGCACATCCAACATCATGACCATGCCAGAAGTCACCCAACCTGCAAGCTCGGTCATATCTTCCAAAGTATAGTCAAATTGACCCGTTAAATTAAATAGATAAACCAATTGATCATGTTCAATGTAAGCACGTAGCGTTTTGGCTTGGAGTGGATTTTTTTCAAGATCAATGAGAACAACATTTTTCATGGTACAAATCACTTTGCTTCAATATTTAATAAAAACGATATACACATTAGTAATGCGGTGGTTTATTACTTAAAGGGTCAAATGGTGCAATGCCTTCTGATAAATCTGCCGATTCAACACGTTGATACAAAAGCTGCATTTGTTTTTTTAAATCAGCAATTTCTTTAGACTGAACTGCCAATTGCGTATTGAGCTGATCAACTAAATCGTCTAAAAATGCAATTCGGACTTGCAAATCTTCAATGGGTGCGGAAAATGACGCATGATCATCATAATCTGTTGGTTTAGTCATTTAACTCTCCTCATTTGGGATTTTGGAAAACATTATGGCCTATATTACTTTAAGGGATGTCCAACTGGCATTTGGTGGACCCGCCCTCCTCGACGGCGCGAACTTTGTATTGGAGCGCGGCGAACGAGTGTGTTTGATCGGTCGTAATGGCGAAGGCAAGTCTACTTTACTTAAGCTGATTGAGGGAAGTTTATTACCTGATCGCGGCGAAGTTTCTATTCAAAATGGCCTCACCGTTTCGATGTTGGCGCAAGACGTGCCCATGGATTCAGGCAAAGTTGCCGATATTGTCGCAGATGGCGCGGGTGAAGCTGCTGTTGTGCTCAAAGCATATCATGAAGCCAGTGATGCCTGTGTATTGGGCGATATGGACGCTTGTGACCGAATGGGGCATTTACAGCATAAACTGGATCAAGTAGATGGTTGGGCACTCGAAAACAAGGTTAATACTATTTTAGGGAAAATGGGGCTTGATCCAGATGCAGATCTTGCAGACCTATCAGGTGGTCGTAAACGTCGCGTATTACTTGCACGCGCACTCCTGACCCAACCTGATATTTTACTGCTTGATGAGCCGACTAACCACTTGGATGTTGAAAGTATCGAATGGCTAGAAAAATTCTTACTTGAGCAAAATAATTTAACCTTATTGTTTATCTCGCATGACCGTTCGTTTGTAGATCGTTTGGCAACCCGTATTGTGGAACTGGATCGAGGGATCTTGCGTAGCTATGAAGGCAACTATTCACGTTATTTAGATTTAAAAGCACAGCAACTCGAAGCTGAAGAAAAACAAAATGCCTTATTTGAAAAGAAACTGGCAGAAGAAGAAGCCTGGATCCGTCAAGGCATTAAAGCACGTCGTACCCGTAATGAAGGCCGCGTTCATGCCCTAAAAGCTTTGCGTGAAGAATCCAAAGCCCGTCGCTTCCAGCAAGGCAAAGTCAATATGGGCGTTCAGGATGCTCAGCGTTCAGGTAAGCTGGTCTTTGATATTGAAAATCTTAGTGTTAGTTACGATAGCAACCTCTTGATTCGCGACTTCTCTGCGGTGGTATTACGTGGCGACCGTATTGGTCTGGTCGGTGATAATGGTGTCGGCAAAACCACCCTGATCAAAGCGATTTTGGGTGAAATTGAACACACAGGTACAGTGAAAACAGGCACCCAGCTTGAAGTCGCTTATTTTGACCAATTGCGCAATCAGCTTGAGCTCGAAAAATCTGTGATGGCGAATGTCTCGGAAGGTTCGGACTTTGTCGATGTAAACGGTCAACGCCGTCATATTTATAGCTATTTACAAGACTTTCTGTTTTCACCAGAACGTTCTCGTACCCCTGTCAAAGCGCTGTCTGGTGGCGAACGTAATCGCGTCTTATTGGCGAAACTATTGCTTAAACCATCAAATCTGATCGTGATGGACGAACCAACCAATGATCTGGATATGGTGACTTTAGAGCTTCTTGAGGAAATGTTGGCAGATTATAAAGGCACATTGCTGTTGATTAGCCATGACCGTGCCTTTATGGATAATGTTGTGACCTCAACTTGGGTATTTGATGGTAAAGGCGGTATCGAAGAATATGTTGGCGGTTATCAGGACTATCTGTTGCAACGTCCAAATCAAACCGTAGTTGATCAAAAATCTGATGTTAAAAAAGCGCAGGCCAAAGCAGAAGCCAACAAAGTTGTTGCTCCTAGCAAAAAAGTAAAACTCAGTTTTAAAGACCAACGTGAATTGGAACAACTGCCTGCCGAGATTGAAAAACTGGAAGCTGAGCAAAGCACCTTATCTGATCAACTTGCCGACGGTTCATGGTTTGTTCAAGATGCCGCAGCAGCCACTCAGGCGAGTCAGCGTTTAGCCGAAATTGAAGAGCAATTGCTTGAAAAACTGGAACGTTGGGATGAACTGGAAAATTTAAGTAAAGGGAATTAATCATTGTATTGAAACCTCTCATCTGGTTTTAGATCGAGAGGTTTTAGTCAAAATTTTTATGCTGGATTTATTACCAACTTACTCAATCTGAAAATTTCAATAATGTATCTATCATTACTACCACAATTTATTCATCCACAACATAGCAATAGCCTATTTCAATCTATTCAATTAGGTCTGATCCAGTTTTTTGTCAGTGTGTCAGTCAATGCTATCACCGTTTTTTCGGCAGCAACGATCGCGTTTTTTACAACCAAAACCTATTTGGGTAAAGTTACAACAATGGTTGATGGAAATAGTTTTAGCGATGCTGAGCTGTAAGCATTCTTTTTGAGCAGCGAAAATAAATATCAGCGTATAAACGCATAATCTGATTTATTCAAACTTTAGATTGAGCTAAATAAAGGCAAATTATGCACACCTACTTCCTCAAAAAGATAAAAAAAGCTGGTTAAAGACATACTCTTAATGAAAACTTAAATTTGGAAAAATTAAAAATAACCAATTGTAAAAATGGCATATTTATTTCTACTTCAATTCTGAAAAAAATCCTTTCAGGTCATTGTAACGATGAATAAACTCTCTTTTCTTACTGCATCACTTTTTTTAACGCTGATCAATAGTTCAATCTATGCTGAACAATCTCCTGGCAAATATTGTCATACAGCATCAGTCTGCCTTGATCCGATGCTGACCAATGCCGCAGTCACTACGCCAAACTATTTAGCTACACAGGCAGCTGTCGAGACTTTACAAAAAGGCGGAAATGCCGTCGATGCTGCAATTTCTGCCGCTGCAACTTTAGCAGTTGTTTATCCACAGATGAATAAGATTGGTGGGGATAACTTCTGGCTGATTTATAACGCCAAAACTAAACAGGTTCGTGCCTTAAATGCCAGTGGTCGCGCTGGAGAAAATGTTACCATCGATTTTTATAAATCCAAAGGTTATGAAAAAATTCCAAGCCGAGGTTATCTGGCCGCCAACACCGTGCCTGGAATCGTTTCAGGATGGGATCAAGCCTATCAATATGCCTCAGGTTCCATGACGACCAACAAAGGTTTGGCGTGGAAAGATTTATTTAATAAACCCATCATGTATGCCTCTCAAGGCTTTGCAGTTACACCATCTTTAGCACGTTGGGAAGCAATTAATACAGATACCAAAGATTCAGTTGCTCGTAATTTACAACGTTTCGATGAATTTAAACGGGTTTATCTTAAAGCTGATGGTTCACCTTATCAGGTGGGTGAGGTATTTAAACAACCCGATTTAGCCAAAACACTAAATACTATTGCGACCAAAGGTGCAAAAGAGTTTTATCAAGGCTCGATTGCCAAAGCGATTGTGCAAGATCTACAGGCAAATGGCGGTGTTTTAACCTTAAATGACTTCAAGCAACATACCGCAGATTGGGTGGATCCATTATCGGTTAAATATCGACAATATACCGCCTATAATTTACCCCCCAACACCCAGGGCATGGCCTCTTTAGAAATTCTGAATATCCTGAATAATTTCAATGTTAGTGCCATTCCTGAAGGTTCAGCAGATTATTATCATTTACTGGTTGAAGCCACCAAAGAAGCGTTTATTGATCGGGATAAATATTTAACCGATCCAAAATTTTCTCCAATTCCGCTTAATTTTTTACTTTCAGAGCAACATGGCAAAGATCAGGCACAGCGCATTAATATGAGCAAAGCCGCAGGTAAAACCCCGCCACTTGAACCGAAAGGGGATACCATTTGGCTGGGTGTGATTGATAAAGATGGTAATGCCGTTTCATTGATTCAGAGTATTTATCATGATTTCGGTTCTGCCGTTGTAGCCAAAGGTACAGGCGTACTGTTACAAAATCGAGGTAGCTTTTTCTCGCTTGATCCCAAACATGTCAATCATTTAGAACCGAAAAAGCGGACATTCCATACCTTAAATGCAGCAATGATGTTGGATCAAAATCAACAACCTGTTTTAATTTATGGCACGATGGGCGGTGAAGGACAACCACAAACTCAAGCTGCTATTGCTACTCGTGTGATTGATTATGGCATGAGTGTACAAGAAGCGGTTGCTGCGCCACGCTGGCTATATGGACGCACTTGGGGTGCAGAATCAAATACCTTAAAACTTGAAGGGCGTATTGCTAGCGATGTCGCTAAGACACTCAAGGACCGTGGTCAGCCTATTGAAATACTAGACGATTATACTGACACCATGGGACATGCTGGTGCGATTGCAATTAATCGAAAAACAGGCGTGATTAGTGCCGCAACTGATCCACGTAGTGATGGACTTGCTGCTGGTTATTAAAACTAATATAAACAAAACGGCCTATTTTGAGAAACGGGTCGTGTTTAAGGTAAATACATATCTAGAGCAATGATGATCCCCACTAAAATTATAATTTTTAGATTTAAGCTTTTCTTCTTAAGTACCATTTTGAATACTTCCGACTCTCAACTGTAAGTTAAAAATCAGTTCATGTTACACTGCCCCAAACTTTTTAATATTTAACTTTATCCAGAACAAGATGAGCCAACAAAATCCCTACACACCGGGCGAGTTTCAATGGTCTTTTTTGCTACCAAAATATTGGGGCATTTGGATTGCGATTGTTTTTTTAATGCTGCTTGCGATTTTGCCGTGGGCCATTCAATGGCGTTTGGCGCAAGCTATGGGTCATTTAGCTTGGAAATATTTAAAGTCACGACGCAAAACCACGATTCGTAATCTTGAAGTCTGTTTTCCTGAATGGTCTCAACAAGAAGTTGAATGCCAAGGTCGACAGGTTTTTGTCGATATGATGCTCGGCGTGTTTGAAACGCTCAACGCATGGTATTCACCGCAATGGTTTAAAGGCCGCTCGAGTATTGAAGGTCTGGAACATATCACCCATGCACAAGCTCAAGGTCAGGGTGTGTTATTACTTGGAACGCATAGCACTTTGCTGGATGCTGGCGGCTATATTTGCTCGCAATATTTTGAGCCTGATGTGGTCTATCGACCACAAAACAACCCACTACTGGATATGTTGATTTATCGTTGTCGTGCCACGATTTATAAACATCAGATTGATCATGATGATATGCGTGGTCTTATTCGCAAACTCAAAGATACCGATGCCATCTGGTATAGTCCCGATCAGGATTTCGGCCTTAAACAAGGCGTTATGGCCCCTTTTTTTGGCGTCCCCGCCGCAACGGTCACTGCACATCGTCGCTTATTAAAAATTTCCAAAGCCGCCGCCGTGCCTTTGTATTTTTATCGTCACGGTGATATTCGTGATCCCAAATATCATGTTTTAATTGAAGCAGCCGTTGAAAATATGCCAAGTGATAATGAAATTGATGATGCCACCCGTGTCAATAAAATCATTGAAAATCAGCTTCGTATTGCACCGACTCAATATATGTGGTTTCATCGCCGCTTTAAAACTCGTCCAGATGGATACGAGAAAATTTACTAATATTTAAAAATGAAAAAAGTTGAGACCTGAGCATGAAAGTGATGCAGCTTCTTCCCGAACTAAATAGTGGTGGCGTTGAACGCGGAACAGTTGAAATTGCACATGCTTTGGTTAGCCAAGGTCATCAATCACTGGTCGTATCCAATGGCGGACGTTTAGTTCCACAATTGGAAGCCGAAGGCTCTAGCCATATATCACTCCCCATCCATAAAAAATCATTGTCTAGCCTATGGCAAATTCGACCTTTGCGTAAACTCATTGAACAACACCAACCCGATATTGTCCATGTTCGTTCCCGCGTACCTGCCTGGTTAACGCATTTTGCCTTACGTGGCATTCCTGCACAGCGTCGACCACATCTGATCAGTACTGTACACGGTTTTTATTCAGTCAATCGTTATAGTGCAATCATGACTCAAGCTGAAAAAGTCATTGCCGTTTCTGACAGTGTCGTGAAATACATTACAGATCATTATAAAAACTGCCCTCCAGAAGACATTATTCGAATTTATCGCGGCATCGATCCAAAAGCATTTCCACATGGTTATCAACCTTCTGCTCAATGGATCAACCATCAATACACGTTATTTCCACAACTGGAAAATAAATTTTTAATTTGTTTGCCTGGACGAATTACTCGTCTTAAAGGACATGAAACATTGATAGAGTTGATGGAGCGCCTACAGACAGAGCATCCAAATATTCATGCGATTGTGGTGGGCGGTGCGGATCCCAAAAAAGCAGCCTATCTGGATGAACTCGAAGCGACCATTCAAAATCGTGGTCTACGCGATAAAATCACTTTTGTAGGACACACTTCAGAAATTCGTGAGTGGCTCGCGTTGAGTGATATTGTGCTCTCTTTATCCAATCAGGCTGAAACTTTTGGGCGAACTGCGCTAGAAGCGTTATCAGTTGGAACGCCTGTGATTGGTTGGAATCGAGGCGGTGTTGCTGAAATCTTATCTCGGCTTTATCCGCAAGGTCTGATTGAGGTCGATGATCTCGAAGCACTACTTAATTGTGTGAAGCATCATATTGATCATCGCCAACAGGTTGAACCCGTCACTCAATTTAGTCTGGATGAGATGTGTAATGAAACCATCCAACTGTATCAATACATGTTGAATCAAACTACAGTCAAATAAAAAAAGGAAGCATTCGCGCTTCCTTCTTTGGTGTATCAACCGACAGATGCTTAACTGGCTTCTGGCTGATTTAAACTGGCTTCATACGCTTTGGCTTTATCTACATCGTAGACTTTTTCCCACTTACTAATCACCAGTACCGCTAGCGCATTACCTACGACATTCAGTGCAGTACGTGCCATATCTAAAATACGGTCAACACCCGCAATAAATGCCAAGCCTTCAAGTGGAATGCCGACACTGCCTAGCGTTGCCAATAACACGACAAAAGAAACACCAGGTACCCCTGCGATTCCCTTAGAGGTAATCATTAGGGTAATCACTAAAATCACCTGTTGATATAAAGACAGATCAATCCCATAAAGCTGTGCAATAAAGATGGCAGCAATACTCTGATACAGCGTTGAACCATCCAGATTAAATGAATAACCAGTCGGAATCACGAAACTGGTAATCGCTTTCGGCGCCCCATAAGCTTCCATCTTTTGCATAATACGCGGCAAAACAGTTTCTGAACTGGCAGTGGAATACGCCAAAATCAATTCGTCTTTGAGAATTCTCATCAACGTTAAGATATTAATACCGCACAATTTTGCAGTAAGACCTAACACGACAAAAGCAAAAAAGAAAATAGTGGCATATACCAAAACAACCAGCTTCGCCAAAGGAATCAGAGAGGTAAAACCGAAATTCGCTACCGTGACAGCAATGAGACCAAATACCCCGATTGGTGCATATTTCATAATCATATGCGTCACACGGAACATGGTTTCAGAGACCGCATGGAATACATGCAACAAAGGCTCTTTAGTGGTGGTTGGTAATGATGACAAACCAATACCGAACAATACTGCAAAGAAAATCACAGGCAACATTTCACCATGTGCCATAGAACTAATAATATTCGTTGGAATTAACGATAAAATCGTCTGAATAATGCCATGAGAATGCGATTCAACTTCTTGCGTAGTATGTTGATATTGAGAAATATCTGTTTTCACCAACGCCGACATATCCACACCAGCACCTGGCTGGAAAATATTGGCGGCAACTAAACCGACAATAATCGCAATCGTGGTAATGATTTCAAAATACAAAATTGTTTTAAAGCCAAGTCTTCCCAGACTTTTTGTGGTACCAACACCTGCAATACCCAAAATGAGCGTAGAAAAAACGATTGGAATCACAATCATTTTAATCAAGCTAATAAAAATCTGACCCAAAGGTTTCAACACATTATTAACCGCGGCGTCTTTTATTTCAGGTTGGTTGTGCAAAATAGCCCCGACAACCACACCAAGGATCAAAGCAATTAAAATTTGCCATGCAAGGCTAATTTTAAAGTTCTTCATAAGACAATCCTTTATGCTCAAAAAGCACGATATAAGAACAGGAGAGTAGATGCGCTCTATAACAAACAATACGTTCGTAAAATTCCTTTTCGATCCGAGATGAGGTCTAGCCCTTGACCCATCAGCTCAAGATTTGGGTTTCTACGGACAACGAGCGATAAATAAGCGGCACATTCTAGAGAGATTTTATTATTTAACAATACTAAACCAGCAGAAAATCAGCCAACTCCCTTTTAATAAAAAATATATTTATAACTTTTATATAGTTAACAAGAATTAACCGTTTAAAAATAGATCAAAACTCAAATAAAAAATCAAAAAATAGACTTATTCTGTAGTTTTATTAATCAAAACTTGTTTATTTAAAAACCAATACTGCGATAACAAAAGAAATGAATGAACAAAGAACAGGCAAATACCTTCAAAAATGATCTCAGATTTTTCTATTTCAAAATTTTAAATTTTGCGATAAGCCATAATACCAAAGGCCAAAATATCGTATTCAGAATATCGTGCAAACTTGCATCAAACCGCCAATATCCATAGTTAATCAAATCGTCTCTGGCATCGAGCAATTCTGCGCCAATCGCAGTCAAAACCACTGCAAATAAAGCCCAAATGGATTTTAATTGGCGTTTATCTAAAAAAGCCACGCAGAAAAAAACCAACAAACCTGCATAAATATGCAAAGCATCGCGTGTCAAATCAATCAAATTGACGATATAGATTTTAAATTCTTGAAAATTTGAGTGATACATACGTCTAGAAAAGATTTGAACAATTAAAATGATACATCAAAAAAATCATAACCCGAGTTCTGCATCCTGCAAAACTCGGGCAAATGAGGTTGTGCTTTCAGTCTTTTTTGTTATTGTAAGAGTTGCTTCCCTAGCGTCATCAAATCCTTGATGCTCATCCTTCAGCTTAGTCTTCCATAGTCGGGATATTCCATTCCCTATTCCTGTGCTGATAGATATAGAATACCTTCTGGGAACTTGACTGCCTATTCGCTCAAGACCGCATTTAGTGTAAGTAATTGCTTACACCGATATTGTGGTGGCAGCTTAACTTTTATAAGCCTGTGCGATGTCAGCCGTCACGATTTTTTCCTCTTTCTCTGCTTTACTAATCCCTTCCTGAATCGCGTCCTGAGCGGCCTCATGATCATCTTGCGTTTCTGGCAATTCTTCTTGAATTTGCTCAAAAATCCGTCCTGTTTGTAACACGACATACACAGGAAAGTGATCTGATCCAATATTCGGTAATCGATTCATTTTGACTAAAGCAAAATCGGTACTATGGAAAATATGATCGAGAGACCAGCGCAACAAAGGATAGTTGGCATGAAAGGTATTAATGAAATGCCGCCCGACTCGTGGATCAAGCAACCCACTAATGCGCTGAAATAAACGGGTGGTTCGTGACCAAGCCACATCATTAAGATCACCCATCACAATACAACTTTCATCTAGATCCTTGATTTGATCGCCCACCATTAGCAACTCAGCATCGCGCAAAGTTGAATCTTTCGCTTCTGTTGGACTTGGTGGTTTGGGATGCAGACAATAAAGTTGCACGGCCAAACCACTGGGTAAAATCACCGTGGTATGAATCGATGGAATTTCATCACTCAAGATAAACTTGACTTCAGTATCTTTGAGCTGCAATCGGCTGTACAAATGCATACCATATAAATTATCTAGTGGCACAGGAACCCGATACGGATAATCTGCTTCAATCACACTCAATTCATTTTGCCATGTTTGATCAGTCTCTAAAGTCAGAACCAGATCTGGTTTTAACTTTTGAATCTGCTCAATCAATAAATGATATTGATCATTCGGTGTTAAGACATTGGACACTAACAACGAGATTTGCTGATCTGGATTGAACTGTTCGGCTTTCACCTGTTTGACCTGTTTCTTCCAGATAAAGGTATAAGGCAATACCATTTTTAGCTGATACGCGATTGCCGCGATTAAACCAATAACGATCAATTCTCGAGGCAGATTCCACGGCGCATCGCAAAACAATACAAACAATAAAGTCACTACACCGACAGCTAAAATTTGCAGTCTGGGGAAATCTGCTCCTCGAATCCACCATTCGTCGCGTGGAATAAGTGACCAGAATGTCAGCCAAATCACCACTACAGCACACACTTCAATAAATAGTAACAATTCCTGACCCACCCTAGATTTTATTGATTTTTCATTCTTCAAGATTCCTGTGTAGCATATTCATAAATTTACTCACAATAAAGAGCATGTTTTCATTGGATAATACTTGCAGTTGTGGTCGCTTTTGATACACTCAAGCCCCTTTTACATTTTTTAACGCACCGAGGCAAAGTGACATGAAAGTAGGTCTGGTCGGTTGGCGCGGGATGGTTGGTTCCGTCCTTATGCAACGTATGGTTGAAGAAAATGATTTTGCTCATTTTGAGCCATTTTACTTTTCTACCAGTAATGCAGGTGGTGAAGCCCCTTCATTTGGTGGTAAAACTGCCCCAGCACTTATGGATGCTTCAGACATTAAGAGTCTGAAACAAATGGATGTCATTATTACCTGTCAAGGTGGTGACTATACTTCTGAAGTTTTTCCAAAACTCAAAGCTGAAGGCTGGAATGGCTATTGGATTGATGCCGCATCAACATTACGTATGGCAGATGATGCCATCATCGTACTTGATCCAGTGAATGCGCAAGTTATCAAAGATGGTTTAGCCAAAGGCACTAAAACATTTGTCGGTGGGAACTGTACGGTTTCTCTTATGCTGATGGGCTTGGGTTCACTCTTCCAAAACAATTTGGTGGAATGGATGAGTGCGATGACTTATCAGGCAGCATCGGGTGCAGGTGCACAAAACATGCGCGAATTACTCACGGGTATGGGTTATTTATATAACAATACCAAAGAGTTACTGGACGATCCTAAATCAGCCATTTTGGATATCGATAGCCATGTAGCAGAATTGCAACGTGGCGAAGGCTTCCCTAAAGCCAACTTTGGCGTGCCATTGGCAGGTTCATTGATTCCTTATATCGACAAACAGCTTGAAAATGGTCAATCCAAAGAAGAATGGAAAGGTCAGGCGGAAACCAACAAAATTTTAGGTAATTCGCAAATTATTCCAATTGATGGTCATTGTGTGCGTATTGGTGCAATGCGTTGTCATTCACAGGCTCTCACGATTAAGCTTCGCAAAGACGTTCCTCTGGACGAAATCGAAGCTATGATTCGTCAGTCCAATGAATGGGCAAAAGTCGTGCCGAATACACGTGAAGCTTCAATGACTGATTTGACCCCAGTTGCTGTAACAGGAACACTTTCAGTTCCAGTGGGTCGTTTACGCAAACTAAATATGGGCAAAGAATATTTAGGCGCATTTACTGTCGGTGACCAACTTCTTTGGGGTGCCGCTGAACCTTTACGCCGTATGTTACGTATCCTGATTGAATATAAAAATGCTTAAATACACGATTTAAGCCCATGAGCCGATCGATTGATCGGCTTTTTTTATGTACTTCTTCTGTAAAAGTTTTACATTCGGTTAACATCTCGGTATTGTATAACGTGACCGCTTTACTCCTGCTTCATGGAACAAGATGACTGTCTATAACAAATTAAAAATTGCGATTCTAACTATTTTGGCGACACAGACCATACATGCGATCACGCTTGAACCTTTACAAGTTATGTCTGCTCCTGGGGATTTGCTTTATGCTGAAATGAATTTCAGTCAGGCCGATATATCGTCCAATTTACAGGTCAGTCTTGCAACGCCAGAAGACTTAATGGATTTGGGGATTGCATCTCAACCGTCTGCACAACTGAATTTTTTTGCAAGACGTAATGGGCAAGGTACGGGCGTCATTGTGATTACATCTTCACGCCCATTTACCCAACCCGAACTGGATATTGTACTTAAAATTCAGGAAGGTCATGGTACGCGATTACAGCACATCAAACAGTCGATTAATCGAAAAGCTGTACCAGCACTTCAAACAGCCAATGAAAAACCACTTACACCCAAATTTATTGTGAGTGAAAAGGATATTGCGTTGAATTTACCTGAAAGTACGCAATACAACGTTGCCAGTACTTCGCAAAGCGTCAATACGATACAAAGTACGTCAAACTCAACAACAGAGCCTAGTTTAAATCGCTCACAAGTCTTGGCTATCAACACGACTCCTCCACCCACCCTACAAACAAATACGACAACTACAGCAGCCACGGAGACAAACATACAGCAGTCTACAGACCGTGCAACACCGCCCTCTCATTCCAATATGAAAGAAACAGTCAAACCCTCTGATGAGTTAGCAGCAATCGCTCCTTCTAATCATGCACAAACTGTAGTCTCTTCTGCTCAAGTCGCTAAACAAAGCCCTGAAAAAACCGCGAAAGAACAGGTAAAATCTGCCTCGCCAACGAAAGTACCTGAGCCTAATATAGAAAAAATAAAGACCAAAAATCAGACTGCAAAAGTGAAGGAAAAAACAGCATCTGAAACTCGTACATCTGGTGAAAATCAACATGTTGTACAACGTAATGAATCGTTATGGAGTATTGCAAATCGAATTGCGACTCAAACCAATCAACCTATTGCACAGGTCATGCAACAAATCAAAGCACAAAATAGTCACGCGTTTATTCAGGGTGATGTCAACCGTTTAAGACAGGGGGTTGCACTTAACTTATCTGCGGCAGTCGATCAGAGCCCACAAAAAACCGCTACCGTCAAAACTGCGCCGAGTTCGACTCAAGCATCAGGACGAGCAAAATATCGCCTCAATCAGGCTGAAATGAACTTAGTTGCAGACAATGAACAAGATTCTACACAAGTAAGTGCAAAACACAGCACAAAACAAGATAAAAGCACTGCCGAGTTGTCATTAAAAGTTATGACAGCACGAGAAAAAACCGTTAAATTACAGCAAAGCGTCACTGAAATGGAACTGGCTCTGAGACAAAAGGATCAAAGAATCCAGCTTTTAAATGCACGTCTGGCACAATTACAGCAACAGCTAAAAGAGCGAGAAAATGCAAAAAAGTCAGTTCGTTAAAGTCAAACGCATAGATATTTAAATGAGTCAAAGAAAATGGCTCATGCTTGAAGGGGTATAAGCATGTTGTATGTGATTCCGTTTATTATTTTATTGGTCATTGCGGTTGTTTTAAAAAAACGGGAAGCCAGCAAAGAAGAACAAAAACCTAAAAACAAGACCAATGCAAATAAAAAAGGAAAAAAAGTTGCAGGAAAATCGGTAACTCGTCCTCGTAATGAGTCTCGCGAAGTTACACCTACGATTATTGCTGAACAAAAAAAGACCACACCCGTTTCTCAGGAATTACATCAAAAGATTATTTCACTGATCCAATCTGGAAATTATTCTACTGCAGAAGCACAAATTAATCAGGCTTTAAACCGCGATAATTCACAACACGGATTATATCTACACCTGTTAGATATTCATATTCTACAAAAAGATGAATTTGCTGTTGATCAATTAATTACTCACCTGCGTGCACTTGATTTACAAGATATTGTGATGCAGGCAGAAGCTAAAAAACGTGAGTATGATCAACAAAAGCAACCTGATTCAATCGAGTTTTCTGCAACCGGTTTAGATTTTCCTTCAACTGCACCACCACAAGCAGAAGCAACAGCGCCCCCTGTCATCAGTGATGCCGATTTTGATGCTTTGGTTCAGCCAGTGCAGCAAAACAATGCAATTACCACAGATCATATTGAAAGCAAAAAGCAAGATTCTGCTGAAATAGAAGCACTGGAATTTAATTTTTCTTTTGATCAAACAGTAAAACCTAGCGAACAAATACCGACACCTCCTGAAGCGCCATCTGAGAATTTAACTGAGTTTTCATTAACCTTAGAACCTAGAGAAGTTTCAAATCATCATATTGAAACAGCGCAAAATATTAATGTCGATTTTGCACAAGAATCTAATACAGATGCAAAATTAGCAGAACCAAGCAATCTCGATTTTTCCAATTTAGATTTTGCTCCTCAACCTGGATTAAGTCCTGAAAACACCACTCAGGAAGCCCCTCCAGAGCAGCTAGCAGAGACATTACCTGAATTTAAGTTTGATCAGTTAGAACTTGAACCAACAGCAACACCGTTAGAACCAGTTGCAGAACCTGTATTATCCTTTGATCAAGTAGCGGAGCCCGTTCCCCAGCCTCCGTCTCAGGTTTCTACTACATCTTCTGCCTTGGATTTAAATGATCCATTGGTTCAATCTTTTCCAGAACTTGCTCAGGTTAATGAAACTCAATTAGATCTTGATCTTGCAATAAAATATGTTGAATTGGGTGCCTATGATTCAGCACGGATTTTATTAACTAAAAATGAGACAATTTTTAGTGCTGATCAGCGAGAACTTTCAAAAAACTTACTCAATCGCATAGCATCTTAAAAAAGATCGTTCTACCATAAGCAGTCTGTTCAGACTGCTTTTTTTATTATGAAGAAAATTGCATTAATCTATATGGGTGGAACTTTTGGCTGTGTTGGAGAACCTCTGGCACCCATGCCTTATATTCAGTTTATGCCCCAACTACAACGCATCATTCCTATAGAGCTGCATGTCGATTGTTTTTCTGCACCTGCCATCAAAGATAGTAGCGCCTGTACTGCGCCAGACTGGCTTATGTTGGCTCAACAAATACAACAGTTACAATTACAGGGCTATGCTCATTTTGTGGTCATTCATGGCACAGATACCCTAAGTTATGCCGCTGCCACATTGGCACGTTTCTTAGGGCAATCCTGTCATTTGATCATTACAGGGAGTCAGTACCCTCTACTCAACAAAGCTGGAACAGATACCCGTGAATTTACTGATGCACTGGATAATTTATATTACGCACTTGATCAAGTCGTTAAGTTACCCGCAGGAAGTTATCTGGCATTTCATCATCAGGTTTTCTATGCACAAACCGCGTTAAAAATACAAACCACTGAACTAGATGCTTTTACTGGGACATTGGCCGAAAAAGACTGCGAAACTGTGCAACAATCCTATCTGGTCAATGATGAAACGATATTACGTAGCCAGAATTTATCGCTTTTAAATATAATGGCACAGCCGATTGGTCTACACGCTTTTAAGCAACAATTACAAAACCTAGTTTCATATCCACCGCATTTTTTAATTCTGCAAGGTTTTGGCACAGGTAACTTGGCGGTTGATGAAGAACTCATTTCACTTTTGCAACAGCTTCGACAACAAGGCTGCCTGAGTATCTTAACTACTCAAGTCTGTTTTGGTCAGATGGATCAGCGTTATGCAGTCAGTGAATGGATCCATAGCGCCAAAATATTGATCAATAATACCCTTAGCCATGCCGATTTATATGCCAAAGCATTGCAACTTTATTTACAATTTGACTCCCCAGAACTGCGTGAGCAACACTGGGCACTGTCTTAATCTTTGAGGTCTAAATATGCAGCGCTTTGCAATCGGTATTGAATTTTGCGGTATTCGTTATCGGGGCTGGCAAACGCAACAAGCGGGCGTTCCAAGTGTGCAGGAAGCGTTGGAGCGTGTATTAAGTACCATCGCAGATGAACCGATTATTTTGCATGGTGCAGGTCGTACCGATGCGGGTGTGCATGCCACCAATATGGTGGCGCATTTTGATACCCATGCCATACGCCCTGAACGTGGCTGGATGATGGGTACCAATAGCCAATTGCCTAAAGACATTTCGATCCAGTGGATCAAGGAAATGTCCCCTGATTTTCATGCGCGCTTTAAAGCCATAGCGCGTCGCTATCGTTATGTGGTGTATAACACAAACTATCGTCCCGCCTTACTTTATAAACAAGTTACACATATTTATCAGCCGCTAGATGTGGAAAAAATGAAGTTAGCCGCAGCTAAATTTGAAGGTACACATAATTTTGAAAGCTTTCGGGCAGCGGCATGTCAATCCAACCAACCCGTGCGTCATGTCAGTCATTGTCAACTCATTGAACATGGTCGTTATTTGGTACTCGATATTCAAGCTGATGGCTTTTTACATCATATGGTACGTAATATCATGGGATGTCTACTTGAAATTGGGCAAGGACTGTACGGCGTAGATCATATTGATACCATGTTTGCAGCGCAGGATCGTAAAGCCGCAGGCGTCACAGCCCCAGCACATGGCTTATATTTTATTCAGGCTTATTATCCAGAACAATTTGAGCTTCCTCAACCACCACTTGGACCACATTGGCTGAACCTGCCTGATGCATTTGCCTAATTTTTTGTATTAACGCAAGAATCGGGTCGTCACATGCCCAGAAAATTTTCAAAATGAGTCTTTCAATATCATTGAGACTCATAATGAAACGTCTTGAAAATAAAATCGTCATTATTACAGGCGCAAGCTCAGGCATAGGCCGAGAAAGTGCTTTGCTGTTTGCGCAGCAAGGTGCAATCGTGATCAATGTGGCTCGACGTGCTGAACGTCTTCAAGAGCTTGAGCAACGCATTAAAGCAGAAGGCAATATGTGTTTCTCTGTGGTTGGTGATCTTTGTGATCCATCGACCATGCAACGTGCTTTAGACTTAGCTTTACAACATTTTGGTCGCATTGATATTGCCTTTAACAATGCCGGTATATTAGGTGCATTAAAACCTACGCATCAAATCAGTCAAACTGAATGGGAAAACACTTTAAACACCAATCTTTCTGCAAATTTCTATGCTGCACAAATGCAATTAAACGCCATGCTTCAACAAAAAAATGGTTGTATCTTATTTACCTCGACGTTTGTTGGGCATCGCATAGGTTTTCCAAATATGGCGGCTTATGCTGCCAGTAAAGCAGGTTTAATTGGCTTAACTCAGGTGATTGCCGCAGAGTATGGCACCTTCGGTATTCGTTGTAACTGTATCATCCCTGGAGGTACAGATACAGAAATGGGACGTGCTGCTGTAGATAACGAACCAGCACGTCAACATATTCAGAATTTACATGCTTTAAAACGAATGGCACAGCCTCAAGAAATTGCACAAGCTGCTTTATTTGCGGTGAGTGATGAATCTAGTTTTATGACAGGCTCAACCCTTTACGTTGACGGCGGTATTTCCGTAGTGCGGGGTTGACTCAAAAAAAAGCATCCATTGAGGATGCTTTGTCTTAAGAAGAACGCTGCTTACGCTTTCTATATTCTACTGGCGTTTCATTGGTCCAGCGTTTAAATGCTCGATAAAAAGTACTTGGTTCAGAAAAACCCGTTAGATAAACAATACGTTCAACACTTTCATTGGTATTAGCCAGTAGTTTCTTGGCTAAACGGCAACGGTAATCTGACAAAATCTGCTGAAAACTGGTATTGGCTTCGCTCAATTGAGTTCTTAGGCGACGCGGTGTAATGTGTAACTGCGCTGCAACTGTTTCCAGTGTGGTTTCACCGCTTTCTAAGGTTGAACCAATCGCACGGCGGACTTCACCGACTAAATCATAGCGTGCCAGCTCCTGAAGCTTTTCAATCGCAAGTTGTTCATGTAACTGCAATAGCTCTGGTTCCGCTTGCCACAGTGGATAATCCAGAATATCGGCATCAAAATATAACCGTGTTTCTTTTTGACCTAGACTGACTGGGCAGCCATACACACGTATATATTCATCTTCTGCTGCGCCTTGATTAAAGTCAAAATCAATAAAAATAGGCTTAAACGCACCTTCGGTAATAAATTTAAAAAATCGTAAGATGCCTGATAAAGCGCATTCTGAAAAATGTCGATTGACAATATTGTCAGAGAATGACTGTTCGCCATTGGTCAAGTAACATCCATTTTCATCGACCACTAAGCGCGCTTGTAAAGCATCACTAATTAAACGTTGATAGGCTAATGCTCGTTTGAGTCCTTCACCAAATGTTGCACTACTAATAAATAAATGCTCAATCACCTGACCACGATATAAAGGTAAATGCTCACCCAAATGCAAACCAATATCGGGGTCTTTACTCACTTCTTCTGCCGCAATCCAAAAGGCATATTGCGCATTTAAAGGAGTACGGGTATTGGTATCCACCTGATTTAAGGCAACACCCGCTTTTGTTAAAATTTCTTCGGTTGGCAATCCCGCACGACGAATCGCCTGATAGCCAAATCGTAATACAACCGACGCATCTGTTAGCTGACCCACGTGACATCCTTCCTTGTATGTTCTTCATTTATACTTAAAAACGTAATTTAGATTACCGCTGATTGACCAAACTGACAACTCAATTCAGGTCATTTTTACACATTTTTTTTAATGAATTTGACCCATTTGCCACTTTGACAAGCACCATAAATTGGGGCATTGGTCTTGTTTTTTGATAAAAAATTGACTACAATTTGCGCCTTTCCAATTTGATCATCAGGTAGGCTATGGCCAATAAAGAGGAACTCATCGAGTTCGAAGGCGTTGTCACCGAAACGCTTCCTAATACGATGTTCCGTGTACGTTTAGAAAACGGTCACGAAGTAATTGCACACATTTCTGGTAAAATGCGTAAACACTATATTCGTATTTTAACGGGCGACAATGTTAAAGTTGAAATGACCCCTTACGATTTGACCAAAGGTCGTATTACTTATCGTGCGCGCTAATTCCGTTTAGTGAATGCAAAAAAGCCACTTTCCAAATGTGGCTTTTTTATTGTTTTAAAATTGATTTTCATCGCTTAATCAGTCGAGTTTACTCAAATTATCTCGACTCTCACCGAGTCATCATTTTTAATCGTAGAATAAATAGAAAAGGATTTTTATGATGAACCACAAAATTTATGCGGTGATAGGTGTTACTTTGTTCATTCAAGCCTGTGCCACACATACTCAGCCCAAAGTAAATTTGCAAGATTATTTACAGCAGTTTATTGGCCAGTCTGCACAGCAAATTCAACAGAATCTCGATCTCAAATCATTAGGTTATCAAGTATTAGATCAGCCTAGCATCACCGAGAAGCAACTTACTTATACTATTTTGCGCCCCATGAATATTCCAACACCAATGGTCAGTAATGTTGAGGTCGGTGGAAACGCTATACCTCTACAATTGGGAAACCATTCCGCCAACTCTTATGATGTAAATTTTAATTGCAAAATTATCTTTAATCTCAATAACCAAATCGCTGAATCCATTCAATATCAAGGTAAAGCCTGTTAAGGTTGATTTGGAATTTAAGTGCTAAACGCCAATAAAAAACGCAGCCGAAGCTGCGCGTTTTTATATACGAATTTTGATTAGACCAAAGCTTGAACGACTGCATCGCCCATTTCTGAAGTACTGACCTTCGTCATGCCTTCAGACATAATATCGCCCGTACGCAAGCCCTGATCCAATACATTGCCTACAGCATCTTCAATCGCTTTTGCTGCTGCTTCTTCACGGAAGGTATAACGCAACATCATGGCAACCGATAAAATCGTGGCCAGTGGGTTTGCAATATTTTGTCCGGCGATATCTGGCGCAGAACCATGACAAGGTTCGTACATGCCTTTGCCATTTTCATCTAGTGATGCAGATGGCAACATACCAATGGAGCCTGTCAACATCGCTGCTTCATCAGACAGAATATCACCAAACAAATTGCCTGTGACGATCACATCAAATTGCTTTGGCGCACGCACCAATTGCATAGCTGCGTTATCCACGTACATATGTGAAAGCTGAATGTCTGAATAATGAGCCTGTTGCAAATCAGTCACGGTTTGCTTCCACAGCTCAGTCACTTCTAACACATTGGCTTTATCGACTGAACAAACCTTACCACCACGTAACCCTGCCATCTCAAAAGCAACTTTGGCGATACGTTTAATTTCAGATTCGCTATAAACATCGGTGTTGTAGCCTTGTTTTTCGCCATTCTCCAGTTCACGAATACCGCGTGGCTGACCAAAGTAAATACCACCTGTCAGTTCACGAACAATCAGAATATCCAGACCAGCAACAATCTCTGGTTTTAAGCTTGAAGCATCTGCCAATTGCGGATAAAGAATCGCTGGGCGTAAATTTGCAAATAAGTTTAATTCACTACGAATTTTTAATAAGCCACGTTCTGGACGGATCGAGCGCTCAATCGTATCCCACTTAGGCCCACCGACTGCACCAAGTAAAATTGCATCGGCTTTTTTGGCTTGTTGCGAAGTGACCGCAGGATACGGTTCACCATGTGCATCAATCGCAGAACCACCTAACAGTCCATGTTCCCAACTCAAACCTAAATTAAATTTTTGATTGACTGAAGTTAATACTTTTTCAGCGGCAGCCATAATTTCTGGGCCAATACCGTCACCCGCTAAAATTAAAATTTGTTTCGACATTTCTTCTTTCCATTTTTTCACTGTATCAGCCAATTTGCTGATGGGTCATTAAACCTTTTGCTCTACAAACTCACCCAAACCTGTCACAGCGTTAAAAGGACGACAAAAACGGCGAATGGTACGCTGACCCTCTTCCATTGCGACACATAACGGCTCTGGTGCAGACACATTGAGTAAGCTTCCGCCTGTATGTTTGGAGCGATCACGGTACATTTTAAAGGTATAGTGCTGATTCGATTTAAACTGATGAATCACATGAAAAGTTTCAGCACGATCAGGTGAAATAGGATAGAAACGAATCACTAATTCATATTGATCTGCGGGTACAGACAAATACATGACATTATGTGAGCTAAAAACAGAACCCTGTAAGCGGACAATGCCCTGCTCAAGACTTTCCGAACTTACCCGATGACTATTTGCATCCATAATGGGCGTTGTATTTAGACGCTCAAACTCACAATGTTTGACACCAGCACAATAGATAGAAGCATTGGCCCGAGTATTTCCTATCCCCGCTTGTTTAATACGTAATGTATCAACAACTGTGTTTGTGCTTTGACATGCACTCAGTGCAACTGAGCATATTCCAAGCATCACACTATGGAGAAATGTCCTCTTCATTGTCAGAGCCCAACCTTATTCAGAGTAAAGTTTTTCAACATCTTTTAGCCTGCATGGTAACAAGAGTTGAGCTTCTATGCTATTGCTATCTTTAAAAAGTACCGCTCTCCTATTTACTTCTGCAACTCCTGAAATACCCAAGGGCGTGACTGTTTGGCCTGCGCTTCAAATGCACGAATTGCGTCGGCATTTTGTAGGGTCAAGCCAATATCATCCAAACCATTCAACAAACAATGCTTGCGGAACGAATCAATTTCAAATGTAAATGCCTGACCCGATGGTGTACGTACTTCCTGCGCCGCTAAATCAACAGTCAGTTGATATCCTTCGTTTGCAGCGCATTCTTTAAATAACTGATCTACAATATCTTCTGGCAAAATTACAGGCAACATCCCATTCTTAAACGAGTTATTAAAGAAAATATCCGCATAACTTGGCGCAATCACGGTACGAAAACCATATTCATTTAATGCCCACGGTGCATGTTCGCGGCTTGAACCACAGCCAAAGTTGGTTCGTGCCAATAAAATGGTTGAACCTTGATAGCGTGGCTTATTTAAAACAAAATCAGGATTTTTAGGGCGCTTGCTAATATCCTGTCCCAAATAACCTTCGTCTAAATAGCGTAGCTCATCAAATAAGTTATCGCCAAAACCTGTACGTTTGATCGATTTTAAAAACTGTTTTGGAATAATTAAATCGGTATCGACATTGGCACGATCCAAAGGTGCAACAATACCCTGTTCAATTGTATATTTTTTCATGGTTTGCTCCCTTAGAATGAACGAACATCAACAAAATGACCCGCAATTGCGGCTGCTGCGGCCATCGCTGGACTGACTAAATGCGTTCGTCCACCATTGCCCTGACGTCCTTCAAAGTTACGGTTTGACGTTGAAGCACAATGCTCGCCCGGTTGTAACTTATCTGCATTCATAGCCAAACACATTGAACAACCTGGTTCACGCCATTCAAAACCTGCTTCCAAGAAAATTTGGTCTAAACCTTCTTGCTCCGCCTGTTGTTTAACCAACCCTGAACCCGGCACAATCATCGCCTGCTTAATGCTTGAAGCCACTTTACGACCTTTGACGACTTCTGCTGCTGCACGAATATCTTCGATCCGTGAGTTGGTACATGAACCAATAAAGACGCGATCTAACTGAATATCTTCCAATGCCTGACCCGCAGTTAAACCCATATATTGATAAGCACGTGTCCAGTCATTGCGTTGTACGTCATCTTTGGCTTGTTCCAATGTCGGAACAGCTTTCGATACTGGAATGACCATCTCAGGTGAAGTGCCCCAAGATACTTGTGGCTCAATCTCTTCACCCTGCAAAACAACCACTGTATCAAAGTGTGCATCGTCATCAGAATGTAAAGTATTCCAGTAGGCGACTGCTTGATCCCATTGTTCATCTTTTGGTGCATACGGACGATTTTTCACATATTCAATGGTTTTATCATCGACTGCCACCATGCCCACGCGCGCACCCGCTTCAATCGCCATGTTACAGACCGTCATACGACCTTCGATCGACATATCACGGAAAACTTGTCCACCAAATTCAATCGCATGACCCGTACCGCCCGCAGTCCCGATTTTTCCAATAATTGCCAAGACCACATCTTTCGAGGTGACGCCTTTGCCTAAAGTGCCATCGACACGTACCAACATGTTTTTCATTTTCTTTTGAACAAGGCACTGGGTTGCCAAGACATGCTCAACTTCTGATGTTCCAATCCCGTGTGCCAAGCAACCAAATGCACCATGTGTTGCAGTATGTGAATCACCACATACCACGGTCATTCCTGGCAAAGTTAAACCTTGTTCAGGCCCCACCACATGCGCAATACCCTGACGAATATCATTGATACCAAATTCAACGATATCGAAAGTTTTGCAGTTATCATCAAGGGTTTGTACTTGTATACGTGAAGTATCATCTTCAATACCCGCAATCCCCTGCTCACGTTCTTTTTTTGAGGTTGGAACGTTATGATCAGGCGTTGCGATATTGGCACTTAAACGCCAAGGCTTACGATCTGCAAGTTGTAAACCTTCAAAAGCTTGCGGACTGGTCACTTCATGTAATAAATGACGATCGATATAAATGAGGCTTGAACCATCGTCTCGTTGTGAGACCAAATGGTCATCCCATAATTTGTCATATAAAGTTTTTGCGCCTTGGGTATTGCCTGCCATGTCGTCGCTCTCCACCGTGCTTGCCATTGGACTGGGTAATGCTAATCTTATCTTGATTATAGCGAATGTTTTCCATAAAACTAATTTATCATTTTTATAAATTAATAAACTTTTTGGAATTAATAAGGTGCTAAACTAACTTTTTTAAATTAATCACAAATTCTTTTGTTCGATAATAATACTGATCATTTTGTAATTTTGATAAAGAATAGCCTTGTAACATAGGATGATTATCAACAGCTTTACGTAATTCAAAGCGTTTGTATTTATCTTGTTTGTAACCTGTTTTTTGTAATAAGAAAAATCCAACTACTAAATACATCATTACAATCAAAAATATGGCACCTTTCAAACTTTGCCAAGTCTGAAAATAAACTACAATACCAGTAAAAATTATCACTGCTAAAATATGAATCCAAAAAGGTATATTTATTGGATAGCGTTGAACATAGGATTCTGCCAGTGTGGGGTCAATATGCAATATCCCTGCGCTTGATTTCAATACAATCACTTTTTTGGCATGAAGACCATTATAATCTTCATCACTCACAATCATCTCGACATGTTCATTATCTTCCACCACGAATTGGGTAAAAGTGCCAAAAATGATGACTTCATCAAGCTGTGCTGAAAACTGATCGGCACTAAAACTTCGATTCCGTTGATGTTGTCGTGTCAAATCCTGAAGTCTTGGATTCGGTTCTTTCCAAATGATGTGGTCTTTCTTGATATGCTGAATATTCTGAATTGTTCCTGTCATAGTATTTAATTTGGGGCTGTAGTAGATTAGAAGTGTGATAGTCTACTTTTATGAAGATAACTAGATGTAAATTAAGTAAAAAAACTCAAAGAAAACTACTTGAGTTTTTTATTGCAGAGGTAACCGCTAGAACAGCAGCAGATTTACTCGGTATTCAACCTAATTCTGCTGCTTTGTTTTATAGGAAAATACGCCAAGTCATCATGTATCATCTTGACCAAGATGCCATAGAGGTTTTTGAGGGACAAATTGAGCTAGATGAAAGTTATTTTGGTGGTGTTCGTAAGGGAAAACGTGGGCGTGGAGCTGTGGGAAAAGTAGCTGTATTTGGTATGCTTAAACGTGGTGGCAAAGTTTACGTCAAGATTGTTCCAGATACAAAGACAGCAACCTTACTGCCAATAATTACTAGAAAAATTGCTCCAGATAGCATTGTTTATACAGATAGCTATCGTAGTTATAATGCCCTTGATGTCAGTGATTTTAGCCATCATAGAATCAATCATTCAGAAAAATTTGTTGAGGATAAAAATCATATCAATGGTGTTGAAAATTTCTGGAATCAAGCAAAACGAGTACTAAGAAAATATAATGGTATTGACCGAAATGCCTTTATATTGTTTATTAAAGATGAGAAGCACTGCTTCGCAAGATTTCGATTCAACTATGGCAGTCCAAAAGAGCAGCTAAAAACTCTACTCATTTGGACAGATATTTAAGCTTATCTACTACAGCCCCTTTAATTTTATTGGTAGCATCGTAATATTTATTTATCAGAATCAAGGTTAAGAGATGATCATAAAGCACTCCCTAAACATCTAGCAAAGTCAAATTGACTCAACACAATCATTCTTTGATTTATTCTTGATTATTTTTAATAATAGATTTGATACAAAAAACTGTTATGAGTTGCAACGCATGAATCTCGCCGCCTTTGAAGCCTTTGTAAAAGTGATGCAAACAGGTTCAATTTCACTGGCTGCCGAACAGTTGTTTATTACCCAACCTGCTGTCACCAAACGAATCCATAGTCTAGAAGAGTATTTTGGAGTCAAATTATTTGAGTCCGCAGGTCGTGGCGTACAACCCACTCATGCAGCGCACTCCTTGTTACCACGAGTCAAAAACTGGCTGAATGAACTTGGCGACATTCATTACACACTCAGCCATGAACATGATCAGGTGCAAGGTCGTTTAAAAATAGGGACAAGCCATCATATTGGCTTGCATCATCTGCCCTATTATTTAAAACAATATGTACAAGAGTTTCCAAATGTAAAACTGGATGTGCATTTTGTAGATTCTGAACAGGCACATGAACAAGTCTTGGCAGGTGATCTGGAACTCGCTTTTTTAACACTTCCCCCGCAAGGCGATGAACGTTTAAGCTATATGAATGTCTGGACAGATCCACTCGTCTTTGTAGCAGCACCATTTCATGCATTGGCACAGCAAAAAAATCTAACCCTTGAAGATTTACTGAATTATCCAAGTCTGTTGCCTTCTGCACAAACCTATACCAGTCAAATCACTTTAGCTGAGTTTGAAAAACATGGCCTCAAACCCAAAATCACCATGAGTAATAATCCACTTGAATCCATTCGAATGCTGGTTTCGATTGGTTTAGGTTGGTCTGTTTTACCTAAAACGCTGGTGAATCAGGACTTGCAGCAACTCGATCTAAATATGGAACTACATCGACAATTAGGCATGGTCTGGCATCCATCACGTAGTCAATCCAAAGCAGCTCAAGCGCTTATTCATTTCGTACAATGTCATTTACATAATGAATCTTTTACACAATAAATCTTTGAGACCTATGTAACCCAGATTTACCGCTGTTTACTGAACTATAAAAAACTTAAAGACAAATAGGAGTAAGTTGGTGCTTAAGCCATGCCTTATTCCTATTCAAGAATAACAAATCAATATGATTGAAATATCGAAGTACTGAAATATCAAAGCATGGTGAAGCTAAATAAAAATCGAATGATAGCCTGCCAAGATGGAGCCCCAGCATGTTGATCGAAACTTCAAAATTAGCCAGCGAACAAAATACTGATGATCCAACCCCAGCCACTTGTGCGATCAAAACACCTGAAGTTTTAAGTCAAAATACGTCTGCAAACAGTACTCGTCCGAAATTGCTACGGACACCCAATTTACGTGATCATGACAGTGCCAGCATGCGCGTGATTTTACGAGATTATTTCTTAAATACTTTTGATACTTATGAATGCCTATTTGAATGTCTGGCGAGTGATGAGGCGTTTTATAAAAAACCAATTTCCTTACGCCATCCCCTGATTTTTTATTACGGGCATACTGCGACTTTTTTTGTGAATAAGCTGTTATTGACCCGCATGATTGAACAGCGTGTTGATCAGAAAATGGAGTCGATGTTTGCGGTCGGCGTCGATGAAATGAGTTGGGATGATCTGGATGATACCCATTATGAATGGCCAACGCCCCAACAAGTCAAAGCCTATCGCGATAAAGTCCGTCACCTCATATTAGATTTAATCGAACATGCACCACTGACCATGCCTATAGACTGGAATCATCCGTGGTGGGCGATCATCATGGGGATTGAACATGAACGGATTCATCTGGAAACCTCTTCGGTTTTAATTCGCCAACATGATCTGGATTTTGTAAAATCCCATCCCTTTTGGCGCCCCCATCAGCACAGCCACAATCCACCCAAAAATACCTTGATGAAAGTGCCTGCGGGTCAAGTCTGTTTAAATAAACAAAAAGACAGCGCTTACTATGGCTGGGACAATGAATACGGGCGACATGAAGCCGAGATTGAGGAATTTGAAGCATCAAAATATCTGGTCAGTAATCAGGAATATTTAAATTTTGTTGAAGCGCAAGGCTATCAAACCCCAGAATACTGGCTTGAAGAAGGTCGATCTTGGCTAGAATTTAGCCAAGCAAGTCATCCTACTTTTTGGATCAAGAAAAAACAGGGTTGGTTTTTACGCCTGATGACCGAAGAGGTACCCATGCGCTGGGATTGGCCTGTCGAAGTTAACTACCATGAAGCTAAAGCATTTTGTCTCTGGAAAAAAACAACGAGTGGCTTAAATGTTCGTTTACCGACAGAGGATGAATGGTATCGTTTGTATGATATTGCAGGTTTAAACGAACTCAATGAACATCCTGCCGACTCCAATTTACATCTGGACTACGGCGCATCTTCATGCCCAGTTAATCAATTTCAACATGGCGATTTTTTTGATGTGCGAGGTAATGTCTGGCAATGGACAGAAACCCCGATTTATCCATTTGAAGGTTTTGATGTTCATCCGATTTATGACGATTTTACTACGCCCACTTTCGATGGGCGGCACAACTTAATTAAAGGCGGTTCGTGGATTTCTTGTGGGAATGAAAGTTTGTCTTCTTCCCGATACGCATTTCGCCGTCATTTTTTCCAACATGCAGGATTTCGCTACGTGGTTTCCGAACAAAATGCTATACATCCAGACTCCCACTATGAAACAGACCAGTTGCTCTCCCAATATGCCGAATTTCATTATGGCGACGAATATTTTGGGATCAAAAACTTTTCCAAAGCACTGGTTGATTTAGCCATTCAAACCTTGGGAGATCGCCCCAAAATACAAGCACTCGATATCGGCTGTGCGCTTGGTCGCGCGAGTTTTGAATTAGCTCAACATTTTGAACATGTAACGGGTATCGATTTTTCAGCACGTTTTATCCAACATGGTGTACAACTCGCCAAAGGAGAAACTTTGCGTTACACCCTGACCACTGAAGGTGAATTAGTCGACTATAAGTCCTGTGCCTTACGTGATTTAGGTCTTGAATCTATTCAAAGTCGGGTTGAGTTTTATCAAGGAGATGCCTGTAATCTCAAACCTCATTTTACCGCTTATGACTTTATCTTCGCGTCTAACCTCATAGATCGTTTATATAGCCCAAGTAAATTTTTAAAGCAAATTCATGAACGTTTAAACATTGGCGGTGTGCTGATGCTTGCCTCACCTTACACGTGGCTAGAAGAGCATACCCCACGCGAAGAATGGATTGGTGGATTTAAAAAAGACGGCGAGAATTTCACTACACTGGATGGCTTACATGCGCTATTAGATCAACATTTTCGTTTGATTGCACCATCGCAAAAAGTTCCCTTTGTGATTCGAGAAACTGCACATAAGTTCCAACACACTTTATCGGACGTGACATTTTGGGAACGTATCAATGAATAGGAAATAAAATGCTTAACCCATGAGGGTCATCGTGACAGGCGACATGGATGTCGCCACGCTGGATTGCGGTTGCAGGGATGCACCGTCAATCCAGCAAAAGATTTTTGTTACTTTTCATCTCATCTTTGAAAAGTAAGATATACATAAAAATAGACAACCTCGACCCAAATCTAAAAATGTAGAGACTCTTTGTTTAATCAAAGTACAAACTAAACCTATCTCTAGACTGAAAACTTAAATCGACCAATCTTGAACTTCCCATCCTTTCTCTTGCGCCAACTTCTCTAAACGATCATCTGGATTTACCGCAATGGCATGGGTTGCATATTCCAATAAGAACCGATCATTAATCGAATCTGAATACGCCCAAGATTCGTTCACTTGACGCCCATCCAGCCATTGATCCAGACGAAGTAATTTACCTTGTTGATAACATGGCAATCCTGCGACCTTGCCTGTATAAGCGCCTTCGACCACTTCGGCATTGGTGGCAATAATGTTTGTAATCCCAAACTCACGAAAAATAGGCGCAGTGATAAAATCACTGGTCGCGGTAATTCCGACTATCTCATGCCCCAAGGCTTTATGATGTTCAATCGCCACAAAACCTTGTGGACGCATTTGTGGGCGAATCACCTTTTGCATAAATAACTGATGCAATTCGGTTAAATAGGCATTGTCATGCCGCGTCAAAAACTGAAAAACAAACTCATTATAAGCAATCGGGTCAAGTTGCCCAGCTTTATAGTCTTCATAAAATTGATCATTCATCTGACGATGATGTACGGGATCGACCAAACCTTCATTGACCAAAAACTCTCCCCAAGAATGGTCAGAATCTGTATTGAGTAAGGTGTGATCAAGATCAAACAAAGCCAATTTCATGAAAATACTCGTTAAAACTGAAATTTAAGAAAAAAAATGTAAATCTATCTCCGCTAGTCGATAGAAATTCGTTAAGATCATAGCAATTTAAATGCATTTTACTTTGATCTTTTCGCGCTGGGCTTCAAGAGTGACCGCCCCCGATTTCAAAGTCAACGATATTGATAAAATTTAGGTAGCCAAATGATCGACTCTGAAGGTTTCCGACCCAACGTCGGGATCATTTTGGCAAATGATAACGGACAGGTTTTATGGGCAAAACGCATTGGTCACAATGCTTGGCAATTTCCACAAGGAGGAATCCAGTTTGGAGAAACCCCTGAACAGGCACTTTACCGTGAGCTGAGAGAAGAAGTCGGCCTCTTGCCTGAACATGTCCAGATTATTGCGCAAACCAAAGGTTGGCTGCGTTATCGTTTGCCACACCGATACATTCGACCGGACTCAGATCCTGTCTGTATCGGACAAAAACAAAAATGGTTTTTACTGAAACTCACCGCTCCTGCGGGCAATATTCAGTTAAACCTCTCTGACCCTGCCGAGTTTGATGAATGGCAATGGGTCAGCTATTGGTATCCACTGGGTCAAGTAGTGAACTTCAAACGTGATGTTTACCGCAGAGCCATGATGGAATTATGTATGTTATTGCCGCAACAACAATCGGCTGAAAAATCACTTCTTTAGCAAGTGATTTTTTGACTGAGTGCTGTTATAACATCACTAAGCGCGATTCATTTTTTGGAGCATATATTCATGTCAAACATGCAACTCGACACCTTAAGACGGATTGTTCAGGAGATCAATGCGTCGGTGAGTTTGCATGAATCTTTGGACATTATGGTGAATCAAGTCGCCGAAGCCATGAAAGTTGATGTCTGTTCTATCTATTTACTGGATGAACGCAATCAGCGTTATTTACTCATGGCTTCCAAAGGTCTCAATCCAGATTCTGTCGGCAATGTCTCATTGCATGTCGGTGAAGGTTTGGTCGGCTTGGTCGGACAGCGCGAAGAAATTGTCAATCTGGAAAATGCCTCCAAACACGAACGCTTTGCCTATTTACCTGAAACAGGTGAAGAAATTTATCACTCCTTTCTTGGCGTACCCGTCATGTATCGCCGTAAGGTGATGGGTGTATTGGTGGTTCAAAATAAAGAACCTCAGGATTTTAGTGAAGCAGCAGAATCGTTTTTAGTGACATTGTGCGCTCAACTTTCGGGGGTGATTGCACATGCCCATGCGGTGGGTAATATCGATGTCTTTCGCAAGCCTACCTCAGGCGCAGCTTATAAGACCTTTCAAGGTGTTTCTGGCGCGGGAGGTATTGCCTTAGGTCGGGCGATTGTGCTTTATCCTCCTGCGGACTTGGCAGCCGTTCCTGATCGTGAAGCCGAAGATATCAGTGATGAATTACAACTTCTAGATCAAGCCATTCTTTCAGTACGCACTGAAATTCAATCGCTTGATGAAAAGATGCAAGATTCACTGATGTCAGAAGAACGCGCACTCTTTAGCGTATTTTTACGCATGCTGGATGAAAATGCGCTGCCTGCCGAGATTAAGGAACTGATTCGGGCAGGAAACTGGGCGCAAGGTGCGGTACGCCGTGTGATTGATAAACACATCAGTCTGTTTGCGCAAATGGAAGATGATTATCTGCGTGAACGCGTTTCAGATTTAAAAGATCTTGGGCGACGGATTTTGGCCTCATTACAGGAAGCCGATTCTAGTCATCGTGAAATTAGCCCAGACAGTATTATTATTGGTGAAGAAATCAGCACAGCCGCACTGGTAGAACTGCCTGTCGATAATATTGCTGCCATTGTCACCACAGAAGGCGCGGCAAATTCACATATGGTGATTGTGGCACGTGCATTGGGCATTCCAACCGTGGTTGGTGTCACTGAGCTGCCAATTAACACGCTTGATGATGCAGAGATGATTGTCGATGCCTATCAGGGACGTGTTTTTATCAATCCCCCACGACGGATGCGCCAACGTTATAAAGAGATTCAAAAAGAAGAAGAACAAATCGCCAAAGATTTAAAACAGTACGAAACCCGCGATGCCATTACGCCTGATGGTGTTGCAGTCCGTTTATATGTCAATACAGGCTTAATGATTGATGTGGTTCGCGGTGTTCAGCGTGGTGCCAAAGGCGTGGGCTTGTACCGCAGTGAAATTCCATTTATGTTGCGTGATCGCTTTCCAGGCGAAGAAGAACAACGCGCCATGTATCGTCAACAACTCAGTCACTTTGCCAACAAACCTGTGACCATGCGCACACTGGACATTGGTGCAGATAAAGACCTACCTTATTTTAGTATTGAGGAAGAAAACTCGGCACTGGGCTGGCGTGGTTTACGCTTTACCCTTGATCATCCAGAGATTTTCTCGACGCAGGTTCGCGCCATGCTCAAAGCGAGCATTGGTTTAAATAACCTGCATATTTTATTGCCTATGGTGACGAGCGTCAGCGAAGTCGAAGAAGTCTTGTATTTATTGGAACGCGACTGGATTGCCGTACAGGAAGAAGAACAGGTTAAAATTACCAAACCCAAAATTGGGATTATGGTCGAAGTTCCAAGCGTACTGTTGCAGATCGATGAGTTTTCAGAATTGGTCGACTTTTTCTCTGTGGGATCAAATGACCTGATTCAATATCTACTGGCGGTTGACCGTAATAACCCTCGCGTTTCTAGCGTGTATTCACATTTTCATCCATCGGTATTACGTGCTTTGCAACGTCTGGTGAAAGAATGCCATAAATATGAAAAGCCTGTGAGTATTTGTGGCGAAATGGCGGGAGACCCTTTCTCCGCGATTCTATTGATGGCCATGGGTTTCAATACACTCTCCATGAGTTCGAGTAATATTTTACGGGTACGTAAAGCCATTTGCCACGTACCCATGAGTGATGCAGAAAAGTTACTGAGTGAAGTGGTTAAAATGAATAATCCGTTGATGGTTAAAAGCTGGATGGAATATTATTTTAAAAAGCATGGTTTGGGCGATATGGTTAAATCCAATCGTTTATCCGTTTAAATTGACCCAACTAAGATTCTGATAAATAAGGGCACATCGATTGTGCCCTTATTTTTATCTTAGATTCTCAATTGAGCGTTTTTTAGATTGGTAAGCTACGCTCTAATATCTGTTGTACTACTCTTGCTGCTGGATCTGTTTCTGGCATTAAAATTAATCCTGTCACACGACCATGAAACATACTATAACGCGACTGGATAAAAGTATTTGCAACGTCATCAGGTGCATAACGTTTTAATAATACGGCTTGAGCAAGTATTACTAAACGACTCACAAAACTTCTTGCCATAAATTGCAGTTGTTCAGGCGATTGTCTCAAAACATCCAACAGTTCATTAACTTCATTGTGCAGTTGTGGCACCTGCGAGGTCACGTCATAAAAAGATTCAAATAAAGTCTGAATCGATGCTGGATGACGTTGAATCGCGCGTAATACATCCAGACACATGACATTACCCGAACCCTCCCAAATTGAATTGACAGGTGCTTCTTTAAATAGTCGTGCCATCATTCCAGTTTCGACATAACCATTACCACCAAACACTTCCATCGCCTCACCTGTCAGTTCAACGGCTAGCTTACAAATCCAGAACTTTGCAGCAGGGGTCATGATACGCGCCCATGCCTGTGACAGATCATTCTGATCTTGATAACTCGCAGCTAAATGCATGCTGAGTTGGACTGCTGCTTCACTTTCTAATGCCAAATCTGTCAAAACAGCCTGCATTAAAGGCTGATCAGCGAGGACTTTGCCAAATGCCTTGCGCTGACGCGTATAAGCCAGACATTGCACAAAAGCCTGACGCAAAATGGCAGAACTCCCCACCACACAGGTCAACCGAGTATATGCTGCCATTTCTATGATGGTCGGAATACCTCGCCCTTCCTCTCCAATCATCATGCCCCATGCATCATGAAACTCAACTTCACTGCTTGAATTACTACGATTGCCGACTTTGTCTTTAAGACGCTGAATATGCACACTGTTTTTTGTGCCATCGTCTAACCAACGCGGCACATAGAAACAACCCAATCCATTTTCAGGGGTTTGTGCAACCACTAAATGTGCATCCGACATCGGGGCTGAAAAAAACCATTTGTGCCCTGTGAGTAAATATTCCTGCCCCCGACCAGACCTTGCAATCGGTTTTGCCAAAGTTTGATTGGCACGAACGTCTGAGCCACCTTGTTTCTCAGTCATGCCCATGCCAATCCAGATCGATGATTTTTCTGAAATGGGCACATCACGCTCATCATAGTTTGTCGATAACAGCTTTTCTCCTAACTGCTGCCATAGCTTGGGTTCACGCTGTAATAAAGGAATAGCGCCTAAAGTCATGGCATTTGGACATAAATTTCCACATTCCACTTGTCCACTGAGATAAAACCGCGCAGCCCAGTCGACCCAGTTTGTCTTAGACTGCGCCGCAATAAACGGATGCGCATGTACGCCATATTGACGATTTAACTTCATCCACGCATGCCATGCAGGATGAAATTCCAGATTATCGATACGACGACCGCGCGCATCAAAGGCGTGTAATTCAGGCGTATGTCGATTGGCTTGATCAGCCCATAGATAGGCCTGAGTAGTACCGACTTTCTCGCCCAATTCTACAAGCAACGCTTGATCCTGACTGCCATAACGCATCAGGATTTCTTGTAAAACAGGATCGGTTCGATATAAGTTATAGTTCTGTAGCTCATCAAACTGATTTTCGATCTGATGGATCATCCTTGTATTCATTGCTTATCCTTGATTCTTTTTATAACAGTATAGGAACAAATCAGACCTGAAGTGTTCGGATTTAATTTATGAAAATCACCAGTATCAAAGTACGTAGAAAGCCCAAGCAGTCGAGAGCCAGATTTACTCAGGATGCACTGATGGATAGTTTTGTTCAGCTTTTACTGGAGAAAGAAGCGAGTGCAATCACGATTCGGGAAATTACCGATCTGGCAGGTGTTGGTCTCGGCACTTTTTATGAATATTTCAGCCAAAAAGAAGATCTACTCGCGCTAACCATTCATCATTATGTACAGCGTAATGCACTGTCTCTACAGCAAGCGTCTGAAAAAGCTCTCAAACCAAGTCCCGATTTGAATACCTATATTCAGGCATTGATCCACTTACAGCTTGAACGGATTGCTGAACACGGCCCTCTCTGGAAGAAATTATTTCTTCTGGAACGACAAATTTCAAATACCGAGATTTATCAGAAGCATTATTCACAACACGTAGAGGCGTGGTGTTTTGTGCTAAAGCAACATCCCGAACATGTGCTGATGGATGTTGAATGGCTTGCACTCAATATTCATCGTATTAGTTATGGTTTTATTTCCCAAACGCTGATGGTTTCGCAACACGATCAAATAACTGACTGGGAACGCCTTGAACAGGATATTCAAATCGCCATTTATGGATTTATCCAAACATCTTGATAATAATCGATTTTATCTCTTATAAAAATAAATTTAATCGTTTTTACATTGTACAAAATACAGCGTATGTTAAATGCATGAATCATTTACATGGAATGGTTGCCCTCTTTAAGTCGATTCATCACATTGCAATACAGCGCTTTTATGTTGCATAAGATATTGACCTCAGGCATCACAGATTCGATTATTTTTTACAAAATATCCAATGTCATTTAAGGTTGGGAATGTTAGTTATATAGTATTGCTATACCCATGACATTATTAGAATTTTAATCACAAGACCCTGTTTATGGAGAATTAAAATGAGTGACGATAAACTAAAGTGTCCAGTCACCCACCTTACTACTGATGCAGGTGCGCCTGTTGTAGACAATCAGAATAGTATGACGGCAGGTGCACGTGGCCCTCTTCTTACTCAAGATCTCTGGCTCAATGAAAAGTTAGCCAATTTTGCCCGTGAAGTCATTCCAGAACGCCGTATGCATGCCAAAGGTTCAGGTGCATTTGGAACATTTACTGTAACTCATGACATCACTCAATATACCCGCGCTAAAATTTTCAGTGAAATTGGTAAAAAAACTGAAATGTTTGCCCGTTTTTCTACCGTGGCAGGTGAACGTGGTGCAGCTGATGCAGAGCGTGATATTCGTGGATTTGCCTTAAAGTTTTATACCGAAGAAGGTAACTGGGACATGGTGGGAAATAATACGCCGGTCTTCTTTTTCCGTGATCCTCGCCAGTTTCCTGATCTGAACAAAGCAGTTAAACGTGATCCTAAAACCAACTTACGTAATCCTACTTACAACTGGGATTTTTGGACACTTTTACCTGAAGCATTTCACCAAGTTACCATCGTAATGTCTGACCGTGGTATTCCAGATGGTTATCGTCATATGCATGGTTTTGGTAGCCATACTTATAGCTTTATCAATGCCAATAACGAACGCTTCTGGGTTAAATTTCACTTCCGCACTCAACAAGGCATTAAAAACCTAACCGATGCTGAAGCCGAAGCTCTCATTGGTAAAGACCGCGAAAGTAGTCAATCTGATTTGTTTAATGCCATTGAACGTGGTGATTTTCCAAAATGGAAATTATGTGTTCAAATTATGCCCGAAACTGATGCGGAAAAAGTCCCATACCATCCATTTGATTTAACCAAAGTTTGGCCACATGGCGATTATCCACTGATTGAAGTCGGTGAATTTGAACTGAATCGCAACCCTGAAAACTATTTTCAAGATGTTGAACAAGCGACTTTTGCACCGAGTAATCTAGTTCCTGGTATCAGCTACTCTCCAGACCGTATGTTACAGGCACGTTTGGTGAACTATGCTGATGCACATCGTTACCGCGTAGGTGTCAATCACATTCAGGTTCCAGTCAATGCTCCTCGCTGTCCTGTTCACAGTAACCGCCGTGATGGGCAAGGCCGTATGGATGGTAACTATGGTGGGCTTCCACACTATGAACCAAATAGTTTCCATCAGTGGCAAGAACAGCCTCAATACCGCGAACCACCATTAAAAATTAATGGGGATGCAGATTTTTGGGATTACCGTAAAGACGACAGCGATTATTTCAGCCAACCACGTGCTTTGTTCAATTTGATGAATGCTGAACAAAAACAGGCTTTATTTGACAATACCGCACGTAATGTCGGTGGCGCATTAGACTTTATCCAATATCGTCATATTCGTAACTGTTATGCCTGCGATCCAGCTTATGGCGAAGGTGTCGCAAAAGCATTGGGTAAAACTGTTGCAGATGCACAAGCAGCTCGTGCCACTGATCCTGCACAGGGAAATCCTGGTTTATTGTAAGTTTCATTGCTAGAGATGAAGATTAACTTATTTGAGTGATCTTTTATCTAAAATAAAACAGCCAGTAAAATTACTGGCTGTTTTACATTTTAATCTATTAATTGATCATGACTGATTTAAGGCAAAAGCCATCACATAATCTCCCACTTCGCTAGAATGTGCTGCACCACCGACAGAAACCACAATATATTGCTTCCCTGTTTTAGGCGACACATAAGTCATTGGAGTGGCACTAGAACCCACTGGCAAACGGTATTTCCAGATTTCTTGACCCGTTGCTGCATCATAAGCACGTAGGTAATAATCCTGACTCCCCGCAAAGAATAGCACCCCGCCAGCAGTTACCGATGTACCTGCATAGGTTGGCATCCCCATCGCTAAAGGAATATGAGACTTGATGCCCCAAGGCCCTAAGTCTTTTGTGGTTCCTACTGGAACTTGCCACAGCACTTGTTTACTTTTCATATCAATCGCGCTAATGGTACCAAATGGTGGCTCAGTACATGGGGTTTCCATGGCAGATGTCCACATCATGGTGACCATCCCATACGGCGTACCCGTCTGTGGTGAAGGTCCATGTCCTGTACCATCGGATGGATATTTTTTATTAACCTGTGCAAACTCATCGCGTTTTACCAACCAGAATATAGATGGAATACGGATATCGTTCATATAGGCAATCTGATTTTTAGCATCATAGGCCACACTTCCCCAGTTCATTCCGCCTAAATTTCCAGGTTGCTCCAATGTTTTATTGAACCCGACTGGCGTAAAGTCGCCTTCATAGCTCATTTTTTTAAACTGAATCCGACATACCAGTTGGTCAAATAAGGTAACACCCCAAATTTTCTTCTCATTTAAATGATCAGCACCAATGGTTGGCATACCCACCGAATATGGCTGAGTTGGAGAAAGTGGTTTTTCATCTGGAATCGGGCTTTTTGAAGGTACTGGTTTTTCCACGACATCAGCAATTGGCTGACCTGTTTCACGATTTAGCAGAAAGATTTGTCCACGTTTCGTGGTTTGCATTACCGCTGGAACGATCTGACCATTTTGATCTGGAACATCCATCAATGCAGGCTGCGATGGCAAATCATAGTCCCAAAGATCATAGTGCGTGGTTTGGAAATGCCATTTTTCTTTGCCTGTATCAACATCCAATGCCACCAAAGATGAATTATATTGATTCGAAAATTCAGGGCGTTCTTTACCATAGTAATCAGGCGTATTATTGCCAAGTGGAACATAAACTAACCCGAGTTTGTCATCATAACTTAAAGTCGTCCATGAATTTGGCGTACCTCGTGTATAGGTTTGCCCCTCAGGCGGTAATTTATCAATCGCAGGATTACCCAAATCCCATGCCCATTTCAGTTCGCCTGTTTTGGCATCAAAGCCACGAATCACACCAGATGGTTCAGCAACTTCCTGATTATCGACCACCCATCCACCAATCACGATAGTATCGTTTGCAACCAGTGGTGCTGACGTTTGAAAATAAAAACCAGGTTTGACCTCTCCCATGCCTGCTTTCAAATCAACATATCCTTGCTGACCAAATTCTTGACAAGGCTGACCCGTTTTCGAATCCAGCTCTAATAAACGTGCATCATTGGTGGTTTGTACAATCCGCTGCTGACATTGTGCCCGATGATTTTCACGGGTTAATGCGACTTGCCCAATTGAACGTTGAGGTCTTGCCACACGTGCATCAAAATATCCCAAACCTCGACAGCGTTGCCACATAGGCGATCGACCATTGGCATCAAACTTCCAGACTGATTTTCCTGTATCGACATCTAAAGCAGCAATAATGCCGTTACGTGAACAGCTATAGAGCAAGTTGTCGATTTGTAGTGGCGTGTTTTGATCGACCCCAGGGCCTTTATCGCCAGTTTGATAGGTCCAAGCAACTTGCAGATTTTTGACATTATCACGGTTAATCAAGGTAAACGGTGAAAATCGGGTTCCTTCATTGGTACGGCCATAGGCTGTCCAGTTTTCAGGCATTCCAAAAGGCGTATGCGCTTGATAGGACTTGCCATTTGCATATTGGGCATCATGCGGAAAGAATGCTGCAATTGCCATCCCAATGAAAATCACCAGTGAGCCTAAACTCAAGCCTAACGTTTTGGCATGATAATGCTCTTTTCGTAACGCATATAACGCAACAAAAGCCAAGCCCAACGGAACCATAATTCTCGCTAGCATTGGCCAAAACGCAAAACCGCGTTCGGAAATTGCCCAAAGACCAGTCAAAACCAACGCAATAATCGTTAAATAAAAACCAAGTACTTTATTTTTATATAATAAAAAGCTACTTGCTAGATAAATTAAACCCAGTAAAAGGTAATAAAACGATCCACCTGCACTAATTAAGCTTATTCCTCCAATGATGAGAAATAAGCTGGTAAATAGCGTGATGAGAATGATTAAAATCCTCATTATTTTCATACTGAAGTGACCTCTTTTTTTGATCTTTTTATTTTTTATAGCATACGTTTAACATAATATGCTTGTCACTTCGTGAAAATTTATTTTACTTTTCACATAAAATAGGAAAAAATGAATTAAACCGTTAACTTATGTCCTTCTCTAATACAATAAAATGGATTAACAAATTTCGATGAAGTTTTGAGTAAATGACTCAACTCCTGCTCAGGCTCATCACGGCTTTCATCCGTCAGTTGAAAGGTTCGATAATGAATTGCCATAGAGCGATGTGCTTGTAAGTCTAAATGTGCATGCAAGGCATCCTGTGGATTCATATGCACATAATGCATCAATTGACGAGGTTCATAAGCTCCGATCGGTAACAATGCAATTCGTGCATCTCCAAAGCGTTCATGGATTTCCTTAAAATGTGGAGAATAAGCGGTATCTCCTGCAAAGAAACAGTGTCCCTTTTGAGTAATCAGTGAAAATCCGCCCCACAATGCCTTATTTTGATCTCGCAAGCCGCGCCCTGAACCATGTTGTGCAGGGGTGTAGGCAATGGTGACTTCATCATGAAACGGAATCATTTGCCACCAATCCATTTCAATCACATGAAAATCTTTAGAAAGATAATAACGATTGCCCAACCCTGTATAAATCGGCATGGCAAATTTCTGGTGTAGCCAGTGTAACGTTGCCAGATCCATGTGGTCATAATGATTATGACTGAGCAACACACCATGAATGGTCGGCAATTGCTCCAGTGCAATGCCTGCTGGACAAACCCGACGAGGACCACGCCCCTGCAACGGACTGGCATATTCACACCAGACTGGATCCGTCAAAAAATTAAAGGGGCCAATTTGAATCAAAACAGTAGCATGTCCCACAAACCAGACTTGCCAATCATCCATATCCGCATTAGGACGATTCTTAGGTAATCCAATTGGTGTATTGATTCTAGACTCATATTCCTGCTGAATATCGACCTGCCATGTAAATGATTCACGCGTGGCAAGCCAACGTAATAATTCTTTTGATCCTTTTGCACCAGAGCGTTTAATCTGATTGTGAAAGTGATTGCTGCTCGCATGTTCTGAATCTGCATACCGAAATGGTGGTTTACTCCATGTATGTGTCCAGCAGGATTGAGTCGGCAATTGATACGTTAATGTCGGCTTCTCTTTCATAGGGTAATTCGGTTATACAGCAATAGTTTAGGGTCGGGTGTTTATCCATCTTAACGATTAAATCAAATTATGCTACTCCTCAATTTATTTCTCTTGTAACCGACCTTTCATTCGCTGCAACCAGACTTGCTTAGATTGAGGTTTAATAAACAGTGCGACAATTTCAGGATAAATCTGTCTTGCTGTCATTTCGATACGATTGACACAAGCTTCAATCTCATCTGAAGTTAAATTATCTTTAAATTCAAGACTTAAAGATGCAATAACCTGATGAGCGCCCATTTGTTCAGTCAAGACACCATTTGCCGAAAAAACTGCTGGATCTTGTTGGGCAATCAATAATAGATTTTCACGCAACTCAGGATTGGCTGTTTCACCCATTAATAAACCTTTGGTTTCACGCGCCAATAAAAAAGCAGAAATCGCCAATACAACACCGATCAAGATAGATGCCACCCCATCTAATACAGGCATATTTAGATAATGCGCTGCGGTAATCCCAATTAAAGCAATAAATAGACCAATCAATGCGGCAGAGTCTTCAAATAATACAGTAAAGGTCGTCGGATCTTTACTGCGTCGAAATGCTTCAAAATAACCCAATGAGCCCTTTTCTTTACGAAATCCTTTCAGTGCGACTCGCCAGGATATCCCTTCACAAATAATCGCAATGCCAAGCACGATATAATTAATCATGGGCGAAACCATTTCTTCGGGTTGGCGAATATGTTGTATACCTTGATAAATTGAAACGATCGAACCCAATGCAAAAACCAGCAAAGATACAATAAAAGCCCAAAAATAAAGTTCACGGCCATAACCAAAAGGATGGCGAAAATTGGCCGGTTTTTGTGACTGTTTTAATCCATGCAACAATAGAATTTCATTGAGTGTATCCACCACAGAATGTACGGCTTCACTCAACATCGCCGAACTATTCGTTATATAAGCTGCGACAAATTTAACCAAAGCAATGATGAGATTGCCCAATAATGCCGCATATACCACGATTTTATTTGATTCAGCCATCGCAAAACCCTGTTCTTATTTTTTCATTCATTGTTGTTATAGCGGTACTCGATTTATTTACAAAGACTTTTCCTGTTGTCATTTGTTGTTAAAGGGTCTCTATAATGATCCTTTACCCTGAATATTAGCGTTTAAAATATATCGGTTCTACTTGTTGTTTCTGCTTGCCTGATTTGTGCTTTATACTCAAATCCAATTGTATTGCTCATATTTTTGGATTCATTCGATGGAGTTAAGACATCTTCGATACTTTGTCACTGTTGCTGAAGAATTAAATTTTAGCAAAGCAGCGCTAAAACTGTATACCGCTCAACCGTCGTTAAGCCAACAGATTAAAGATTTAGAAGAATATGTCGGTGTTCAATTATTCAATCGAACCAAACGTAAAGTTGAACTAACCGAGGAAGGCGCGGCTTTTTTAGAGCAAGCTCGTTTGACTTTGATGCAAGCCGATAAGGCAGTCGCCACAGCAAGGCAAATTGCAAAAACAAAACAGCAACGCTTACGCATTGGTTTTGTAGCAACAGCCGAGGCACACATTTTCCCGCAAGTACTGCCGCAATTACGTATTCAACACCCCGAACTGATCACTGAGTTCACTTATCTGGATGAACAACAGAATATTCAAGCCTTGATGCAAAATCAGCTCGACATTGCTTTTACGCATCAAAATCTCAATACCGAGACCATTTGCAGTCAAAAAATATTCGATGAAGTTCTAATTTTTGTCTTGCCAAAGAACCATCCATTCGCCAAAGAAAAAGTGATTCCTTTACATGCCTTGGGCTATCTGGATTTTGTATTACCTAGTGCAGAACAATTTCCCAGCTTATATGCACTTATTTACGAATTTATCCAGCAGCATGATTTTACTCTACATACTCAGGAAATGACTGATGTTTTGATCAAAATCAATCAGCTAAAACACCAGAATTGGTGCACGATTTTACCTGCATATGCAAAGAACATGTTCAGTTCTGATCTTGTGATTGCGACATTGGCGATTGATTTGCCAAAGTTACCCTTATTTATCAATTTTAATTCGCAGCAGACGTCAAACCATACAAAAATATTACTCGAACAGCTATCAAAAGTATTTTGTTCTGAGTAAATCCTGACTAAAGTAAATGATCAGGGCTGCATGATCGATGAATATCACAGGCACAGTCGCCACATCAGTTCTATGAAAATCAATAAACCTAACACTCAAATAAATTAAAACGATTTTTTCAGGAGAAACCTGAGCATGTTATCTGTATTACATGGGTTGAAAACTGGATTACAGGGGCTGAAAAGCGGTATTTATAATCGTCCCCACTTTTTTATTTCGTTATGCATTGGCGTCGTGATTGCCGTAGTGTTAACGTTCAGCACAACTTGGCATTGGTCAACAATCATTTTGTTGAGCTGGAATATTTCTGTCGGCATATATCTCATTCATGCCAAAAAAATGATGTGGCAGGCAGATCATTCTGCCATGCAATCTCAAGCTCAAAAACAGGATGAAAGTAAATGGGTGATCATGCTTTTGGTCATTCTGGCACTATTGATGTGTCTTATTGCGATTGTGATGCAACTCTCCTCGATCACTAAAAATACGCCTTTTCAATATTGGCACTTAGGTTTATCCATATTAACCATTATTTCGGCATGGCTATTTATGCATACTGCATTTGCTTTACATTATGCCCATGATTTTTATATGGCGCGTTCTGATGGCAAAGATGACGGTTTAGATTTCCCCAAAACTCAAGATCCGATGTATCCAGATTTTGTTTATTTTAGTTATATCATTGGTACTTCAGCTCAAACCGCTGATGTGTCGATTACTTCCCGCCCCATGCGGCTACTCAATATTTTCCATGCCATGTTGGCTTTTGGCTTTAATACGACCATTTTAGCCATTTGTATTAATATCGCGGCCAGTTTTATATCGGGTTAATAGACGAGTCTAAACCTGTCTAAAACTAGCGCTGGAAAAAATGATTTGAATTTTATGCGTCTATGTTTATTTGAATCAATTGATTCAAATAATGATGTAATCCCGCAATGTCATCAACAATAGTTAAGGGCTGATATTGTTGAAGCACGGTTATATCATGCACGCCATAGCTCACTCCTATACGCGGCATCTCTATATTCATCGCCATTTCAAGATCATAACTACTATCTCCGACCATAATCGCATGTTGCACATCTACGCCTGTAAACGCCAAAATCTCTTCAAGCATTAAGGGATGCGGTTTAGACATAGTTTCACTGGCTGCGCGGGTAATATCAAAGAGCTCATGACTCTGGGTCTGGGTGAGAACACGATCTAAGCCACGACGACTTTTACCCGTGGCAACCGCCAGTTTCATGCCCTGATCTCTTAAATCCTGCAAAAGTTCGGCTACGCCGTCAAACCATGCGTCATGCTTAGAATTTTGCACATAATGCTCGCCATAACTGACCAAGATATCCTGTTGCAAATGTGGAACTTGCGGAAACAAGGTTTGCATCACCTCAGGCAAACCCAGACCAATAATGCTTTGGGCAGCTTCGTCTGTTAAAGGTTGTTCATATTTTGCTGCGGCAAATTTAAGGCTTTCCACAATTTGTCCCACTGAATTAAATAGTGTGCCATCCCAGTCAAAGATAATCAGTTCTGGTCGATTCATTTTTGCGCTCTCAACTGTGCCACGACACTTTGAATATCTTCAGGCAATGGTGCTTCAATGACGGGATAATCAGGAATTTCCAGACGCATAGCATGCAAACATAAACGTCGCGCTTCTGGGCCCGTGTAAACCGTTTGATGCCCGTATTTATCATCACCCACCAATGGATGACCAATACTCAAACCATGTACCCGAATCTGATGGGTACGCCCAGATAAGGGCGAAGCATAAACCAAAGTGGCTTCCTTAAAGCGTTCTGCAATCACCCATTCGGTTTTACTCGGCTTGCCCTCTTTAGACACACGGACACGACGCTCGCCATTGGCCAGTTCATAACGTAACAATGGTGCATCGATCAGTTGCTTATCCAGACTGACCTGACCTTTCACTAAGGCGGCGTAAGTCTTACGAATTTTATGCTCGCGTAATAGATCCTGTAGATGTTTTAAAGTACTGCGTTTTTTGCTGATCATGACCAAACCTGAGGTATCTCGGTCAATCCGATGAATCAGTTCCAAGTACTTTTTATCTGTTGCGGCGCGCATTGCCTCAATCAAACCGTATGCAACACCGCTCCCGCCATGTACCGCGATTCCCGCTGGTTTATTCACGACCAATAAGCCTTCATCTTCATAGACCACACGCTTTAATAAGCTTTGTGCCACTTGATCACTCACAGGCGCAGCAGTTTCATCTTTGGGTTCATAACGAATCGGAGCCACACGAATTTGATCGCCAATATTGAGCTTGCTTTCCGCTTTTATTCGTTTTTTATTGACCCGCACTTGTCCTTCACGAATTAGCCGATAAATTCGACTTTTCGGCACACCTTTTAATCGGCTAAATAAAAAATTATCAATGCGCTGCCCTGCTTGATGCTCGTCCACGTCAAACCAAGTGACACTTTGCCATTGCTGTGTAGAATTCATACAGTATTTGAAACCCGATTATTTATTAAATTTGAGTGAAAAATAACCACTTAGACAGTTGATTTCACAAGAAACATCTATTTAGCCCATAGGCAGATGCTGCAAGGTTTGATATAGTCAGCGCACGGATACCGCCGTAAGTGAACCAAAACGAAAAATATTTCAATGTTTATGAAATTGATTTTCGTTCAAGATTTCATCAAAATCTCGGAAAGGTCCCAAAAGAATATGCCGACGCCGAAGGCTTATTATATCGGCAAAATGACAAACTGTTGCGTTTAATTATGCTTTTGCATATGCAGTTTGTTGAAAAATATATGTCGCCAACCGTTAATGTTGGTTATTAAACGTAAACTGATGCACATCAGACACGTTGCGTCATCATGACCTTTCAGGCTCAAGCGTTGATGCATTGGAACTGCCGAGCACCGATACGATGATCATTCCGTATCAAGACTTTACAAGATAAGTCTTCAAGCTCCGTGACAGTGAAAGTCATCATCCAATGCACCGCTCACTCGCCAGTGAAAAGTCAGGACTCGCCGTTAATCGAAACGGGATGAATACGCGACTGCTGACATCATCACCAGCATCATTCACCGAAGCTACACGTGAGATCAGGGAATTTAGCAGCCAGAGCAAAAAACTTTTGTGATCTGGGTTAAATAAGATGCATGATGACTGCCGACAGTTGTCCGCTTTATCGATGTTCGCATTTTGTCTGAGTGAGTCACTATTAGGTGTCACACCCATGAAACGTATGTTGATTAATGCAACCCATGCTGAAGAAGTACGCGTTGCACTTATCACTGGTAATCGTCTTTACGATTTTGACTTAGAAAATCGTACCCGCGAACAAAAAAAATCCAACATCTACAAAGGTCATGTGACTCGCGTAGAACCTTCTCTAGAAGCCGTATTTGTTGAATATGGTGCGCAGCGTCAGGGCTTTTTGTCCATGCGCGAAATCGCCAATACTTACTTTAAGGCTGACCCACGTCAAACTTCAAATATCCGCGAACTGATTACCGAAGGTACTGAGCTTTTGGTACAGGTGGAAAAAGAAGAGCGCGGCAATAAAGGTGCTGCGCTTTCCACCTTTATTTCACTTGCAGGTCGTTATCTGGTCCTCATGCCAAATAATCCTAAAGGTGGCGGTATTAGTCGTCAAATTTCGGGTTCAGTTCGTGAAGAATTGAAAGAAATGTTGGCATCACTCAATATTCCTCGTGGAATGAGCGTGATTGTACGTACTGCGGGGATTGGTCGTTCACAAGAAGAATTACAGCTTGACCTGCAACATTTGCTCGACTTATGGAATCAAATCCAAAACACAGCAAACTCGGGTCCATCTCCGATGTTGGTACATCAAGAAGCAGGTGTGGTGACTCGCGCGATTCGTGATTACCTGCGTGATGATGTTTCTGAAATCCTGATTGATAGCGAACAGGCCTATAACGAAGCTTATAACTTTGTAAAAGCAGTGATGCCGCGTCAATTAGACAAGCTAAAAACCTATACATTAAATGAGCCTTTGTTTGCTCACTTTGGTATTGAAAGTCAAATTCAAACCGCTTATGAACGTGAAGTGAAGCTTCCATCTGGTGGTTCAATTGTCATTGACCAGACTGAAGCGTTGGTTTCGATTGATATTAACTCGGCTAAATCAACACGTGGGCATGATGTTGAAGAAACTGCACTGAATACCAACCTTGAAGCGGCTGAAGAAATTGCACGTCAATTGCGTTTGCGTGATATTGGTGGTTTGGTGGTGATCGATTTCATCGACATGACCAAAGACCGCAACCAGCGTATGGTCGAAGCCAAATTGCGTGAAGCAACCCAAAGTGATCGTGCACGTATCCAGTTTGGTCAGCTTTCACGTTTTGGCTTGATGGAAATGAGCCGCCAGCGTTTACGTCCATCTTTAGAAGAAGCCACAGGTTATGTCTGCCCACGTTGTCATGGTACAGGCATGGTGCGTGATCTACGCTCTTTATCACTTTCGATTATGCGTAAAGTGGAAGAAATTGCACTACGTGAACGCCATGGTGAAGTACAGGTTGAAGTTCCTGTTGAAATTGCAGCATTTTTGCTGAATGAAAAACGCCATAGTCTGGTGTATTTAGAACAAACTTCAGGTGTTCGTGTCACCGTGTTGCCACACCCTCACTTGGAAACACCTCACTACGAAATTCAGTATAATCCTGAAGGTTTTGCACCTTCTAGCTATGAGCGTACTGAAGCGACACGTTCAAGTGAAAAGGAACTTGGCTACGAGTCATCTGAATGGCATCTGGAAGAAGCAGATCATAGTCATGCTGCTGCACCTGTTCAGTCTGAGCAAAATAAACGTAAAGCTACGGCTCAAACACCTGCGCCAACAGCACAAGCCACGGTTGCTCCTAAAGCTGCAAGCCCATGCGCATGGTTAGAAAATCTGTTTGTACAAAAACAGGCCCAAACCGTTGATCAGTCACGCTCTGCCCAAAATGCAGCATCAGCGATTGAGCAAATGGTGAATGGTGGTGCAGTTAGTCGTGGTCAATTTGGTCAGGTGAACGTTGCTAGTGTGACCGAAACCGTCACTGTTGCGGCATCTGGCAATAATGCGTATATGTCTCAAACGCCTGTAGCTAAACAGGAAGCACGTGACAATATCACTGAACGTGACGAGAAAAATAATCGTCCAAACAACAACAAAAAGCGTAAACACAAAGATCAGCGCGAACGTACCGAGCGTGAACAACCACAACAACGTGAGCCAAATCAAGAGCAACAACCTGCTCAAGTTCATGAAGAAGTGGTCCAACTGTCACGCCATGAGCAACGTGAACTCAAACGTCAGCAAAAGCGTCAGCAGCCACAAGAACAAAACCACACGCAAAATCAGGCGCAAACTGAAGTACATGCTGAAGAAGCCGTACCACGTCGTGACCGTAACAATCAGCAACGTCCAAATCGCCCACATCGCAACCGTGACCAAAGTGTATTAGACAATGCCCATCAAACGACCAATAAGCCTGTAGCCAATGATGCAAAACAGGTCACAGTCGATGTGGTTGATGCGCCACGTAATGAAATGATGACGACAGCACTGGTGATTAATGTCGATCAAGCGCAAAGCGAAATTGTGGCATTAAATCCACAAGTTGAACCAAAGGAATCACCAAAACAGGCTGAAAATCCTGTTGCAAATCCAGTTGAAGAAGCCGTTGTAACTGAAGCTCAACCTTCTGAAGCAGCGACTAAATCCACTGAAGTTGCGACCGAGCAAACTCGCTCACAAGTGAAACGTGCTAGCAATGATCCGCGTATGCGTCGTCGTCAGCAACGTGAAGCACAGCAATCTAAAGTAGCAGCACCAAAAGTACAGCCATCACAAATTCCTGAGTTGGCTAACTATACTTTGGGTAGCCTCATTCGCCATGTCTATGGTGAAGACTGTACCGTACTGATCGAACAGTTTGGACTTGTGCCAACGTTTAATCGTGCTTTGGTCAAGTTTACTGAGCAATATGCCAGTTCACAGGTCGCAGAAGCAAAAACGGTTGAGGAAGACAAAAAACCTGTAACACGTGATGCACAACTTCCAAGCAAGAAAGCGCTTGAAGAAAGTGAGGCAGCGGAGGTGTTACCATTAACGCCACCAGAGGCGCCTGCAACACGTGTAGCAAATGACCCTCGTGAACGTCGTCGTTTAGCAAAACTTGCCGCAGAACAAGCACATGAGCAAGCCAAACAAGCTCAAGCTGAGCCAAAAGCTGAAACGGTGAATGAACAAGACGCAGAAATCGAAGCCGTTGCTTTTGAAACCGTAGCGAGTGCCACTGATGTTTCTGAAACTGTCGCATCGCCTGAGCAACAGCCTGAAACAGCAACACCTGTTTCTAAGCAAAAAGTGACAGCACCGACAGAAACCGCACAGCCTGAAGTAAAAGCTGAATCAGAAAACGTTTCGAGCGCAGCTCAAACTCAACCTGTGCAAGCTGAATTAAATGAAGTAACGGCTTCAGAGCAAGCATCAGAAGTGAAAGCCAATGATGAAACAACTGAAAAATCAGCCACTCAAGAGACTGCTGCCGATGCGGATAAACCAAGTCGTCCGCGTCGTCCACGTGGTCGTCCACCGAAAAAGGCCAGCACAACTACGGAATAATTTGCACAATTGCATGTAAGTTATGAAAGCCTAGTCATTTCGGTGACTAGGTTTTTTTTGATACTTTATGTCAGATTAGGTTGATTGCACTAGTGCAAAACCTTTAAAACAACTTCTGCGTCATTTTAATGTCTACGTCGTCGTAGCCCGTAGTCATAAAACTGTATTGGATAGATCGAAAAATAATAGGATGTATATGAGCCAGACTGCACAACCCGATATCATTACGCTTGCTAATGTTGCTTCACGCCTCCCTGCTTTTTTGCCCAAAGTACCGCACATTCTTGCAGGTCTTAAGCAAGCCTATTTGCGTACTTCATCTACACCAGCAGGTTTGGGTATTGCCTTTGAAAAAGCAGTCAAACGTAATCCTCAAGGTGATGCTTTATTATTTGAAGATGAGCGCTACAGCTATCAAGATTTAAATGAATGGGCCAACCAGATTGCACACTATTATCTTTCGATAGGTGCGTGTAAGGGTGATGTTATTGCGGTGATGCTGGAAAATCGTTCCGAGCTGATCGCAACAGTTATTGGTCTAGCTAAAATTGGTGTCACCAGTGCCTTGGTCAATACCTCTCAAACAGGTAAGGTACTCACGCATAGTATCAATCTGGTCAATCCAATTGCGCTGATTTTGGGCGAGGAAGTTCAATCCTGTATTGATGACATTCGTGCCGATATCAAACTTGCTGAAGATCGCTTTCATTGGTTTGCAGATCAGGCCACACGTCAAAACGTGGGTTCTGCTCCAGCTGGTTATGTCAATCTGGCAGAAAAAATTGATCATTTTGCCAAATTCAATCCAGCGACCACTCATACTGTTCAGGGTAAGGATGGATTGTTTTATATCTATACCTCAGGCACTACAGGATTACCTAAAGCGGTGATTTTCACCCATAGTCGCTGGACACTGGCGTATGGAACCTATGGGCATATCCTTGATTTAAAAACTGATGATGTCATGTATGTTACCCTACCGCTTTATCATGCAACGGGTATTGTGGTGTGTTGGTGTGGCGTGATTGCGGGGAGTGCTACGCTTGCTATTCGTCGTAAATATTCGACCAGTGCCTTCTGGAAAGATGTACAAAAATTTAATGCCTCTGCGATTGGCTATGTGGGCGAGCTGTGCCGCTATCTTATGGATGCACCACCCTCAGAAATTGACCGTGCCCATCGTGTGACGAAAATGATTGGTAATGGCATGCGTCCTAATATCTGGGACAAATTCAAACAACGTTTTGGAGTAAAAGAAGTCCTAGAGCTCTATGCGTCGAGTGAAGGCAATGTCGGTTTTAGCAATATTTTCAACTTTGACAATACTGTTGGCTTCTCTCCGACTCCTTATGCAATTGTGCAATATGACAAAGAAAAAGGGGAAGCCATTCGCGATCAAAAAGGTCACTGTATCAAAGTTGAAACAGGCGATGTGGGACTGCTCATTGGTAAAATTACTCGTCGCTCCCCCTTCGATGGTTACACCGATCCTGAGAAAAATAAGTCTGTGATCTTAAAAGATGTGTTTAAAAAAGGTGACTCTTACTTTAATACTGGGGACTTGGTCCGTGACATTGGCTTTCGCCATGCACAGTTTGTCGATCGTCTGGGTGATACTTTCCGCTGGAAAGGTGAAAACGTATCGACCACTGAAGTAGAAAATATGATTTGCGACTATGACAAAATCGCAGAAGCAGTGGTCTATGGCGTTGAAATTCCAAATACCAATGGTCGAGCAGGTATGGCGGCTATCACACTGAGCGATGGCGCAGAATTAAATGAGCAGGATTTGACCGAAATGGTCAATCAGTTCAAAAAGAATTTGCCAGCCTATGCTATCCCTGTATTTTTACGTGTTCAAGCAGTGGTCGAAACCACTGGAACCTTTAAATATCAGAAAAATAAACTCAAGGAACAGGCATTTGATCCGAGTCAAACCGATGAGCGTTTACTGGTACTGTTACCAAATGCAGAAGCCTATTGTGATGTAACTGCTGAGATTTTTGAGAACATTCAGGCGTATAAATACCGTTTCTAGCATATTTTTTGACTAAACAAGAGAAAATCGTGCTTTTTATAAACAGTTATTCGATTGTTTTTCAATTTTCTCTTGTGTTAGTTGAAGATCTTGCTAAAATACGCTCCATCAAAACGATACAGTGTTAGAAAGTTTACTTTCCTCTGAATCCAGTCGAGTTTGAACAATTTTTGAAATTAATTTTTCTTTTTGCGTTCGGGTAAATCCTTAAAGCAATATTTTAAGTTTACTTATCCTCACTCAGGGTCGTTAGCTCAGTTGGTAGAGCAGCGGACTTTTAATCCGTTGGTCCCGCGTTCGAGTCGCGGACGACCCACCATTGATTGTTTTGATACTCCTAGCATGGCTTAAATGCTTGCTCAGGGTCGTTAGCTCAGTTGGTAGAGCAGCGGACTTTTAATCCGTTGGTCCCGCGTTCGAGTCGCGGACGACCCACCAGATTCTAAAAAGCCTCAACACATCATATTGAGGCTTTTTTTATGGATACTTTATTTTCTCAGCATGAATATTTCATGACATTCAATACGATTTAAAATCTAAATATTCGATTAATTTTATAAAAAATAACTGTTTTTACGATTTACATAAATGCGTTATCTTGGTTCTCACATTAAGAGCTTTCTCATACCATTAAGAGGATCAAGACAATGAGTTTAATCAATACTGAAATCGAACCCTTTCAAGCTACTGCTTACCAAAATGGTCAATTTATTGATATTTCTGACGCTGATCTAAAAGGAAAATGGTCTGTAGTATTTTTCTACCCTGCTGACTTTACCTTTGTATGCCCCACTGAACTTGAAGACCTTGCCGATCAATATGCAGAATTTCAGAAGCTAGGTGTCGAGATCTACTCTGTTTCTACAGATACTCACTTCACGCATAAAGCATGGCATGATACATCAGATGCGATTGGTAAAATCCAGTACGCTATGATTGGCGATCCGACTTGGACCATTTCTAAAAACTTTGAAGTGCTGATTGAAGCTGAAGGTCTGGCTGATCGAGGAACCTTTGTAATTGATCCAGAAGGTAAAATCCAAATCGTAGAGATCAATGCCGGGGGTATTGGTCGTGATGCTCAGGAATTACTACGCAAAGTCAAAGCAGCCGTTTATGTCTATAATCACCCGGGTGAAGTCTGCCCTGCCAAGTGGAAAGAAGGTGATGCAACGCTTGCGCCATCCATTGATCTGGTGGGTAAAATCTAAACCTGAGCCATCACATCACTGAATAGAGCTCGATCATTTTGTAGACCACGTCCTAACATGGAGGTGGTCTTGTTTTAAGACTCTAAGCAACACTGCTGTTTCAACACAGGAATCAGCCAACTCATAAATACATCCAGACGGCGCGGTATATACTGCCGATTAGGATACAGCACATTTAAAGGTAAGGCAGGACAGGTGTAATCACTTAAAATTTCTATCAATCTGCCCTGTTCCAGATCCTGACGCACATCATAATAAGGAATTTGAATAATTCCGAGTCCAGAACGTGCTGCCTGAATATAAGCCTCAGTATTATTGACACTTAATTGAGCCATTAATTTGACCCGCTCTTGCCCGTAAAAGAAGACACCCTGTTGCTCACCTACGCCACTTGGGTAATTAATCATAATATGATTTTGTAAATCCTCTAATGTTTGCGGAACACCACAGCGCTGTAAATAAATTGGACTGGCACAATTCACCATCGCTAATAACCCGACAGACTTGGCAATCAGACTGCTATTTTCAAGTGCTCCGACACGCACCACACAATCAACTTCTTGTTCGACCAGATTGGTTAAATGATCTGAACTATGCAGTTGAATTTTGATATCAGGATATTGTTGAAAAAAATCAGGCAATGCAGACACCACAATTTGATGCGAAATACGACTGGGCATATCCACTTTTAAAATCCCCTGATAATCCTGATGATGAGTCTGAATCATCTGTCCAAGCAGTTGATAATCCATGAGAAGATTTTGACAATCGGGCAAAATTCGTTTTCCATCCTGAGTCAGGCTCACCCGTCGTGTGGTTCGTTGAAACAATCGGACTTTGTAAAATGACTCCAGACTTTGAATGGCTGAAGTCACCGTAGATCGGGGTAAGTCCAACCGTAATGCTGCCTCACTAAAACTTTCCCTTTTGGCAACTTCTACAAAGATTTCAAATTGCTGTAAACGATCCATCTGATTGTTCGTGATTTCTGAATAGTGAAACTAAATTAGCATAATTGATGGTTACATGATTCAGAACTAGACTAATAAATATCCAAAAATAGTTCCATTAAAGGAAAGAACATCATGGCGGCACAAACGTTAAAAGATAAAGTGGTTTTAATTACAGGCGGTGCGAAAAATTTAGGCGGATTAATCTCGCGTAAATTTGCGGAACAAGGGGCCAAACTGGCCATTCATTACAACAGTGAATCGAGCAAAGCTGATGCAGAAAAAACCTTGGCTGAGGTGAAAGCTTTAGGTATCGATGCAATTCTGCTACAAGCAGATCTCAGTTCAATTGATCGGATTGAGGAACTTTTTGTCAAAACTAAACAACATTTTGGTGGAATAGATATTGCCATTAATACTGTAGGCCGAGTTCTTAAAAAACCGATTGTGGATACCACCGAAGCTGAATTCGATTCGATGAGCGACATCAACTCCAAAATTGCCTATTTCTTTATTCAATCGGCAGGTCGTCATCTCAATGATGGTGGCAAAATTTGTACCATTGTGACCTCATTACTCGCAGCATATACAGGGCTTTATTCGACGTATGAGGGCTTAAAAGCACCAGTTGAACATTATACTCGCGCTGCATCTAAAGAGTTTGGTGAACGCGGTATTTCAGTGACTGCGGTGGCACCAGGTCCAATGGATACGCCATTTTTCTATGGTCAGGAAGCACCAGAAGCAGTGGCTTATCATAAATCAGCTTCTGCGCTTGGCGGGCTTACCAAAATTGAAGATATCGAACCTTTAGTACGTTTTCTGGTGACAGAAGGCTGGTGGATTACAGGTCAAACGATTTTTGCCAACGGTGGTTATACCACACGTTAATCAAACTATCTTTTATAGGCTGAGGGTCCTCTTTCCTCAGCTTTTTTTTATGGTTGTAGGGCGATGCGATAGCTTTTTTTTATGGTTGTAGGGCGATGCGATTCTGTTGGTTATGCACAACGTTAAAATGATAAGTAGTTTGCAACATATTCAATGTTCTGGATAAGTCCTGAGTAGAATACGCACCAGAAACCAGAATTTTTTCCAGACTAGGGTCAATATCAATTTGTTGTTGATGATAGCGGGATAACTCAGTGATAAATTGTTTTAACGACATACTATGTACCACCAAAAGCTGTTGTCGCCAGAGTAGTGGCATATCACTATAATTTTCATGGTAGATCTGTTGTGCATCAAATCTCACGGTATGCTGTGCAGCAATATCCTGATAATCGGTAGCATAACGTGGTTGGGTACGCACAATACCCTGTTTGACGATCAGTTCAGTTTGGGTTGTTAAATGGCGCACATTAAACACCGTTCCCAGTGCCAGTAAATCTTCATCTGCGGTATGTACCGTAAATGGGCGCTGCTGAATATCCTGATGTGTTTCAATATAAATTTCACCACGAGCAAGCTCAATACGGCGTTGCTTGGTATTGTATTTGACCCGAATCTTGCTATTACTATTTAACCAAAGTTGGCTGCCATCGGCCAAAGTTAGTTGTTGTTGCTCCCCGATATGTGTTTTATAAATATCAACGGGGTCAAAACTCAACATCTCAGGTAAATAATCTTGCTGACGAATTCCCTGCACCGCATAAAGCGCAATGCATAGCGCAAACAAAATGAGGCTAAATTTAGTCGCAATTTGCGGTTTTGGCTTGAGTTGCTGCATGGTTTGAGCCATGACCGTCTTGGGAACTCGACCCAATTTTTCATCAAACATGATGACATTTGCCCAGACCTCTTGATGCAATACATCAGCAGCTAGCCATTGATCAAAACATGTTTTTTGCTTTGCATCAAAAGCCTGTTCCTGCATCTGCATATACCATTCAGCAGCTTCACGATAGGCACGCTGTCTAGCACGATCTATTTTAGTCTTTAAAGGGATATTCATATAACAGCCAAAATATTAAAACTGGCATCATTCCATCGCCATAAAGCAAGCTGCCATGGCATGGGTTAAATCACGCTTAATCGTTGAAATTGAGATATCAAGTTGTTGTGCAATTTGGGCATAATTTAAACCCTGTAATTGTGACAGCATAAACACCTGCTTCTGCCGTTCTGGTAGTGCGTCGATAATGTCACATAACTCACATAAGGTTTCGATCCATAACATCTGCTCTTCTAGAGAAATGCTATGTTCAGGATAAGCGTCGGCTAAAGCACTCAAATAGGCTTGTTCAATTTTTTTGCGTCGATACAAATTAAACATCAAGCTTTTGGCAATAGTCGTCAGTAACGCCCGTGGTTCATAATAATAATAGTCAGCATAACGGCTCATAATTTTGACAAAAGTATCCTGAGTCAAATCGGCTGCATCACAGTGATTACTCATTTTTTTACACAGCCAAGCATATAACCATGATTGATGTTCGCGATATAAACCATCAATGTGTTGATTGACTTGTTGTTTTGTCAAAATCTGATCGGAAAGCATCTTGCTAAACCAAAGAGAAAATAATAATAATTATCGATACTATGTGACGTTTTGTAAATAACTTAATCTTTATAATTTTTAAAACTATAAATTTCATACAGTTAATCAAAATAAAAAATAAATAACCAATCTATGAGCTGTTTTTGATTCTCAGGTGATAAGGCTATAAGCAGAACATCTTTTGATCACAGACAATTTTTATGGGGAATCTTCATGTCAGCAGCATCTACTACACTTTTTCGATTTAAAAGTCCTTTAACCATCGCTATCCATTCGATCATGTTAGGCACCTTGTTCAGTAGTTTTTCAACAATCTCTTTAGCCGCAGAAACAGCTCCTGTTTTATCTAAGACTCAGTCTGTTCAAATTCGCGCAGGCAATCTAGATCAAGCTCTGGCACTATTTGCAGGCCAAACCAATTCAGAACTTTCTTATGATCCAATATTGGTCGCAGGTAAAAAGACACAAGGTTTAAATGGCCAATATACATTTGAACAAGGGATTACCCGATTATTGAAAGGAACAGGCTTAACTTTAGTGAAGCGTCAGGATGGGACATGGGGCATCATTAATTCTAAAACTCAGCCGCGTGAAGTTGGTCAGTTACAGTCAATTCATTCAACTGCAACACAGCAAGGTCAGACATCTAATTCTGCACAGCTTCCACTGATAACAGTGACAGCAGACAATCCAACTTATACCTCGCGTAAATCTACCAGTGCAACCAAGCTCAATCTATCCCAGAAAGAAACGCCTCAATCTATTTCAGTCATTACCAGTCAGCAGATAGAAGACCAACATCTGACTTCACTTGAAGATGTCATGGATCAAACGCCAGGTATTTCAGCCTTCAAACAAGGACAACGCGCCGCAGGCTATCGTACCTTTAGTGCTCGTGGTTTTTCCATTTCAAACTATTTACGCGATGGTATTCCCACGTCTTATGGGGCAACTTATGGCAAGGATATTGCCGCATTAGAAAATTCGGCAATTTATGAAAAAATTGAAGTCATTCGTGGTTCAACAGGATTAACCACTGGCTCAGGAAATCCAGCCGCCAGTATTAACTTAGTCCGAAAAAGACCAACTGATGATCTAAAAGGCTCTGTCCAAGTTTCAGCAGGTTTGTGGAACAATTATAGCAGCACAGTAGACGTATCAGGCCCACTTGATCAAACAGGCGATCTTAAAGGAAGAATGGTCATGTCCGCTCAGGAGGGAGACAACTGGCAAGATCGCTATGATTTTTCCGACAAACTCATATACGGTGCATTGGATTATGATGTCAGCGATAAAACGGTACTGACCAGTGCGTTGACTTATGAAAAAACACGTGCCAATGACGCAACAGCACAAGGATTCCCTTTTTATACCCGAACCCAGACGGGTGTAATTAATTCAGTACAGACCATCTTTGACCGAAAGGATAATCCTGCAACAGATTTCGCCTATTCAGATACGGAGCGTCTAAATATACTGGCAGGTGTCGAACACCAGTTTAATGACAACTGGAAAGGCGTTGCAAACTATAGCTACTCTGACTCGGAAATGGATCGTGTGGTGGGTGTGGCAGGTTCGACTTTCTTTGATCCAGACAAGGATCGAATGTCTATTGTGTATGGTCGTATTTATACTGCCCCTAAAGTCCATTCTTTAGACTTGTATACAACTGGGAAATTTACAGCATTCGACCATGAGCATACGCTTTCATTTGGTGTAAATGGCTACACCCTCACCGATAAAAATTTATTTAAACTGGCTCGTAATGGCGTTGCATCTATTTCAAACTGGAATGGACAACCGATTAGTTATGGAGATATTCCATCCAAAGACTTGGCAACGGATGTTGACTCAAAACAACTGGGGATTTTTGGCGCAGCAAATCTGCAACTGCTTGATCCGCTAAAATTAGTTTTAGGTAGCCGTTTGAGTTATTGGGAACGTGACAATGGCCCAGAGAACAAACAAAAAGAAAATGGTGTGTTCACACCTTATGCAGGTTTAATCTACGACATTAATCATTATTTATCTGCGTATGCCAGTTACACTTCGATTTTTAACCCATCATCACGTAAAGATATTGACAATAATTACCTCGATCCAGAAGAAGGAAATACCTCTGAATTTGGTTTAAAATCTGAATTTTACGATGGTCTACTGAATACCAGTCTTGCTTATTTTATGTCGAAAATGGATACCTCGGTGGTTGGTGGTACTCAAGCAGATGGCTCGACTTATTATGTTCAAGCCAACGACACGAAAACCAAAGGCTGGGAATTAACCGTTGCAGGTGAAATCTTACCAAACTGGAATATTCAGGCAGGCTATACTTATACGGATGCCAAAGACAATAATGGTATTCGCTTAAATGCAGCAGAAATTCCTAAACAATTATTCAAATTATTTACCAGTTATAAAATCAATCAATTAACGCTTGGTGCTGGTGTGAATTGGCAAAGTGAAATATACAGTCAAGTGGCAAATCTAAAGCCTTTGCAGCTACAGGAAGATCGACAAAAATCCTATGCACTGGTGAATGCGATGGCAAAATATCAAATTAATAAAGATATGGACGTTCGTATCAATTTGACCAATCTATTTGATGAAGAATATAAACAAAGCGTTTATAACGTCTATGGTGATCCAAGAAACTTTACCGCAACATTCACCTATAAATTCTAAATAATCAAAATGAGAGCGCCCCAAATCAGAATGAATGACACTGATTTAGGGACGCTCTTTATTTTCAGGATTTGTGTTTTTTATTGCAAGATTACAAAAAAGCATCAAGTACCGAATTTAAAAACAAATGTCCCTGTTCCGTACAGGCAATACGTTCAGAATCAGCGACGAGTAATTTTTTCTGACGTAAACCATTTAGGGCAGGTTCTATTTCAGACAGGGATAAACCGGTACGCTGTTCATAAAAATAGGTTGGCACACCCTCATTTAAACGTAAGGCGTTCATCATAAATTCAAAGGGTAATTCATCCGCTTCAATCTTTTTCATCTGGAGATGATCAGCAGGGATTTTGGCTAGATAATCTTTCGGTAAGCGTGTTTTCTGAAAACGATAAATCCCATCTGCTTGGGTAACTTTGCCATGCGCTCCCGCCCCGATCGCCAGATAATCGCCAAACTGCCAATAATTTAAATTATGGGCAGAGGGTCGCTCTTTACGCCATGCCGAAACTTCATAATTGATAAAGCCCTGTGCTTTTAAATATTGCTCACCTTGTAATTGGATCTGTTCAAGGATTTCATCCTGTGGCAAGACAGGTTGCGTTCTGAAAAATACGGTATTCGGTTCAATCGTGAGTTGATACCAACTGATATGCGTTGCGCCATTTTCAACCGCGAGTTTTAAATCAAGTAAGGCTTGCTCTAAAGTTTGTTCAGGTAAGCCATGCATTAAATCAACATTAACACGCTCAAAACCTGCCTGTTTTGCCAGTTTGATCGCCTCAATCGCATTGGCTGAACTATGAATACGTCCCAATCGTTGTAAATGCTCCTGATTGAAACTTTGCACCCCAATTGACAAGCGATTAATCCCAGATTTTAAATAATCGGCAAAAGGATCATATTCCACTGTGCCCGGATTAGCTTCCAAGGTAATTTCACAGCCCTGTTCAAACTCAAGCAAAGATCGTAATTGTGTAAATAACCATTGATAACCTTGTGCCGAAATCAGCGAAGGCGTCCCCCCGCCGATAAACACACTGTGAATTTTACGTCCTTGAGCAAAATCAAGCTGTGTCTGAAAATCGGCCACCAATGCATTTAAATATTGTTGTTCAAGTTCCAATGACAATGCACCGTTGGGTACAGCATGCGAATTGAAGTCACAGTAAGGACATTTACGCACACACCACGGCATATGAATATATAAAGAAAGTGGAATTTGGGTAGGATCAAGTAAACCAGTCAAGAACAACGCTCAGGCAATACAACTGCATTAGTGTAACATGACTACCGCAATTCGTTGTGCCGAAGCGCGTTGAATTGCTTTAGACTGAAGTGAAATGAAGAATAATGACATGGAAAAACAATGCTCAAAATCAGTTCACAGTTGCTATTCTTTTTACCTCTAGCGCTTGGGATTGGCGTTGCGATGGCGATTCAAACGGCATTAAATACGCAGTTACGTAGTTATCTCCACTCCCCTTTACAAGCTGCTTTTTTATCTTTTTTAGTCGGTACAATTTTATTGGCGCTGATGGTTTTATTACAAAATCAGCCTAAACCTTCATTGCAACAATTCAGCCAAATCCCGTGGTTTTTGTGGCTTTGTGGGTTTTTTGGGGGTTTTGCGATTAGCCTGAGCATTTATACTGCTCCCAAATTGGGTTTTCTCACATTATCTGGATTGATTATTTTTGGCCAACTGGCAATGTCATTATTGTTAGATCATTTTGGCTGGCTCGGGACAGAGAAAATGCCTGTCAATTGGCAACGCCTACTTGGGGCGATCATCATTTTCGTTGGGGTCATGTTGACCTTACAGCGATAATTTTCTTTTATAGATGAGTATTTTTTGTGTCAAATGTCGCGGGATTCCGCTTTGAACTAAAACAACTGTTTCACTTAATGTGGCCGATTCTGATCACACAATTTGCACAAGCAGGATTAGGTCTGATCGATACCATTATGGCAGGACATTTATCTGCCAATGATTTGGCTGCGATTGCGGTCGGTGTCGGTTTGTGGATGCCAGTCATGTTGCTGTTTAGTGCGATCATGATTGCCACTACCCCACTGGTTGCTGAAGCCAAAGGGGCAAGAACGCCAGAAAATATTCCTGTGATTGTCAGGCAGTCTTTGTGGGTCGCGTTTATTCTGGGCATCATCGCGATGCTGATTTTACAGATCATGCCATTTTTGTTGCCATTGCTCGGTGTGCCAGAAAGCTTGCAAGCGAAAGCAGGATTGTTTTTACACGCGATTGGTTTTGGTATGCCTGCGGTGACGATGTATGCCGCATTACGTGGCTATTCCGAAGCCTTAGGTTATCCTCGCCCTGTGACGGTAATTAGCCTATTGGCGCTCGTGGTGTTGGTTCCACTCAATTATCTGTTTATGTATGGCATTGGCCCAATACCTCATCTAGGTAGTGCGGGCTGTGGTTTTGCAACAGCAACCCTACAGTGGCTCATGTTGATCACCTTAGCCAATTATATTTATCGTGCCAAAGCTTATCGATCAACTCAAGTATTTTCACATTGGGAAAAAATCAATCCTGTTTTAGTGAAACGAATTTTAAAACTGGGGCTTCCTATTGGATTGGCTGTATTTTTTGAAGTCAGCATTTTTAGTACAGGTGCGATTGTTTTAAGTCCACTCGGCGATACGTTGGTTGCTGCACATCAAATCGCGATGTCAGTCACCTCTCAGTTGTTTATGATTCCAATGTCACTCGCAATTGCACTGACCATTCGGGTGGGTATGTATTATGGGGAAAAAAACTGGGTGGCCATGCGTCATGTACAAAAACTGGGTTTAGCAACTGCGACTTTTTTTGCGATTTGTACCATGAGTTTAATCTGGTTTGCCCGTCCACAAATTGTGGCGATTTATACTCAGGATCCTGCGGTATTTAACGTGGCTTTATATTTGTTATTGTTTGCAATGGCATATCAATTGATGGATGCATGGCAAGTAGGTGCGGCAGGCTGTCTGCGTGGTATGCAAGATACCAAAGGCCCGATGTGGATTACGCTGATTGCTTATTGGGTGATTGCATTTCCAGTCGGGATCTATCTGGCACGGGTTGCAAAGATGGGGCCTGCTGGAGTTTGGCTCGGACTTATTATTGGTCTCAGCATTGCTTGCGTTCTACTTTTGGCGCGGTTGTATAGCAATAATCGTAAACTTGCGGCACAACCATAGACTTGTTTCATGTTCCTTTTCTTTTACCTATATGAGAAAAATAAATAGGATTTGAACAAACATGAAAGAAATCTGATCATCCAATATGTTTGATTTAAAAGAAAATGCCAATCGGATTTGATTGGCATTTTTATTACCTATTTTTTTATCAGGCTGACTTGGCTTTCGGACTGGCACCAATTTGCCAGACAAAAGGAAGTTCGGTTTGATTCACCACCCAGTCACCAATGACTTTTTCTTTATAAATAAGTGGATTATGCGAAGATACTGTTCGTGCATTTCGCCAGAAACGATCCAGTTGCTTAGTAGTGCTGCTCGCAGATGCACTGAGCGCGTTAAACAGTCTACTGGTCAGATCCAGCACCAAATCTGCAATGACCACTTGCCCTTGTGCAGACTCCAGTTCAGCATCAATGTTGGCCAGACGTTCTTTCTCATCAGATTCGGCAAAATGACTGAGATAAGCCTGTTGTAATGCTTCGGCTGTAGCTTGCGTAATTGCTTCACTGGCAAAAGCCTGTGCAGATGCTTTTCCAATCACTTGAAGTACTTGTGGATCGTGTCGTGCCAGATCAGTATTGGCATGACTAAAAATACGTTTACGCTCACGAACTTCCTCACTAAAGGTTTCCACCGCAGCCTGAGCAATCCCAGACAATGTTGCCAAATGCACCACCTGATAAAAAGCGGTCTGATATTTAAACCGCTGATCAAAGGGAATAATATGCGCAGCAGGCAGTTCTACTTGTTCCAAATGGAGTGTTCCACTTCCTGTGGTTTTTTGACCGAAACCATCCCAATCATCATCAACCTGAACTCCTGAAGCATGCCGATCAATTGCGGCAATCACATGCTGCTGACTGACTTCATCATAGGCAAATAAATCAATCCAGTCTGCAAAAATACTGCCTGTTGAATAATATTTTTCTCCATTGACCAGCAGCTTACCTGTTGCTTCATCTTGCGTAATTCTCGTATTTACATCGCCAATCTGGACAGAACCCACTTCTGTCCATGCATTGCCAAAAATATCACCCGATACAAACCGTTCAAACCAGTCATTTTGTGGCTGCGTGCTATGCGCAACTAAACGATCTTCTACAAAAGCAAAGTGTCCACGTAATGCCTGTACGATATTAGAATCGGCTTGAGCTAATTCAGTCAATAATTGAAAAAGCTGTGGCAATGACACACCAGCCCCGCCATAGGCAACAGGAACACGTAATGCACCGAAACCCGCCTGTTTTAACCATTGAATTTGCTCATAAGGCAATTGACGGCGTTGTTCACGTTCTAAGGCACCTGCTTCAATTTTGTTAAAAATAGGGCGGTACTTCGCAGCGACCGCCTCATAATCTGCGCCCAAAGAAAGCTGATCTTTAATTTGCTCAAACTGACTCATCTTTTTATCCTCATTTTGTTTTTTGTTATAGACTTCTTTCATAAGTCCTTTTCATTTCTGCCTTTAGGAGAAAAATAAAGAGGGTATAAACAATGATGAAAGAAGTCCTATGTTCAAGTCCTTAACTCCACGCATGACGCGGAGGCTGAACACCGTTTAGGTAATAATTTCCAACAATGTGATATTTCCAGCGCACAGGATCATGTAGCGTATGGGTACGTGCATTACGCCAATGTCGATCCAGATTGAGCTCAGACAAAGTCGAGCGCGTGCCTGACAATTCAAATAGCTTATTCGCTGCGAGTATTGCCACTTCAGTGGTCAACACTTTTGCTTCTGCAACCAGTAAAGTCGCCTGAGAAACATGCTGTTCTGTCGGCTCATCAATCGCCAGATCAATCTGGTCGGCAGCCAAATCCAATACCGCTTCTGCTGCACGAAGTTTAATTTTTAAGTCACCAATACTGGCAATGGTGTAGGGATCATCGGTCGCACGTTCAAGACCTGAATCAATCCACGGACGACTGTATTTTTTTACGTATTGAATGGTTTCTTCAATCGCACCACGCGCAATCCCCGCATCTACCGCCGCCTGTATGAACTGGGAAATCGCGCCTGCTGCGGTCGGTCGTTCAAAGGCTTGATAAATCGGAACGACATATTCCTCACGTACAGGAACTTTTTTCAATTCAACACTACCACTGGCAGTGGTGCGTTGCCCAAATCCAGACCAGTCATTAATAACATTCACCCCTTCGGTTTCACGTGGCACTAAAGCAGCAAAAGGCTGACCTGATTCATTAATCGCTACAATTGGAATCCAGTGCGCTAACAATGCGCCTGTGGCAAAAAACTTTTGTCCATTGACTTCATATCCTGTTGCGGTTTTATGAATGGTGGTGGTCAAATCTGCGACCGTTTTACTGCCTTTTTCTGAAAAAGCATTACCAAAACGAATACCCTTGAGCACCAGATCAAAGAAAAAACGTTGTTGCTCCAAGCTGGCATCCAGACGTAAATGCTCTAAAAATGCCCAGTGGTTTTGTGGTAATTGTCCCAGTGAAGAATCGACACTAGAAATGGTTTTGACCACTTCCGCCAAAGTACGATATTTAACTTGTGCGCCACCAAATGCTTTAGGAATGGTAATTCCCCATAAACCACTTTGTGAATATTGCTGGATTTCATTGATAGGCAAACGGCGTTCTTGATCACGCAAGGAAGCTTCTTTGGCAAATTCGTGAGCCAATTGCTTGGCAACCTGAATTGCTTCGGCATCGTTTTGAATAATATGTGCATTTTGTGATTGTTCAAACACCTGTAATGGCACAGAATTTGCTCGATGAGCATAAGAAGTATGGGAAGAAACCGCTGTATTTAGTTGGCTCATAGTGGAAAATCTCTTCAGTGTTTTTTAGGCTATGCAAATCAACATAGCACCAAAAAAATGAAGCTGTTATAGTGATTAACGCATTGTTTATGAAATGGTTTTTGTAATACTTTGCATAAAAAATGCAATATATTTAAACCCTTGTTTTTAGAATTGATTCTAGTTTATTAACAATTTGAAGTAGGCAATTTGGACTTTGTCACCTATGATCAAGACTGAATCCAGCGCGGATAAAAGGTAAAATAGAGATGGCTAAAAATACGAGTTCTCCAGGTCGACGTTTTATGAAACTTGCGGGAATGACTGCCAGTATCGCGACTAAAACAGTCTCAAGCTCGATTCGAAATTTAACCGCGGATGATGAACAAAAACTTGCGGCGAAAACCAAACTTTTTCAGGATATTGGCGTTCAAATTGCAGATACTTTGGGCGAAATGAAAGGTGCGGTCATGAAAGTTGGACAAATCGCCTCACAATACAAAGACATTTTTCCACCAGAAGTCGCCAAAGCCATTGCCAAACTGCAACGCCAAGCACCTGCTGTTCCATTTAGCGCAATTCAGCAACAAGTTGAAAAAGAATTAGGACAACCTTTACTGACCATTTTTCAATCTTTTGAACAACAACCCTTTGCCGCTGCATCTATTGGACAGGTTCATCGTGCTGTTCTGCCCAATGGACAAGAGGTAGTAGTCAAAGTGCAATATCCGGGCGTAGATGAAGCTTGTGAAAGTGACCTCAAACAGGTTCGTTTGGCTTTACGCTTGATGGGTGTGATCAAGATTGATAAGAAACTTCAGGATAAACTTTTTGCAGAAATTCAGGACAGTCTGTCTGATGAATTAAATTATGAAATTGAAGCGCAAAACCTTGAGGTTTTTAAAACGTTCCATGAACAACTAGATGATAAAATCATTATTCCAACGGTATATAAAAACTATTCTTCACGTCGTATTTTAACTTTAAGTCTGGAGCGTGGAGAGTCGATTGAAACCGCCAGTACATGGCCTATCGAAATTCGTAATGAAATTGGTCGTCGTCTAATACGCGCCTTAGGTCAGGAAATCTTTTATTTAAAACGCTTCCATTGTGATCCACATCCGGGAAATTTTGCATTTCGTGAAGATGGCAGTGTGATTATTTATGACTTTGGCGGTGTAAAAACCTTAGATATTGAAATTATTGAACATTTTAAACATTTGGTACAAGCAGCACGCCAACAAGATGTTGCAGCAATCGAAAATCATCTGGATGCTTTACATTCGCTTTCAGAGAAAGGATTATTCCCCCAAGCGCTTTATTTAGAATGGCTAGAAGTCCTGTTACGCCCTCTCACAACCCAATATGATTTTGCTCAGAATTCTGCGCATCATGATGGCGTTATTTTAGTGAAAAAATCCTTGAAATACTGGGATGTATTTAAGCCATCACCTGATACGCTGATGGTGAATCGAACCATTTCAGGACATTATTGGAATCTTATCCATTTAAAAGTCGATGATAACCTGAATGATTTATTTGAAGAACTTGTTCCAAACTAATCGCGGGCATTGAACTTTTAGCGAAGTTCGTCCTTATTTGACTTATTAAATGAAATATTATAACATAACTAAAAATAACTCAATTGGAGGGTTTCCCATGCGTAACGGTATACATCCTGACTATCAACAAGTGCTCTTTCATGACACCAATGCAGATGCCTATTTTGTGATTGGTAGCACTATCCAAACCAAGCAAACGCGTGAATATGAAGGTAAGACTTATCCCTATGTGACTTTGGATATTTCTAGTGCATCTCATCCGTTTTATACAGGTGAAGTCCGTCAAGCCAGTAACGAAGGTCGTGTCGCAAGCTTTAACAAACGTTTTTCACGTTTTAAGCGTTAATCTTGCCTTAAGTTTTTAGTTTTATACTGAATCCTATTCGAAGCCTAAGCAACTATCTCCTCCACTTAGGCTTCTTTTTTTGGCCAAAATTCGGCCTTGTGTATAAACATGAAGTTATCCACAGTTGTCCCTGCTCTTGTTGGTAAAAGTAATTGCAACTAAGTTTTCTTTAGCTTATTTGCTCAAATGAATGCTGAAACCCATAAATTCAATGCTATGCTTCGTGATACTTTTGACTTGTCATTGAATCACGGAAAATCATGGTACACGAACTCTTGCAACAGCTTCAAAATGGTGAAGCCAAATTTGCTGATGTTTTGGCGCATATCGAAGCACGTTTTGAACATCACCCAACAGCATTTAAAAACGGTCAACAACACAATGCTGCCACTGAAAATCAAGGCAGTGCTAAAGTATTTTCTTTTGCTCAAATTGAAGGTCTGGATCAAGCACAAACTTTAAGTCTGTTTGCAGAACATTATGCTTCTGTGCTTGCAACACCAGAAAGTACAGATCATCAAAATATTCGTCAGTTTATGCAACATGGCTGGGATGGTGTGACTTTTGAAGGTCAGGCACTCACTGCAAAATAAAATAATAAAGTCATAAAAAAACCCAGACATCCTGTCTGGGTTTTTTCGCATTTCCGTTTTAGGGTTAACTCCTGTCATCCCTCACGATCCTGATGATTGACTAATTGTTGTTGTTTTACGTCTTCAAACATCCTGTTCTGTATGAGTTCATCATAGGAAAATTGGATTGTGATGACTATGGGCAATTTTCCTGAATTGATGTAAGCCAGAACTTACATGCTATCTCGTTTAAGGTCATTTTTTGAGATCAATAGATGCGGATATTAAAGAACTAAATAGCTCTAGAATCTCATTATAAACTTTAATGTTTAGAATAAATTCAAGATTTTCATCGCATTCTATAATTTTGGCTATATATCTTGTTTCTATTCAGATTTCCTAAAATTTCACAACTCCCCCACATCAATCAGTTTATTTCTAACCATGATTCAAGATGAATCAATCATTGACCTAGATCATTCCATGCAAAAATCATATTAAACACTTTCTATCTGTTTTACACGATGCACAATAGAATGTTCTTCATGCTGCACAATCTGATGCCCAACTTGATGATAGCCACGATTAAAATACACCAAACTTTGAGTCTGCTGACTTTGTTGAATCGCCACAATACGACACATCAAAATCGTATGGGTTCCAACGTCCTGAACCTGATCAATTTCACAATCAAAATTCACTAAAGCATCTTCTAAAACTGGCGCACCTGTTGCGAGTTCCGTCCAGAATCCATGTTCAAATCTTTGTTCAGGACTGAATTTTGACGAAAATGCTTGAGAAATATGCTGATGATCTGCGCCTAATACATTCACCGTTAAAATTTTATTTTCTAAAAAATGTGCATGGGAACTTGATGCTTTATTCATACAAACTAACAATGTCGGTGGCGTATCCGTCACACTGCATACCGCAGAGGCAGTAAAGCCATAACGACCAGACGCGCCTGCTGTGGTTACCACACTGACCGCACTGCTTAATAAAGACATTGCATTTCGAAAGTCTGACGCTTCAATCATCATTTTATTCCTCAATCAGCTCAATCGTTTGATCACCCATAGCATCAAACGATTGAGCTTAGATCTGACTATACCGAGTATTACCCGTTTGCGAGTTCTTTTCGGATAATTTCTGCACCTGCGCTGAGTGCTTGTAACTTGCCTCGTGCCACATCACGAGAAAGTGGCGTCATACCACAGTTAGTCGATGGATACAGTTTGTCTGCATCCACAAATTGCAGTGCCTTGCGCAAGGTATCAGCGACTTCTTCAGGCGTTTCAATGCTATTGGTGGCAACATCAATCGCGCCGACCATGACTTTTTTGCCACGAATCAACTCGATCAAATCCATCGGTACACGGGAGTTGTGACATTCCAGTGAGATAATATCAATCTTCGATTGTTGTAACTTAGGAAAAGCTTCTTCGTACTGTCGCCATTCTGAACCCAGTGTTTTTTTCCAATCGGTATTGGCTTTAATACCATAGCCATAGCAAATATGCACAGCCGTTTCACACTTCAGACCTTCAAGCGCACGTTCAAGCGTTGCCACACCCCAATCATTGACTTCATCAAAGAATACATTAAACGCAGGCTCATCAAACTGGATGATATCGACACCTGCCGCCTCTAATTCCAAAGCTTCCTGATTCAAAATTTTGGCGAATTCCCAAGCCAATTTTTCACGACTTTTATAGTGCGCATCATACAACGTATCAATCATGGTCATTGGACCAGGTAATGCCCATTTAATCGGTTGAGTCGTTTGCTGACGTAAAAACTTGGCATCTTCTACAAATACGGGTTTTTGACGCGATACTGCACCGACAACGGTCGGTACGCTGGCATCATAACGATTACGAATTCGAACCGTTTCACGTTTTTCAAAGTCAACGCCATCCAGATGTTCAATGAATGTGGTGACAAAATGTTGGCGAGTTTGTTCACCATCACTCACGATATCAATGCCCGCCAATAGCTGCTAGTGTAGCGATAAACTTAAAGCATCACGCTTGCCTTGTACCAGCTCATCACCTTGTAATTTCCACGGTGACCAGAGTTTTTCAGGTTCTGCAATCCATGATGGTTTTGGTAGGCTACCCGCAGTTGAGGTTGGTAATAATCGTTTCATCTTCAATAATCTTCTATATTTAGTTACACAGCAGCGGTTTTATTCGGGTGACTTCTATCCAAACTTTTATCCGAATTGTTTTTATCGGAGTAATTGGCAGCCCATCGTTCAAGAATATTCTGGTAAGGCTTAATAAAGTTTTCCTCAGTCCATTTACCTTGTTTTACTGCTAATTGACCACGTTCCACACGATCATAGACGATGCGTGTTAATGAATAATCTGGATATTCCAGACTTGCTTGATAGACTTGTGCCGCTGATGAGTTTGCATTGTAAATTTCAGGGCGATAAATCTTTTGGAAAGTTTCCATGGTACTAATTGCACTAATCAATTCAAAATCAGTGTAATCACGCAGTAAATCACCTGCAAAATAGAAGGCTAAAGGTGCAACGCTCCCTTTTGGCATAAAGAAGCGAACCTGTAAGCCCATTTTATGGAAATACTCATCAGTCCGTGAGTATTGGTCTTGTTTGTATTCAACGCCTAAAATAGGATGTTCATTGCTCGTGCGATGATACGTTCTCGCGGTCGAAACACTCAGACAAATCACAGGTTGTTGATTAAACTCTGCCTTAAAGGTGTCAGAATTTACAAGATATTGATACAGCTTGCCATGTAAATCACCAAAGTTTTCAGGTGCATAAGATGTTGAGTTTTCTTTATTATGTTCTTTAAGCACTACGCTGAAATCGTAGTCACGAACATATGATGAAAAGCTATTTCCAATCATTCCTTCAATACGCTGATTGGTTTTATGATCAATAATTGTACTTTTCAGCATTTCAATGATTGGGAAGCTTGTACCATTCCCTTCAATATCCAAATCGGCAGAAATAATATCGATTTCAAGTGAGTAACGATCACCATTGGGATTGTCTGATTGTGCTAAGGCATTGAAACGATTATTAATCATGCGGAGGGTATTGCGCAGATTCTGCTCACGGCTTTCACCACGTGCCAAATTGGCGAAATTAGTTGTAAGACGTGTACTATCTGCGGGTTGATAGTTTTCATCAAAACGAATACGTTTAATTGAACATGCAAACTCTTTACTCATGGCAAAATCTACTCCCCTAAATTCTATAGGGTCATTTATACCTAAAGACAAACATGAATAAAAACGATTTTGTTTCATTAAAAGATGAACCAAATTCATGTTTAGAAATTTAGCTCAATAGAAGATGGATAATGCCAGTCATGTCTTTGCAGAAGTTGGGGATAATAAGGCAGTCTAATAAAAACGGCCCTCCCGCCTTTTGAGTAAAATTAATTTTTCTTTTTATCAAAATCTTAGATACTATTTCAACGATTCACTTAAACTCTATCAAAGTCCGCTATTTGAGATAAAAACAGTAAACTCCTAGCTTTTCGACCTATGGTCGTTCTGCATACTGCGGTAAGTCATCACAAATCGTGTCCCACTCTGCTTTATGCGCGGCAAAAATATGCATACTCGGTTTTTGCTCAATTTTGGTATCTAAAGTTCCAATCCGCAAACGATAAAATTCAGGGGTATCTATTTTTATGCTCATGATGGGCGAACCACATTCGCTACAAAAACAACGCTGCGTGGTTGGAGTGGATTGATACTTCTTAAGCAGATGTTCGCCTTGCACAATTTTAAAATCATCCACATGCACAGGCGTATTGGTTGCATAAGCTGTGCCATTGGCTTTACGGCAACGTTGGCAATGGCATTGAATAATATCACCCAAGCCATGACCTGAAATCTCATAACGAATGCCCTGACATAAACAGCTTCCCGTCAATAATGCAGCTTGTGACATGAAGATACTCCGTGTAATTATTGATTTTTCAGACAAATTAACAGGTTTTGAGGATAACAAAAATAGTGAATTTCAATTTAATCAGAATTTAGTTGTGCATGAACACCTTGTGCTGCTGTTCGTCCTGTCGCCAGACAGGCTGTAAGTAAATACCCCCCTGTGGGTGCATCCCAATCCAGCATTTCACCACAAGCAAAAATATAAGGGGAATTCTTTAGCATCAGATGCTTATTTAATGCATCGAGTCGAATACCGCCTGCGCAGCTAATCGCTTCTTCAATTGGACGAAAACCCTGTATGTGAATGGCAATTTGTTTAATATGCTGCGCCATTTTGATCGCATCATTCCAGTCATTTTTACTGACGACATCACGAATCAAAGCAATTTTGGTTTTATCCAAGCCAATCTTTTGCCATAAGGTATTTAAAGACTGCTTTTTGCCTTGTTGTAACTTTTGTAAAATTTGTTCTTGGCTCAGGTCTGGCAGTAAATCCAAATATAAAATTGCGGGACCTTGCGTCTGCATCGCTTCACGCAAATCGCGATTACAACGATAAACCAAGCCACCTTCTAGTCCATAATGGCTGATCACCATTTCGCCAAACTGAGGTATTTGACCAGCTACCCACGCCTGAATCCGCTTAAGCGGTTGTCCGAAAATGGGTTGCAAATATTCAGACCAATTGACTAACACCCCGACATTACTGGCAATAAAAGGCTGAATAATCGATGCATCTAACCAGTTTTGCCATTTGCCATCACTTCCCAGTTGTGGCCACGACACCGCCCCACACGCCATTACAATCGCATCAGCCGTAATATGCTGCTGCTGTTGCTGCACTAAATCCAGAACCGTCAAAGACTGATTCTGTATTGCCAAGACTTGATGGCGGTAACGAAATTTTACGCCGCGATCTTGCAAACGCTTGAGCCATGCGCGTAATAATGGCGCGGCTTTTATCTCATTGGGGAAAATTCGTCCTGAACTACCAATGTACGATTCAATCCCTAAACCTTTCATCCATGCCTGAATGTCTTGAGCATGAAAACCTTCAATCATCGGGCGCAACCATTTGGCATGATCATAGCGTGATATAAAATGATCTAAATCTTCAGCATGACTAATATTGAGTCCTGTTTTTCCCGCCATTAAGAACTTGCGTGCTGCCGATGGCTTTTGCTCGTAGATGGTAATGTCATAGTCACCCAGTTCAGACAAAACTTCGGCACAGGCTAGTCCCGCAGGACCCGCCCCAACGATCACGACCTGCTTACTCGGCATGACCTTGCCCTTGCAATGGCAAAAATTCATCAAACCGAGTCTGATAGCTTTCAGGTTTCGTGATGATGAGCTGTTGGCAAAGTTCAGCACGCTCTAGATATTTGATCTCAAAATGGGTACGTGCCGAATCAGATGCAATGCGCTGTTTAACGTAAGGCAAATGCCAGAGGTGCAAAAGTTGCTGTTCCGCTTCATCAATATAATCTGGGATGTTACTCGCTAAAGTAATCGTACCTTGCGGTTTTAAACGTGACAGCAAAAACTCAAAAAACGGCATATTCAGCCAACGCTGTGCAGGATTATGCGGTTCAGGATTAGGATACAAAATAAAAAAATGTTGTACTTGTTGCGGATAAAGCGCATGGACGATCCACGGCAAAGCATCCGCATGGACGGGGTATAAATTATCCCGCGGTTCCAATCCTTTTTGTTTCTGCATCGCCAAAAATTTTTCTTTGGTACGCTCAATGGCAAACAATGTTTGTTCTGGATGTTCACCACTAAATAACAAGGCATGCTTGCCCTTACCCGCACCAATTTCAACACAAATGGGGATATTTTCAATGGAACTAAAATCACGCGGCGCCTGCATGCGCTGGGCTTGAAATTGACGAATCGAGATAATCACAGCAAACTATTCAAACTAGGTATTGAAATCAGGCTAAGTCTAACAAGTGATTTGAGCTTTGCCTAATATCTTGATGATGAATTTGAGGATTTTACTATGCCACGCACATTTCCCTGTCCCCGTTGTGGAGAACCCTCTGTCTGGGAAGGCAATGAGTTTCGTCCCTTTTGTTCAGAGCGTTGTAAACTGATTGATCTTGGCGCATGGGCCAATGAGGACTATAAATTACAGACTCAAGATGCTCCAACATCGGAAAATGGCAACCCTTATGATTACGATAGCTAAACTGATATCCCCGCCTCGATGGTCATCTTTCGTTGCAAAATTTACTCAAAATCGTGTAATTTGTAAACAAAATTACACATACAGAGATTAAAATACTTGTCAATAATACAAATCTTCTCTTCATAGGAGAATTTGGATGCTTTTATTGAGAATACTTTTTGCCGTTTTTGCTATTTGCTGTTTAATCTTCCTCGTTTTAGGTTTTATGGCTTCAGATGCCGTTTTATTTATTATTGCTTTACTATTTGCAGCTGCAAGTGGTTTAGTCGTATGGGAAGCCAAACAAAGATTTCACAGCTTATTTCATTCTTAAAATTGAGGACAATGATTGCAAGTTCAATCATTGTCCTTTTATTGTATCTCTTTTAACCTGCTTTACCTGCAACAAAAGGATTAAATTGTTTTTCATAGCCAATGCTGCTCATCGGCCCATGTCCTGAAATAAACTGTGTATCATCGGGTAGACTAAAACACTCACGCTGAATCGAATCCAGTAGTTGTTGGTGATTGCCTTTCGGAAAATCAGTCCGCCCAATCGAGCCTTTGAACAACACGTCTCCTGTCCATAATAATGCATATTGTTGGTTATAAAACATCACATGTCCAGGGGTATGTCCAGGCGCAAATCTTACTTCAAACTGATGCTCACCTAATGTCAAGACTTCACCACCTTCAAGCCATTGATTTACATGTACAAATTCAGGAACTGGAAATCCATAACGTTGGGACACGTCCTGAATCATATCTAGCCAAAATTGATCCTCTTTGTGCGGGCCAATCACAGGAATACTCCAGATTCTAGCTAATTCACCAACTGCCCCTGCATGATCAAGATGTCCATGGGTCAACCACAATGCTTTGACCTTTAAGCCAAGTGCTTCGACTTCTTGTCTTAGTTTGGCTGCATCTCCCCCTGCATCAATTAAAATTGCGTCTTTAGTTTGGCTATCCCAAACAATAGAACAATTTTGAGCGAAAGCCGTTACAGGAACTATTTTAACTTGCAGCATAACAACCTCTGGCGAAACATCATGATGTTTTATTGAGCTAAGGTGATTTCAAGCGCATTTAAATGGGCTTGAACGAGTTTGCGGAGTAATTGTACATGGGCATCTGAGTCGTTTAATGCAGGAATGTACTGATAAGCCTCACCACCAGCATTCAAAAACAATTCTGCATTTTGAATCGCGAGTTCTTCTAAGGTTTCCAGACAATCCGCAGAAAAAGCAGGGCTCAAAATCTGTACAGATTTCACACCTTGTTGCGCCCACTCTCCAAGCAATTGATCTGTATAAGGTTTAACCCATTCCTGTTTGCCAAAACGTGACTGAAAACTAATGGCCCATTGATTGTGTTCGAGCCCCAGTGCTTGGGCAACTAAACGCGCGGTTTCCCGACATTGATCTGCATAAGGATCACCTTTATCAGCATACGGCTGGGGAATTCCATGAAAAGACATTAATAATTTTTCTGCTGTCCCATGCTGATTCTGAAAATCCCGAATACTTTGCACTAGCGCCTGAATAAATAAAGGATGGCGATAATATTCTTTAACAATGCTTAAGCCCGGTAAATTACGTTGCTGTGGAATCCATTTGGCAAAAGCATCATAAAGTGGCGCGGTTGAGGTCGCAGAATATTGCGGAAATAAAGGCAATAATAAAATATGATCCTGAGGAGATTGCGCCAATTGTTGCAATAATGAGGTGATTCCCGGTTGACCATAAGTCATGGCAGGAACCACCCTTAAATCAAACTGCGGATAAGCATCCGTAAGATCAGATTTCAAACGTTCAGTCTGCGCAAAAAGAATTTCTCGCATGGGTGAATCTTTACGCCAAACTGTTGCATAGGCATGCGCCACGCGTTTAGGACGAAAAGGCAGAACAAAACAGCGTAGAATAATTTGCCAAAGCAGTACGGGAATTTCAATCACCCGTGAATCTGACAAAAACTGTTTTAAAAACTGCCTCACTGCTGGAACAGTGGCTGCATCAGGAGTTCCCAAATTGGCTAAAATAACAGTCACTTTTGGCTTAGATGCAGTAGACATTCTTTTTCCTGTTCAATGCGTACATGAAAATCTGTGGAGTACGCTTACTTTAACAGTTTTATGGCTTTTTCAAAATAAATGACTAATTTGTTTTTATTTGCGTCGTGCGTTGAGGTTCTGGCTGTTGAGTTTCCAGTAATTTCAAAGCCTTAGGTGTAAGCTGCCACAATAAACGCTGACGCTCATCACGACCAGCGGGGACAATCCAGTCATTTTGTCGCATCTGCATTTTAATATGATGCAATGCACGGATATTAATTTGCGAACGCGCAACTGCATGTGCTCGCGGTAAGACTAACCTTGCATCTTCGAGCCCCGTTTCATTCAGATAATCATTAATCCTTTTAGAAAAATATTCCTCAGGTGTCGGGATTTTAAAGACCACACTTAAAATGGATAAAATCTGCAACCAAGTCAGCTTACGTTCAGGTTTGAGTTCCTGAAAATTACCATCCTGATAGGCATGAACACGGTATTCAAAAGAATAAATTTCATTGGTATACACTCTTGGCATTGCGACCAAAGGATCATTTTCACGCTTACCTTGCTCGGTTTCCAGACGAGTGACTTTAGCGCGTAAACTATCAATTTCATCTTGTAAAACTTGGGTATTTTGCGGTCTGACCCAACCCAATACAGGATAACGCTCCAACATTTGTGACATATTGAAACGCACCGCCAGCTCTAAGTCGCGCAGGCTGTGATAACAAAAAACCTGATCGACCTCTTGTTGGAGCTGTTTACGAAATTCATGAAATTTTTCTTTTAATTCTGGTTTGCTATCCTGCAACGCAGCGTCACGGCTTTCTGGCGCATCATGCATAAAGACAATGATCGGTTTTTGTTTGGTTACGGCATAAATATATTCAAGATGTAGATAACTTACCCCTGAAACTGATTGTTCCCCGTACTGACTACCAAGCAATAATACAACATAATCACAATCGTCAATTTGACGACGCGCAATGGAGGTACTCAGTGGTGTACGTTGCTCAAGCCCCCATGAAAAAAATCCCATTCCGATGAGTGTCTGTGCCAATACCATACGTTCTGGTTGCATCTCTGCACCAGAAGTTGAAATAAACACTTGATAACGCTTATCCAGCATGGTTATCCCCTAAAATTTAACATTCCTCACCACGTTCCGTGTGATGTACGAATATACAACCTCAAATTTAGATCTAAAATTTATGCAGTCATCGCCATACTCTTCAATCATCAATATTGTGAATACGCCAAGTCATATGATCTTTAATCATATGTTTTAACACAAACTTTAACTCATCTGCATTATTTCCGCTGACAAAACACTCAATTTGTAGATGATTCTGACGAATTTCGTCAAATAATAACTCATTTTTAATCAAAATGCGGGCTGTTTGCCTCGCCACCGCCAAACCTGAGTCAATTAATGTCAGTTTCTGCCCAAAAAGATGAGTAATTGCTTCATTTAAAAACGGATAATGAGTACAGCCTAACACCAAAAAATCCGCATGCTGATCCACGACAGGCTGTAAACATTGTTGTAATACCGTTAAACAAGCGGGACTCATTTGTTCGCCTGCTTCGACAAAAGGCACCAGTTCCAGACAGGTGACAGCTAAAACCTCTACCCCTGCTGGATGCGCGAAATTTTGAATCACATCCTTAATCAGTTGCCCACGAAATGTTGCAGGTGTTGCCAATACTGCAACGACTTTAGACTGAGTTTGTAGCACTGCCGGTTTGAGCGCAGGCACTAAGCCAACGATTGGAAAAGACGCTCCATAATGTTCGCGCAAATAATCCAGACTAAATGCTGAGGCTGTATTACATGCCACAACTGCCATTTTACAACCACGACGATATAACCATTCAATCGCCTGTGCGGTTAACTGCCGGATTTCCTGATCTGAGCGTGGCCCATAAGGAACATGTGCAGTATCGGCATAATAAATAATCTGCTCATTGGGTAAATGCTGAACGATTTCCTGTGCAATGGTTAATCCCCCCACACCAGAATCAAAAATACCAATCGGCGCATCTTTAGATGCTTGAAGTCTGGATTTTAATTCAGCATGAATAGGGTGTATTGCGGTCATTTCTTTGGATAAATCCATCATGTCAGATTCAGAATTAAGCTTAAACCTCAACTGCTCAATTGCAAGAGCAAATCACCACTTTTTAACTCAAGAACAGCTTCTCCATCAGAATTTTCAGTCAAAACACCCAACTCAATCAAATGATAAAAAGCGGCGCGCTGAATTAAAGCATTTAAACCAAAGCGCACATGCACATAAGGGCGTAACTCCTCTTCCCCTGCTTCACTTACATAACCACGCATAAAAATTGGATGTTCCTCATCCACAATCACAATATCTTGATTGGTGGTGGTTAATTGGATAAAAGATTTACATTCAATCTCGACCACATCGACTTGATTGACCAGCAAAGGTTCATCTTCAACTTCAATCTCAATTTGCTCAACGGGCGTCTTTAAATAATACTTTGCATCCTCTTTCCAAAGCACTTTAGAAAATAGGTCTAAAAGCGCCTGCCGCTTGATCAATTGACCTTCGTGCCACCATTCTCCATTGGCTTTTATGATCAAATCCATTTTACCGCAATGCTTTGGATGCCATTGGTCAAGAGGTGGAATTGACCTTTTGTGACTTTGCTGTGCATCTTTTAGATATTGTGCGATACTCATTAAGTTTTTATCATCTAACGATGTTGACTGGTTTGTCTCTTGAGACGAATGATGATGATTTACCATGGTTTATGCCTTGCTGACGAGAAAATATAACGACTCAGCCAATTGGCTAGATCAGGGTTTGAAACTATACTAGCCGCAAACTATTTAAGACACGATTGTCTGTTTGTGTCTAGACATTAAAGAACACTCATGGCAGCACCGAAGCGCTGATGTGACGGTTGCCACCCTTAGCAATATGAGGAGTCCTACATGGAGCACATCGAACGCGAAGCGATGGAGTTTGACGTAGTGATCGTTGGTGCTGGACCTGCGGGTCTATCGTCTGCGATTAAAATTCGCCAACTTGCGATTGAACATAATTTACCCGATCTATCCGTCTGCGTCGTCGAAAAAGGCTCCGAAGTGGGCGCTCATATTTTGTCTGGTGCGGTCCTTGAGCCACGTGCCATCAATGAGCTATTTCCGAACTGGAAAGAAGAAGGTGCGCCTTTAAATGTCCCTGTGACTGAAGACAAAACCTACTTCCTGCTCTCTGATGAAAAATCGCAGGAAGCACCGCACTGGATGGTGCCAAAAACCATGCATAACGATGGCAATTATGTCATCTCGCTCGGCAACGTGGTGCGCTGGTTAGGTCAAAAAGCTGAAGAATTAGAAGTGTCTATTTTCCCGGGCTTTGCTGCTGCTGAAATTTTGTATCATGAAGATGGTACCGTCAAAGGCGTACAAACAGGCGACATGGGCATTGGTAAAGATGGTGAGCCGACGCATAATTTTGCGCCAGGTTACGAACTCCATGCCAAATACACTTTGTTTGCAGAAGGCTGTCGTGGTCATCTAGGTAAACGCTTAATCAGCAAATTTAATCTGGATAAAGATGTAGATCCGCAGCATTACGGTATCGGGATTAAAGAACTGTGGGAAATTGATCCAGCCAAACACAAAGAAGGTCTGGTCATGCACGGTTCAGGCTGGCCACTGACTGAAACTGGTTCTTCGGGTGGTTGGTGGTTATATCACGCTGAAAACAACCAAGTGACTTTGGGAATGATCGTGGATTTATCTTATGAAAATCCGCATATGTTCCCATTTATGGAAATGCAGCGCTGGAAAACCCATCCTCTGATTAAGCAGTATTTAGAAGGCGGTAAACGCATTTCTTACGGCGCTCGTGCGGTTGTGAAAGGTGGCTTAAACTCTTTACCTAAACTCACCTTCCCGGGTGGCTGTCTGATTGGTGATGATGCTGGCTTCTTAAACTTTGCCAAAATCAAAGGCTCTCACACTGCCATGAAATCAGGCATGTTATGTGGTGAAGCAGTCTTTGAAGCGATTGCGCGTGGTGTAGAAAAAGGTGGTGATTTAGCCATTGCCCGTGTGCTCGAAGGTGAAGACTTCTTTGATAAAGAACTCACCGCTTATACGCAAAAGTTTGACAATAGCTGGCTCAAAGAAGAGTTACATCGTAGCCGTAACTTTGGCCCTGCAATGCATAAGTTTGGTTTGTGGATTGGTGGTGCGTTTAACTTTCTGGATCAAAATATCTTTAAAGTACCGTTTACCTTGCATGACTTACAACCAGACTACAGCGTATTAAAGACTCAGGATAAAGCCACCTTTAAACCGACTTATCCAAAACCAGATGGCAAGTTGACTTTTGACCGTTTATCTTCAGTGTTTGTCTCCAACACGGTACATGAAGAAAACCAACCGTCGCATTTGAAATTGACCGATCCAAGTATTCCAGTCAATGTCAATTTACCGAAATGGGATGAACCTGCACAGCGTTATTGCCCAGCAGGGGTTTATGAGATTGTGGATGAAGGTGAAGGCAATAAGCGCTTCCAGATCAATGCCGCCAACTGTGTCCACTGTAAAACCTGTGATATTAAAGATCCATCACAGAACATTACTTGGGTAACACCTGAAGGTGGCGGTGGTCCGAATTATCCGAATATGTAAATTCCTTGCGTTATAGCAAAGCAGTGCTTTGCTATATCTCATCTTGCGAAGCTATAACGGCTTCTCATCCCCCCGAACGATAAAACTTAATCTGTTTTCAAATGCACCGTAATTTAAATTGCGGTGCATTTTTATTTTTTGCCAGTGCGTTATTTTCATTCTGCTCATCTGCTTACATTTCTATCAATCTTTGTTACCTAATTTGAGCGCAGAAATGCATAGACTAATTTTTAAACATTTTATTTTTTCTGATTCCTTTGTTAATTGCGGGTTTATCACCTTTTAGCCAATTTACTCAAGTCTTTGTCTATGAATCCATATTCAGATCACATCTTGGGCAAGGGATCACTTTTCTTCACATGATTTGAAAAAAGGATGAGAGTCATGCTTGATTTAAAACACACACTGCAATCACTTCAAAATATACGTGCTAACCCCGCAGTTTCGATTTTTGTTCCGACCCATCGTACTTTTCCAGATAATCAACAAGACCATATCGCACTAAAAAATCAACTCAAACAACTCGAAGAACAATTACTGAAAACTTATGACAAAGTTTTTGTTGCCCAATTTTTAAAGCGTATTCATGAAAAAACGGATGAATTAAATCCCAACTATTATCTAGATACTTTGGCCATTTTTGCGACCGCTGATCAGGTCGAGGTGATTTGTTTACCGTTTAAAACTCAAGCCAGAATTATGATTGATACGCAATTTGTATTGCGCGACTTTATTCGAGAACTATCTTATGCACTGGATTATTATATTGTGGTCGTGACCCGCGAAATGGGCCGCCTGATACAAGCATCCAATAATCGCGTTATTCATGAGTTTTCAGAACTGGATCTTGAACTCACTCCGCTTTTGCCACATGGGGCTTTTCCAGTCAAAAATGAAACATTATATAGTCTGACTGCCGCAGAGCGATCTGCTGCTGCACAGGAAGATCGTTATCTTAAAGAGTTTTTAAATCGAGTGGATAAAAATGTACAGGTGATTCATGCACAAAAACCTTTGCCAATTGTGCTTGTTGCTGATCGTCGCAATATCAGTTTCTACGAAACCATCTGCGATCATCCTAACCAAATTATTATCAAGGTCGACAATGTCACTCAACTGGAGAATAGCGAACCACGCCATATCGTAGACAGTGTTCAAAATGCATTAAAAGATTATCAGAATAAAATTCATCAAAATCATGCCAATCAACTGGATCAAGTTTATGGAAGTGAGCGGGTTGTGACTGATTTACAACACATTTATCAGGCTGCTTTACAGGGCAATATCGACACGCTCTATGTACAACAAGGTTATTCGGTAAATGGTTTTATTGACGAAAACGAGCAGCGTATAGAATTTAGCGCCGCACCAGAAGATGACTCTACGCCTACCGATGTTATTCACCATATCATCGATGCGGCTCAGACGCATGGCGGTCATATTGTATTTTTACCCGAAGCGTATTTAAGTGGCAAAACCCCAGTGACTTTACTGAGTCGATATGCAATTTAAATTTATAAAATCAAGCCTTTGTATAAGGCTTGATCATTTTACTGACGCATTGCAAGCTTATGAATCAAGCAAAGACCATGCAATCAACCACATCACTACACCAATAATGATATCCAAAACCTTCCAAGCTTTTGGATTTTCGAATACGGGTTCAAGCAATCTTGCACCAAAACCCAAACTAAAAAAGAAAACAAACGATGCTGTCACCGCTCCAGCAGCAAAAGCAGTTTTATTGGTATATTGAGAAGAAATAGAACCCAATAGCACAACGGTATCCAGATAAACATGCGGATTCAGCCACGAAAAACTTAAACATAAAATTAAAGTCTGTGCTAAAGAATTGACTTTCTGCCCTGCCGCATGTAACCCGTCTTTGGTGGTATAAGCGCTATAAAAGCTGCGTAAACCATAAGCGAATAAAAAAATGGCACCAAACCATTTCATTGCTTGAATCAACCATACTTGTTTGCTGAGTAAACTTGCGAAACCAAAAACACCCAATGAAATCAGCAATGCATCTGAAACCGCACAGATTAAACACACCCAAAAGACATGTTGTCTGAGCAAACCCTGTTTTAAAACAAAAGCATTTTGTGCGCCAATCGCTAAGATTAAGGAAAACCCTAGTAATAAACCTGAAAAATAGGTCGACATCATTATCCTTTTTGCACCAGATAACGATATTCTTTTAAACCTGCTGCATCCAGCAATTCTTCCTGAGCCAACAATTCATGTCCCAGATGCATACAAAACTTGGGAATATCCCATGAAGTGGATGGGTCAGTCGCCAATACCTCCACCACATCCCCTGACTTAGACTTCCGAATGGCTTGATGCAGCATCATCACAGGTTCAGGACAACGCAAACCGCGTGTATTCAATTGAATGGTCGGAGTTAAATCTGGTGAAAACATGCCTATACTTGAGTTCAAAAACAGGGGCATAGTTTACCATAAAGTTAAGTCTCCTAGAAAAAGCAAAAAAAGCTGACTCATCAATTTGAATCATTTACGTTTTCCAATCGTTTTAATAATGCATAAGCCATTTTTCTTCGGTATGATTAAAAATCATTGATTGACACATTAAGAGTCTTTAGGAAAGATCATGCAAGAGGAATCAGGCCCATCGTGGGGTATGCGTGGCTTAAGAAAATGGTTAGGCACTGCACCAGAAACCCGTGACGAACTGTTAAAACTCGTTCAGGATTCACAGCGTTTTTTAGAACCCGATACTGTGGCAATGCTAGAAGGCGTTCTAGACCTTCCTGCCACCAAAATTCGTGAAGTCATGACTCCACGCACTGCCATGATCAGCTTGCAAGAAGACGATGAATTACTAGATATTTTGCACGTTCTGGTTGAATCAGCACATTCTCGTTTTCCTGTCTTCTCATCCGATCAACCTGATAATGTAGTGGGAATTCTACTTGCTAAAGACTTACTGCCTTTTCTGACCGAACAAGGTGCGAAAGTTGATGTACGTGCCTTAATGCGACAACCGCTGTTTGTTCCAGAAAGTGCTCGTTCGGATCAGGTTTTACGTATGCTTAAACACACGCAAACGCATATCGCGATTGTGATTGATGAGTACGGGACGACATCTGGTCTGGTCACGCTTGAAGATATTTTAGAAGAAATTGTCGGTGAAATTGAAGATGAACATGACAATGCCGATGAAGAGGCGCAGTACATTGTGCCGGATCCAACACAGCAAACAGCAAACACTTGGTTGGTACAGGCACTTACACCGATTGAACACTTTAATACAGTTTTAGATGCAGACTTTTCTGACGATGAAGTAGAAACTATGGGCGGTTTATTGCTTCAGGAAATTGGTTTAGTCAGTGATTTGCAGGGTCAGACCGTTGAACTTGAAAATTGGGAATTTACCATCGTTGAAGCAGATGCACGTACCATTCATCTGATTCGAGCTGTTCGTAAATGAGAACATATTTTAATACATTGTTAGGATCTTCCCAGCAACAAAAACAACTCCCCTTTATTATTCCCCTGCTGATTTCACTCTGTGCTGGTGCTATTTTTAGTCTGGCACTTGCGCCTTACTATTACTGGTGGCTGGCGATTTTGTCGCCAGCATTATTATATGCTTCTCTCAAAAACCGTACAGCCAAACAAGCGTTTGGGATTGGCTGGGCCTATGGTTTTGGCTTATGGTTTGTCGGAGCATTTTGGCTCTATACCTCGATCCATGTCTACGGCGATACCAATGCTGTTTTAAGTGTACTCATGATTGGCTTTATGGCCTTAGTCATGGGACTGTTTACCGCAGTTCAAACTTGGCTATATCGTCGGTTTTTCCCAGAAACACCGCTGACGTTTGCACCACTCTGGATCTTCTTTGAATGGGCAAAAACTTGGGTGTTTACAGGTTTCCCATGGCTTTTTGCAGGTTATGCTTTCACCGAACGTTTTCTGGATGGTTATGCGCCGTTATTCGGAATTTTCGGAGTTTCCTTTGCGGTCATCATACTGGCCTGCGCATTGGTTGAAATTTTACAACGTCGTATTTTCTGGGTGATTCCATCAGCCCTATTATTATTGGGTGCATGGGGAGCGTCGAAAATTGAATTTGTACAGCCCAAAAACAGCAAACCCCTATCTGTATCTCTGATTCAAGGTAATATTCCGCAAGATCTAAAATGGCTGACTGAATATCAAGTTAAAACCTTAATGATCTATGCTAATTTGACCCGTACAGAATGGGGGCGTGATTTAATCGTTTGGCCTGAATCCTCCATTCCGATGTTTCAAACCGACATCGAACCTTTTCTAGATGCCATGCAGCAGCAAGCCAAGAAAACAGGTTCAGCATGGGTGACAGGTATTCCGTATTGGGATATGAACGCTTCTCAGCAGGTTGGAACGCCACAGTACTACAACAGTATTATGGCCTCGGGCAGTGATTCATCAGGACTGTATAAAAAACAACGTTTAGTCCCTTTTGGTGAATATATTCCACTTTCTGGACTACTGAGTTGGGTGTTGCCTGCCTTACAAAATGATCCTTCGATGAGTGGTTTTAGTCAGGGGGCGAGTGATCAAAAACCCTTGATGATTAAAGGCCATCCACTTGCAGCAGCCATTTGTTATGAAATTGCTTATCCAAATTTAACCCGACGTAATGCGGAAAATAGTGACTTTCTGGTGACGGTTTCCAATGATGCATGGTTTACTGGAACCGCAGGCCCCATGCAGCATTTACAAATGGTGCAGATGCGCGCTAAAGAAAATGGACGCTGGTTTATTCGTGCCACCAATACAGGTGTAACTGCGTTTATCGATCAGAATGGTCATATTGTTAAACAAGCACCCATTGATAAAGAAGCCGTGCTCCGTGGTGAATTGCCTGCGATGCAGGGTGAAACGCTATATACCCGTTTAAGTGACTGGCCAATCTTAGGCTTTTCATTGTTACTCTTAATCATGGGTTGGTTTTATCGCCCCAAACAAGTCGATGTCAGCTTTAAATCACGACGTTAACGTCCGATTGACCGCTTCAAAAAACCGAGATTTCTGCTGAATCTCGGTTTTTTAATGCATTAAAACTATAATAATTTTGTTCCCACTGGCACGTCAAAATCAGGCACACAAAGCGCCACATCTCCCTCTGCATTATGAAGCCCAGTGACCAGACATTCGGACTGAATCGGACCAATCTGTTTTTTAGGAAAATTCACCACTGCAACCACCAGTTTACTGATTAAATCTTCTGGTTGGTACAGCTTGGTAATTTGCGCACTGGATTTTTTAATCCCCAATTCTTCGCCAAAATCCACATGCAAGATATACGCAGGCTTACGTGCTTTTTCAAAAACCTCAGCCTGTATAATTTTACCGACACGCAGTTCTACTTTTAAAAAATCCTGCCATTCGATTAAATCCATCGCACTTATTCCTGTTATTTATTTCAATGAGGATTATGCATACTGTTTAAACTGATTGAAAAGAGTAAAAATTAGAAAATAAGGGGCTGTACTAGATAAGATTCAAATTTCAGTCCAAAACCGCAAAGTTTTTAGTTGTTGTTTTGGACTACCGTAGTTAAATCTAAACTCACATTCCTTAATAAACAAGTGAAAAGAATCCTTGGGTATTCCATTATATTTTCTTAGCGTTCTTTTCGCCTGATTCCAGAAATTCTCAATGCCATTGATGTGATTATGCCCATTCGCAAAATGGCTTGAATGATTGATTCTATAATGTCTAAAACCTGCTATGTCCAAAGCATTATAACTATGCCAGTGATCTGTATAAACAATACTGTCA
>NZ_JEZN01000006.1:0-177706 GCF_000581715.1 Acinetobacter sp. 479375 | reverse complement strand
CAGCCGCAGGTTCCCCTACGGCTACCTTGTTACGACTTCACCCCAGTCATCGGCCACACCGTGGTGAACGTCCTCTTTGCAGTTAGACTATCCACTTCTGGTGCAACAAACTCCCATGGTGTGACGGGCGGTGTGTACAAGGCCCGGGAACGTATTCACCGCGGCATTCTGATCCGCGATTACTAGCGATTCCGACTTCATGGAGTCGAGTTGCAGACTCCAATCCGGACTACGATCGGCTTTTTGAGATTAGCACCCTATCGCTAGGTAGCAACCCTTTGTACCGACCATTGTAGCACGTGTGTAGCCCTGGTCGTAAGGGCCATGATGACTTGACGTCGTCCCCGCCTTCCTCCAGTTTGTCACTGGCAGTATCCTTAAAGTTCCCACCCAAAGTGCTGGCAAATAAGGAAAAGGGTTGCGCTCGTTGCGGGACTTAACCCAACATCTCACGACACGAGCTGACGACAGCCATGCAGCACCTGTATGTAAGCTCCCGAAGGCACCAATCCATCTCTGGAAAGTTCTTACTATGTCAAGACCAGGTAAGGTTCTTCGCGTTGCATCGAATTAAACCACATGCTCCACCGCTTGTGCGGGCCCCCGTCAATTCATTTGAGTTTTAGTCTTGCGACCGTACTCCCCAGGCGGTCTACTTATCGCGTTAGCTGCGCCACTAATCCCTCAAAGAGACCAACGGCTAGTAGACATCGTTTACGGCATGGACTACCAGGGTATCTAATCCTGTTTGCTCCCCATGCTTTCGTACCTCAGCGTCAGTGTTAGGCCAGATGGCTGCCTTCGCCATCGGTATTCCTCCAGATCTCTACGCATTTCACCGCTACACCTGGAATTCTACCATCCTCTCCCACACTCTAGCTAACCAGTATCGAATGCAATTCCCAAGTTAAGCTCGGGGATTTCACATCCGACTCAATTAGCCGCCTACGCACGCTTTACGCCCAGTAAATCCGATTAACGCTCGCACCCTCTGTATTACCGCGGCTGCTGGCACAGAGTTAGCCGGTGCTTATTCTGCGAGTAACGTCCAGTAGCTGGTAGTATTAATACCAGCACCCTCCTCCTCGCTTAAAGTGCTTTACAACCATAAGGCCTTCTTCACACACGCGGCATGGCTGGATCAGGGTTCCCCCCATTGTCCAATATTCCCCACTGCTGCCTCCCGTAGGAGTCTGGGCCGTGTCTCAGTCCCAGTGTGGCGGATCATCCTCTCAGACCCGCTACAGATCGTCGCCTTGGTAGGCCTTTACCCCACCAACTAGCTAATCCGACTTAGGCTCATCTATTAGCGCAAGGTCCGAAGATCCCCTGCTTTCTCCCGTAGGACGTATGCGGTATTAGCATCCCTTTCGAAATGTTGTCCCCCACTAATAGCCAGATTCCTAAGTATTACTCACCCGTCCGCCGCTAAGATAAGGTGCAAGCACCTCACCTCCGCTCGACTTGCATGTGTTAAGCCTGCCGCCAGCGTTCAATCTGAGCCATGATCAAACTCTTCAGTTAAAATCATTTTGCGTCTTAGTTAAGACAAGACGCCAATTCTGGCTCATCAATTACTGACAAACTCTCTCAAATAAACTTCGAGTAATTTAAACCAATCAATCAATGATAATATTTCGATCAATTAATTAGTAAAAATCCACACAAGTTGTTCTTCTATATTCTTAATGATCTTCTTCATGCTTCGTCAGCATCAAGCTAGGTCGGCTATATTACTCTCAATCTCTTAAAAGTCAACAGGCAATTTAGATATTTTTAAAACTCATTTTACTCAACCAAAATATCAATCAAATCCCTCAAGACCCAACCAACACCCTGTTTTTCAACAAGTTTTTATCTGCATCACCGCCGATGAGTGCGCATTCTACAGCATTCCACAACCAACGCAACCCCTTTTTTTAAAGATCTCACTCCATCGTCTATGTTTTGATCATATTCGACGGGTTTGATTATTTCTTAAGCAAACAAGGCTGAGCTTGAAGGAATTCATCCGCAAGAATTTGTGTTTGGTTTTTTTCTTGCCAATTTAAAGGTCGAATATCAATATATTCGCAGTACGCGCTTTCACCTTCAAAGTCCTGATCGTATAAACGCGCATGATAACGAAAGCTTCCAGCAAAACCCGCCCCTACTCCGAATTTATAATCCCCTCGACTTTGTGCTTTGATTTCAAAAATGGGCTGTCCATTTTCCTCTACATACCAAGAAAACTCTCGAGGAAGGTACATTTGACGATGATTTGGCGTGGTAATCTTTGGGTAAACACGATGAACATGAAAGTAGACTTTTTTATCAATAAAGAGGTTTTCTCCATTGATGCCACGCAAATAAAATCTGGAATAAATGATCTGATTCCATTGATTGCGCACCTGACTCAAAATCACTTGTGTGTTTTCATTTAGATTGATCAGTTGATGCGTATAAAATGCCAATGGAAGATAAGGAATATTTGCAGCACGGGCATAATCAAAACTTCCCATACCACTAATTTCATAATGTTGATTTTGATATTTTAAATGTCCTTGGCAATGACACAATATTGACCAATGTTCAAATAAATTCCATTTCAATGGGACAAAGTGAGTAATGTTTTCCGTCGTTTGAATTTTGAGATTCAACTCTAACTCACGATCCTGACGTTGAATTTCAAAATGTGGAAAATTTCCTTTGAACTGGTCAATTTGATCAAATTGGTAATGGTATGGATGGATTTGACACTGCTGGTTAAGCCAATAACTTTTTAAATGTCCTATCTGATGTGGACTCACTGCCATCATTACGCTGGCTGTATTGGAAGCTTTATCTTTGATAATACTTGGATTATGAAACAATGGAATTTTGGGTTGACCCAGCAAATTAATAAAATTAAAAAAGTGAAGAGGTGCTGGTAGATTAGGTAGAATCAGTCCATGATAAACGACTTTAAAACGTCCTTTCGGCGGATGATAAGCAAGCAAAGCGGTTTGGCTGAGTTTGAGGTTCAGGCGTGTAGACTGTTCTAGCGAACTCATCAACATTTGCATACTGAACCTCACTCATAAGCATTATGTCTTTATAGTAGGACTTTGTTTACGTGCGAACAAGGTTGTCACAAAACCTGAAATTGCATAAATAATGGATACGATTAAAATCCCCATTGGAATATTGTAAGTAATTGCTGCAAAAATCAGCACAACGGGCAACATCACCACAAATGGCACACGTTTACGATCCATTTGTTTAAAAGAATAATATTTAATATTTGAGATCATTAAGATCGCAACAATGACCATGTAGATTGCATAAGCGATTTGTACCTTAATATCACGAATATCGAAAACAAACGGATAATCTCGACTGACCCAAATCAGGGTAATCACCAATATTGCAGCCAATGGACTGGCGATACCGATAAAATAGCGTTTATCCACCACACCAATTTGCACATTAAATCTCGCCAAACGAAACGCAGCACAAGCGGTATAAATAAAGCAACATGCCAAGCCAATACGACCTAGATCATGCAAGCTCCAGCTATACATCAAAATAGCAGGCGCAACACCAAACGCTAATAAATCGGATAATGAATCGTATTGCTCACCAAACGCACTTTGCGCACCAATTGCTCGTGCGACACGTCCATCGAGTCCATCCAGTAAGGCTGCAAGAAAAATCGCATAAATGGCTTGTAAAAACTCACCATTCATACTCGCAGTAATCGAATAAAAACCTGAAAGCAACGCAGCAGTCGTGATCAAATTTGGCCACAAATAGATCCCACGGCGTTTAACTTTTTGGCCTTCCTGAGTCTGTTCCTCTTCAACTACTTCAAAGGTAATACCATCAAAAGGATGGTCATTCTGAGTTGATTCATGGTTAGGCTTTTGTATGTTTGTCATTGTTGTTGATCTCAAATATGCTTTGAATGATAAGTTTTACTCACCTACAAGCCAGCGAACTGCGGCATGACCGCCATTTTCCTGCATACGCAAATGTGGAAATAACCATTGTAAGGCGTGATCGGCATCTTCTGAAAATTGCCAAGGTGGATTAATCACCAATAAACCACAACCATTTAAACCTACTGGCGTATCATCGGGCCAAACACAAATCTCACAAATGAGCTGACGGCGAATGCCCGTTTTCATCATTTTCTTTTCAAAACGCTCAATCATGGCGCGATCCTTAATCGGATACCAAACAGCAAATACGCCTGTTGGCCATTTTTTATAGGCATTTTGCAAAAGCTCAACCAATTGTGGAAAGTCCTTACGCTCCAACTCATAAGGCGGATCGATCATGACCAAACCACGTTTTTCTTTTGGAGGAATCACACCAAGTAAACCCTCGTAAGCATCACGCTCATGCAAACCCATGCGTTTATCGCGAATATTTTGACGAAGTTGTTGGAAGACATCGCGTTGCATTTCAAAAACAGTGGCTTTATCTATCTCACGCATCGCTTGCAGGGCAAACCACGGCGATCCAGGATAAGTTCCCTTACCTTGTTCAGCGCGGATATTTTCAACCAGTTTGAGATATTGTTGTACGCCCTCAGGAGCCTGACGTTTTTCCATATCTCCCAGTTGAACCAGTCGATGAATACCCGTTAAAAACTCACCTGATTTTTGTGCAGGTGCCAGAGATAAATCATATTTTCCCGCACCAGCATGCGTATCAATATAACGATAAGGCTTATCTTTCGCGTTTAAACGTGTTAACAATTGAAGCAAGAGTACATGCTTCATGACATCAGCAAAGTTGCCCGCATGGAAATGGTGACGGTAATTCATTTTTTACATTAATTCCTCAGATTAACGTGTATTTTAACATGAAAAAAAGCAGTTACGTGTGCATGAGTTGTTTTAGAATAGCGAAAGCTCACACTGGATAAGTTTTCTTTGGTGGGTTTATTTGATGATTGAGAGGCAAAATGCAGCAAATTTCTGAATCGATTCAGCATGACATCGAACAAATTCTGGATGATTTAGACCAGCATGGCTTTGCTATCGTCAACCAAACACATTCAGCGCCATTTACCAGTCAATTGTTAGATGAATGTCTATTCAATTTAAATCAGTTCCGCGAAGCTGCCATTCAAAATGGTATCGTCAGTAAAATTCGTAGTGACCATATTCTCTGGATTGATGAAAAATTAAAGATTGCGCAACAGCATATCGACTTGCTCCAAAATTTTTCACAGGCATTTAATCGTGCTTTTTTTCTTGGGATTCAATCTATTGAAGCGCATTTTGCTTGTTATAATGCGGGCGAGTTTTATGCCTTACATCGCGATAATCCCCAACAAAAAAATGATCGAATGATTTCAGCCGTTTATTATTTACATCCAGAATGGCAACCCGATTGGGGCGGACAACTGCGCTTACAAGATAAAAATGAACAATGGCATATCATCGAGCCTGAACCTAATCGTCTGGTGATCTTTCAAAGCGATTTATTACACGAAGTATTAAGTTCTAAGCGGCAGAGACTTTCCATTACAGCATGGCTACGCAGTGGCAACTCCATTTGGTCTTCTAAATAGTGATCTGGATAAATAGTGATCTAAAAATATGCCATCAAAGCTGCAACACTGCGTTTCACCCGTATACACTTTTAAAATCGCCGAATAGCCTCATATAATGACGATAAACCAAGAGGATGAACCACATGCTAGATACAAGCAAAATGATTGTTGAGCGCATCGGAGAAACTGATCAACACTACCTTGCGGGCAATACACCTGAACTTGCACTGGAACGTGGGGATTTACGTTTACAATTGGTTGAGATCAGTCGCAACCGTCAGGAACGTGTGCACTTTTTACATGAAGCGATTGCGATTTTAGAGACATCTCGCGTTGAATTTGATGAAATGCCTATGTCGCTTTATATAGATTTGTCTTTACAATTGACCAAAGCCTATATGATGTATTATGAGCTGAATCGTGAAGCAAAATTTGCCACGATTACTCAGCAAATTTTAAAACCTTTGGCGCATTTACAACATGGTGATGTATTGTTCTTTTTGGCTTATGCGTCTGCGGTTAAAACCGAGTATGCACTGGCACGGCATTGGCTAGAAAAATATAGCCAATGCACTGAGTTTGATCTGGAGTTAATGCAACATCATTCAGCTTTTACTCAATTGCATCAACACGATTGGTTTAAAACACTAATTCGATCAAAAACACATTAAACTGAATCATGGATCCTAAAGCCTAGGCTTTAGGATTACTATCGATATGTAACTGTTGATTGAGTTCATCAATGACAATCGCCCAATCATCATCTTTATCAATGTGGCTTTGTAAAAACTGACGCTGTCCTTCGCTCCAGAATTCTGCATCATGCAGCTCTACATCTGCCGAAAGTTGATGTCCTTTAATGAATTGATCCATCGCACTTTCACTGGCATCCAATCCAAGCTGCTCAAATAATAATTCTAAAGTGGGTTGTTGTTCGAACATTGTTATTCTCCATGAATCAACTGACCTAAGTTAAGCTTCACGTTAACCACAATACGCTGTTTTGTCATCTATATCCGTTTAATCTTCTTGTTATTTTTTGTTTTAAATCATCATTATGCAAAAAAATATGATCATAAAAAAAGCACCCCTTTAAGGAATGCTTTTTGACGATTAGAAATCGTTTTTAATTATTTTAACATGTCTGCAATTGCAGCACGTTCTTCTTCAAGTTCTTGAAGTGTTTTGTCCATACGTTCACGGCTGAATGCGTCAATTTCAAGACCTTCAACACGTTTGTATTCGCCATTTTCACAAGTAACAGGCACACCATAAATAACGCCTTCTGGAATACCATAAGAACCGTCAGAAGGAATACCCATCGTTACCCACTCGCCGTTTGTACCCAAAGCCCAATCACGCATATGGTCGATTGCAGCATTTGCAGCAGAAGCAGCAGAAGACAAACCACGCGCTTCGATGATCGCAGCACCACGTTTACCAACAGTTGGAAGGAATACGTTCGCATTCCAATCAGCATCATTGATTTTGTCTTTTAAGTTTACGCCATTTGCAGTTGCAAAACGGTAGTCCGCATACATGGTTGGAGAATGGTTACCCCAAACTGTAAGGTTTTTGATATCAGCAACCGCAACACCTGCTTTTTGCGCAATTTGAGTCAAAGCACGGTTGTGATCAAGACGAAGCATTGCAGTAAAGTTTTTCGCTGGAAGATCTGGAGCAGATTTCATTGCGATGTAAGCATTGGTGTTTGCTGGGTTACCCACAACCAATACTTTCACGTCACGGCTTGCTACTTCGTTAAGCGCTTGACCTTGACCGATGAAGATTTCACCGTTCACTTTCAACAAGTCAGCACGTTCCATACCAGGACCACGTGGACGAGAACCTACCAACAATGCGTAGTCTGCATCTTTAAATGCAACTTTAGGATCATCAGTACCGATCATGCCAGCCAACAATGGGAAAGCACAGTCGTCAAGTTCCATCATTACGCCTTTAAGCGCTTGTTGAGCTTTCTCAACTGGAATTTCAAGCAATTGCAAAATCACTGGTTGATCTTTGCCTAACATTTCACCGCTTGCGATACGGAATAACAAGCTATAACCAATTTGACCTGCAGCGCCAGTAACGGCAACACGAACGGGTTGCTTCATGTAATTATCTCCAATTGAGGATCGTTAAGATGATTAAACAGATAGTCTATTTAATCTAATAATCATAAACGGCAAAGATTGTACTCCAAACCCACAAGAGATGCATTTAAAAGAGAATGAATTTCAACAAAAGTCTGATAGAAAATACAAATCAATTGCGACCAAGTGATTAATAACTACCTTTAATTGTGAACTCATTTGGACAATTGGACACCACATGACTAGAACATTGCTTATAGGTTCCATTGACCTGATAACAGACCTGAACTTCTGTCAAAATCTGTTCTGAACGTGAAGATTCACAACTCAATCGAATACCATTGGCAGGTAAAGAAGGATTTAAGCGAACAAACTGTTGTTGTAGATTATTTTTCTGAATTTCCTTATTGATTCCACTGGTTAAATCCGCAGGAATTTTCAAACGCTCTGCATAATTAATAATCATTCGGAAATACTGACTGGCGGACATAGGAATACAACCGCCAATACTACGCCATAATTGTGCGCGGGCATTTTCATCAGGCATGACACGTGCCACAACTTTGGCTTGTAATGGTGATAATGTAGGAGCAGAAGTAGTTTCACAACTCGAATGACTGGTTTCAGGCAGCAAGCCTGTAATGGTTAGGGAATATCCTTCCAGACATTTACGCTGTTTTTGTCGCGAAGAATCTAGCGCACATACCGCAGGTGTCATTTGAATTTGCATGACATAGCCTTGTAAGCGTGGTGATTCGGCATATAAATTCGGAGCAAATAAAATAACATTTACCCATAATACGCATCCCGTCAACCATGAAAGACAATGGTATGTAAAACTTTTCTTTTTCATCGAACTAAAAACTTAACCGTTATCATAAGAAGCGCCATCCTGTTTTAAGGTGTGCTACGAACAGGAATGGGAAGCATGCGTTGTTCTATCGATTGAGGCCCCCGCCCCAAAAGAACACCATAATGTGCAGCATTGGTCATAACATGCTTTACATAATCTCGTGTTTCAAGTAACGGAATACTCTCCGTATATTGATCGGCTGACAAAGCTTGAAAATCAGGCTGCCAGCGGCGAGCACGATTTGGCCCAGCGTTATATCCTGCGGTTGCCAGCACGGGATTACCACTTAACTGCCCCTGAATCATGGATAAATAAAATGTTCCATAACGCACATTGGTGTTCATATCAGTCAAGGCAGCAGGGTTGTAAGTCTCACCCATTTGTCGGGCAATCAGTTTTGCTGTATCAGGCATAATTTGCATGAGTCCACCTGCCCCGACATGCGAACGTGCAGAGGTTACAAAGCGACTTTCCTGACGCATTAAACCATAAGCCCACGCAGGATCAATTCCTGCATTTTGACTATGATTCACCACCGTGACTTGATGGGGCATCACATAACGATAGGCATAATTATGTTTATTGACCGTACGGTCTGCCGCGTAAATCGCACGATCATACCAACCCATTTCACTGGCACGTTGCGCAGCAGCCAGCAATAAACCATCATCTTGTTTTAAGTAAGCCTGACGTACTGCCCAGTTCCATTCACGATTGACATAGTTATCCGGCGCATTGACATTGCGCAAAGTAAAAGCACGTCGAAAATGAATATCTTGATTCAATCGTTGTAAATCATTATTAGTCGCTTGGGTGTAAGCTGGAATATCATTGTATTTTTTCCCCAAATGATCCCGCGCCAACAAATTATGATAGTCATCACCTGACTGAACCAATTTTTGATAAATCTGCTGCGCTTGTTGTTTTGCCTGCCGATCATTGCGCTGTTCTAAAGCACGCGCTAACCAATATTGCCAGCGATCTTCTTGCTTTTGACTGACCGACATGCCATCAATGGCACGAATCACACTTTCCCATGAACCAAAGCGGATGGCTTGGCGCGCATACACTTCCGCTTCTTCTGGACTGAAGGGATAGCCATAACTTAAATCAAAACTATTTAAAACTTCACGATTAAAGTTATTTTTCATGACTGTGGTACCGCCGATGTACCCCACCGTGCGATATAAATATTTTTGAACATCGGGCGGTGTGCCTTCTGCAAGCCGCTTTACATTGCCCAATGCTGAAGTTAAATCACTATCTGCTAAACGACCTAAAGCAAAAATTAGATAGGCATAATCGGTCTGAGAAGTTTTAGGCGCAGACCATAAATAATTCAGTGGATTGGATTGAATCTGATTCAATTGTGCAAGAGATAAACTCATGCCTAAAGTTTGCGCAGTGGACAGAGCCAGTCCCGATTGACCTGCTCGTAACTGCCCCCACAAACGTTGTTGTTTATCCTGCGCAGACATCAGTGGGCTGGATTGCATCATGCGTCCCAATCCGTTACAGGACTCAGGTTGGGTATTGGTAGTGAGCCAGACATCTTTATACTCAGCAAATACCAGTGGATCACCTGAACTGGCGCGAACTTGTGCCACAGCACAGCTTTCAGCACGATCTGGATTGGTTACATACGGCAATACAGGTTGAGCAGTTGCCAAATCTCCTTGTTTAACTTTTTCTTCGACATAATCTGCCGATAATTTTTCAGCCATCGCAGAGTTAGGATAACGCTTGGCAAAATTAATAATGGTGGTGGCAGGCTGCAATCCTAAATCAGTGTTAAGTTTCCAATATTCTGGATAATAACCTAGCACATCATTTTGCATGGAAAATTGGTATTGATCGAGCGCAGTTAAATCGCCTGCATTGGCAGCACGTAATGCATCGTTAAATTGTTCCTCAGCAGCAAAAGCCACAGATGCTGAAAGTGATGTTAAGACACTGATCGCACTGGTATAAATCCATTTATTTTTAAAGAAAACTGCCACTGAAAATTTACTCTTTTTTTTCCATGCCATAGACGCTTTTTTAAACCCCAATCACTTCTGCGCTCTGCTAGTGTAATTACTCTTGACGCCCGCTACTGTTGTGTTATGTAAACTGCTGATTCAGCAACAGTAATATTCACATTTTTTTAATTGAAAAATCAACCATATTAGCGAATCACTTACTTATAACAGGCTGCAAAATATCTTGATTTGAAGCTCAATGTTTAGCCACTTTATTTATTTCGCGATCTTTGTCGCAAATACTGCTACAATTGCGCGCTTTCGTCGGATCAAATCCCGATAGACCGGTTTACTTTATTTAGGAGCCTACATGACGGTTCAAACTTTCATTCCTAATGGTGCCAAAGCTGCCTCAGAAAACACTGTCACCCAGCCAGCGCACACCCAAGATGTTTCAATCAAGAAATTGTATATTGAAACTCAAGGGTGTCAGATGAATGAGTATGACAGTCATCGTATGGCAGATCTTTTAGGCGACTCTCATGGCTATGTCCTAACTACAGATCCGAAAGAAGCCGATATTCTACTAATGAATACCTGCTCGATTCGTGAAAAGGCTCAGGAAAAAGTATTTAGTGAGTTAGGGCGCTGGCGCAAGCTTAAAGAACATAATCCTGACCTGATTATTGGGGTTGGGGGCTGTGTTGCGTCTCAGGAAGGCGACAATATTCAAAAACGTGCGCCTTATGTAGACATGATTTTTGGCCCTCAAACATTACACCGTTTACCGCAAATGCTTGATCAACATAATGCTCAAGTAGAAAAACCGAAAAAAGACAAAATCAAACTGGTTGATATTTCTTTCCCAGATATTGAAAAGTTCGACTTTTTACCAGAACCACGCGTAGAAGGCTTTAAAGCATTTGTTTCTATTATGGAAGGCTGTTCTAAATACTGTTCTTTCTGTGTAGTTCCATATACACGCGGTGAAGAAGTGTCACGTCCTTTGGATGACGTACTGGCTGAAATCGCAGGATTGGCTGAAAAAGGTGTCCGTGAAATTTCATTGCTCGGCCAAAACGTCAACGGCTATCGTGGTGAAACTTTCGAAGGTGGAATTTGTACCTTCCCTGAATTGTTACGACTCGTTTCAGAAATTCCGGGCATCGGACGTTTGCGTTATACCACTTCGCATCCACTTGAGTTCTCTGATGACCTGATTCAATGCTACCGAGACTTACCACAAATGGTGTCTCATTTGCATTTGCCTGTACAAAGTGGCTCAAATGCCGTGTTACAAGCGATGAAGCGTAACCACACCATTGATGTGTATATCGAGAAGATTGCAAAACTCCGTAAAATCCGCCCAGACATGCATTTATCCAGCGATTTTATTATTGGCTTCCCGGGTGAAACCGATGAGCATTTTGAAGAAACTTATCAATTTATCAAGGATTTGGATTTCGATCATTCTTATAGTTTTGTCTACTCAAAACGCCCTGGGACACCCGCGGCTGAGCTAGAAGATACGACATCCGAGACAGTCAAAAAAGAGCGTTTAGGCAAAGTTCAACATTGGATCAAGCAGTCTAGTATCCGTAAAACTGATGCCATGTTAGGTACAGTACAACGAGTATTGATTGAAAATGTTTCCGAGAAAAATCCAGATCTTTTAGTCGGGACTGCGGACAATACACGACTGGTTACATTTATCGGAGATCCTTCATGGGTGGGACGCTTCGCAGAGATTGAGATTACCGAGATCAAAACTTTGAATTTAGTTTATGGTGAACTCTTGAATCTTGAGCCTGACGTGGCGTAATGTAAGGGTATTAGAACAAGGCTAGAAAAAGGATAACTCTTTGACTGCAGCGATTCGACGTACCGTTACTTTTCCCGGCGTTTCAATGACCCGTTTAAAAAGCATGTTAGGTGCATACAACGGTCACTTGAAGCAGATTGAACAGCGTTTAGATGTACAAATAACTCATCGTGGTGACGCGTTCTACATCGATGGTGACATTGATGCAGTCGAACGAGCAGAATCACTGCTCCAGCGTCTTTACGATGAATCAGAAATTTCCAGCCAGATTAGTGCCGATATCTTACACCTGATGATTCAGGGCAGTCAGACTGATCGAGAGCTTATGGATGATTCCGAACAGGAACATACAGGTCTGGATAATGTCTGGCTACAAACTCCCAAAGGTCGTATTAACCCTCGTGGTACCAACCAAAAGCGTTATGTGCAGCGTATTTTACAAAGTGACATTTCGTTTGGAATCGGGCCAGCAGGAACAGGTAAAACCTATCTTGCCGTTGCTGCGGCTGTCGACATGCTGGAACGCAATGAAATCCAGCGTATCCTCCTTGTTCGACCTGCCGTTGAAGCAGGTGAAAAACTCGGCTTCTTGCCAGGTGACTTAGCTCAAAAAATCGATCCATATTTGCGTCCTCTTTATGATGCTTTATATGAAATGTTGGGTTTTGAAAAAGTTGCCAAACTGATTGAACGTCAGGTGATCGAAGTTGCACCACTTGCCTATATGCGTGGTCGTACACTGAATCATTCTTTCGTGATTTTGGATGAAGCGCAAAATACCACGCCTGAACAGATGAAGATGTTTCTCACCCGTTTAGGCTTTGGTTCACGTGCTGTCATTACGGGCGATATCACGCAAGTCGATTTACCGCGTGGACAACAATCTGGTTTGGCGCATGCTTTACGTGTACTAGAACCGATTAAAGAAATTCACATTACCCGTTTTCATTCACGTGATGTGGTACGTCATCAACTGGTTCAGAAAATTGTTGAAGCCTATGAAGGCTGGGACTCTGAACAAAATCGCTTAAGTGCAGAAGCACGTGCTGAACGCAAAGCACGTCAAGAAGCCTTGATGAATGAACATGATGCCGCGGCGGATGCCCAGCATCAGGAAGTTTAATATATTCATCAAGTTGTCTATCAACTTACAAAATCAGGGGATTGCCATGCATTCCCCTATTTTTATGAAGGATCAGGTTTGAAGCTTAATCTTAGTTTACAACAAGAATTTAAATCTTCTGATTTAGTCTTGAAGCGTGTTCAACTTAAAAAAGCCATTGAAGTGACATTACGTCATGTGGATATTGACAGTGATTGTGAAATTGGGATTGCCTGTGTCGATCATGAAGAGAGTCATCGTCTAAATCTGGAATATCGCGGTAAAGATAAATCGACCAATGTACTGTCTTTTCCGAGTGATATTCCTGAAGAAGTTTTACCTTTACTGGATGCCCGCCCTTTGGGTGACTTGGTCATTTGTATTCCTGTTGTGCTACAAGAAGCCATTGAGCAATATAAAACAGCACACGATCATTTTATGCATATGCTGGTACATGGTACTTTGCATTTACTGGGTTATGACCATGAACTGAGTGATGAAGACGCAGAAGAAATGGAAGCGCTAGAAATCGAAATTTTAGCTAAGTTGGGATTGGAAAATCCATACTTGGAGCGGTAGCTTTCAGTATTTCAATGAATACGTCTAATGCACTTCAAACTCGGCCTGAGCTGGGTTAAATTTCCATGTTCGGATAATCCGTAATTCGGAAATATCCTTCATTCCTGTATCAAAACGACCAAACGGTGCACCACGGCGTACCGATGCTTTGGCAGCCTCATCCAGTATTGGATGTCCAGAACTCTCGATTAAACGAATCGCGCGAATCCCACCTTGTGCATTCAGCACCACCATGAGTCGAACTTCGCCTGCTAAATTTTGTTGTTTGGCTTCATCTGGATAATAACGATTGCCATACAACTCTACTTTTTCGCGGAACTTATTTAAATAGGCTGCTGATGCATCTTGCTTGGCTTGAATACCATCTACGGTTTTAATCCGTTGCTGTCGGCTAAAGTTCTGCTGACGCTGTAAATATTGCGCCTCAATGCTCGCGACCATGGCTGCTTTAGCTTGAAACTGGCTTTGTAAATCATCCTGTGCTTTTTTTCGCTGGTTTTCTTCGGCCTGTTTTTGCCAGCTTAATACCGTCATCAGCACTTTTTCTTCAAATTTTAGCTCACGTTGTTGCTGAATATGATCAAGGGTTTGTGTTGCAGATTCGCCTGAGCTTTGATCAGGCATGGCTTTGGGCATATCGCTCGACATACGGTGTGAATCATGGAATTTTCCAGATCCTTTTTGATTTGCCTGTGCTAAAAAGTCGGCATGCTCAACCGGATCAGTACTTGGACGGATCGATACCGCAATTTCTTTGGTCGCAGTATCCGATGGCGCAGGCATGGCGAAATGAATCAGCAAAACGAAAATATGCAGCACGATTGCAATCGCAATTGCAGCCAATAAAATAGAATCCTGCCACCAGTGTCGAATCACTGGAAAATAACCTACATTTTTTTTAAACATTGTGTTCAACTAACAAAATATTGCATCCCCACCTGTGAAAACAGGATAAAATAAAACCATTATTCATTTTTAAATAAAAGCGTGACCTACTTCAAAACCAATAACAATAAGGTTTGAAGTTTTAAAAATGTAGCAATTAATTTTGCTAAACTGCAACAAATAAACTCATTTTTTTCATGTTTTAGATTAGATTGTAATTTTGCAATCGACCAAAACAGCTATTTTTTGGACAGCCTTTATGCCAACATTACTGTCATCGATTTCTAAACATTTGCGTCGAGCTTATGAAAAAGCCGAAGAATTTATCGAAGAAGAACGCGAAATTCCAGTTTCACAAGTATTCTTAAATGCCACCTTCAAACGCTATGTAACGGATAATCTCAGTTTTCTGGATGATTTACATGCCGATGTCTACGAGGGTTGGCTACGTTTGTATGCCACGTTACATTTTAAAGGATTGAGTACCACACTTTCGGTCGATTTAAAGTTGATCCAAATGGAGCTCAATAAAGACACCCAACTTCTGGTCTTTGAACAAATTAGCGACACACAGGTTGTTGAAGCCAAATTTAAAAATACCTTACAGAAAATCGCCTTTAATAGTTATGTTTTTTTCTATCACAAAATATTGCGCAAAGATCCGCTCGGCCCGATTCTTGAGCGTTTCGAGGTAGTCAAAGTCAAAGATGAGCTTTTATTTTTAGATTTAAATCGCTGGCTAGGCAAAAACCGTAGTGTGATCGATGCACTTTCCAAAGTTCATGTTAATCATGCACAACTCAGAGAAGCAGAGCTGGTGGTACTGGGCAATGTCAACTTTATGGCACTCTTTAATAAAGGACTGAGTAAACCAAGAGATCAAGAGGATGCTGCCGAAGAAGAGTTAGAACTTGCAGAAACCACGGTCACTCCGATACGACAAAAAAATGAATAAGCTCAGAAACAAAACACGCATAAAGACATTAAATATCAACATAATGAAACAATGCATACGGAAATACTGCGTTTTTCTTCATCACGAAATGTAATACTATCTGGAATGATTGAAGACTTTTTCACTATTTCATTTATGACATCAGGAACTTTCTTATGGCACTTCATGTAACGAAAACCATGACTTTGGCAGCTAGTCTGACCACAGCACTGTTATTTACAGGCTTTTCCAGTCATGCACTCGCCATGAGTCCTTTTAAGGCAAGTTATCAATTTTCCTATAATGGGAAAAATATGGGTTCAGGAACACGAACCTTGAGCCAACAAGGCAATAACTGGACTTATGATTTTTCTGCGAAAGCAGGTGTGATTGCTTCTGCCAGTGAAATTAGTAAATTTAGCTTTAATAATGGGCAAATTAGTTCACAGCAATTTAGCCGTAGCAGTAAGATTTTGGTGCATAACAACACCATGAATATCAATTTCAACCCATCCAGCAAAACCATTAACACTCAAAAAGATGATAAAAAACGCTCATTTGCTTGGAAAGCGGGTGTGCTTGATGAACTCAATGCTGAATTACAAATTCGCGAAGATTTAAAGGGAAATGGTATAAAAGCCACCTACCCAATTGCGGATGCCAAAGGTATTGATACGCGCCGGTTTGTGAAACAAGGGACTGAAAATATCAAAACCCCTTATGGTACGTTCAATACCATTAAAGTCATTATTCAATATGACAATAAACCAGGTCGTAATACCACATTTTGGTTAGCCCCTAAACTGGATTACTTACCTGTGAAAGTCAGTCATGTCGATGAAAAAACTTCTTATGGGCTGCTATTAACAGGTTATTCTGGTAAAACTAACTAAGAATTGTCGATTTTGGCTTGCATTTTTTTGGATGCTTTTTAAAATACGCTTTTGCTGAAAAGGCATCCGCCCTAGAGGATTCTCCCGTGCATGCACTAGAACAGAAAATCTTAACAGAAGGTATCGTTCTATCTGATCAAGTTTTGAAAGTCGACGCTTTCTTAAATCACCAAATTGACCCTGTACTGATGCAGAAAATTGGTAAAGAGTTTGCTGCTCGTTTCAAAGATGCAGGCATCACCAAGATTATTACCATTGAAGCATCTGGTATTGCGCCTGCGATTATGACAGGTCTTGAACTGGGTGTTCCTGTGATTTTTGCACGCAAATATCAATCATTGACTCTAAAAGATGACTTGTACCGTGCCAAAGTATTTTCATTTACCAAACAAACTGAAAGTACCATTGCCATTTCCAATAAACACATCAACTCAAGCGATAAAGCTTTAGTGATTGATGACTTTTTGGCAAATGGTCAGGCTGCTTTAGGTTTGATTGATTTGATTCATCAAGCTCAGGCCGAAATTGTAGGCGTTGGAATTGTGATTGAAAAATCATTCCAGTCTGGTCGTGATCTACTGATCGAAAAAGGTTATCGCGTTGAATCTCTAGCACGAGTTCAATCATTAACCGATGGTAAAGTGACCTTTGTCAAAGAATAATTCGAGCAAAATTCCTTGAATGATCTAAAAGAGCGCTTCGGCGCTTTTTTTTATTTCTGTCAGATTTTAAACAGTATCATTTAACGCTTACTCGCATTTTTCTGCTATTTTCATCATTTCATTTACAACTGCGCTAAACTATTGAGCTATGATTCGGCTAGAATGATTTGAAGAAAAATAGGAAATTGAATTACATGGGTAAAGCGCCAAAAGAAACGGAAACAAAAGTAGTCTGCCCTAAATGTGGTTCGACCGATCTTGAACAACGCAATCATGAACAAGTTTTACAAAAAGCTGGTGGTGTACTTTTAACCTCAGCAGGCGCAGCCGCTGGAACAGTAGGTGGTGCGGCCTCTGGTGCATCGGTAGGTGCGGCTATTGGCACTGTCGCAGGACCTTTAGGAGTGATTGTAGGAGGAACAGTCGGAACCTTTGTCGGTGCGATTAGTGTTGGAATTACGGGTGGTTTTTTAGGTAATCGTTTTGGGAAAAAAGCGGGCGTAATGATCGATAAAAATATTTTTCAGGATTATAAATGCCTAAAATGTGGTTATCGTTTTAAGCAGTAGATTTCTTTCGGAAGTGCTTTTTATTTCTCTGCTACGCAGAAAAAATAAAGAACAGCCCAACCGTTTTGAAAGAAATCTAGCCTTTTGTCGATTTAAAGTTTGTCCATTTAAAATGGCTCGTTTTAAAAATCGATACATCGCGATTGGAATATGATTTAACACAGCGTACCGCTATGATCTGGATTTCAAGATAATTTTAGCGCAACTTCAGCCAAACGCTTGCCCATTGCTTCACACAATATTTTTTCATCCTGACTTAGTTCCTGATCATGTCTTGGGCCACTGACATGACTTGCGCCATAAGGGGTGCCACCTGTTTTCGTATTAGACAGCGCCGCAATCGAATTGGGCAAACCCAAAATTAACATACCGTGATGAAATAAAGGCGGAAGCATGGTCAACAGAGTACTTTCCTGACCACCATGCATAGAACCCGATGCAGTAAATACACACGCAGGCTTGCCATGTAATGCTCCATTTAGCCAAAGGCTGGTGGTTTGATCCCAAAAATACTTCATTTCACTGGCCATATTGCCAAAACGCGTGGGTGAACCCAATGCCAGACCTGAACAATGTGCCAAATCATCTAAAGTACAATAGAGCTCGCCTTCTGCTGGCACACTTGGCTGTGCCTCTGTAACGACTGTAGCCAGTTGCGGCACGGTTCGAATTTTTACTGGCATACCTGCGGCTTCTACGCCATTGGCAATCAAATGTGCCATCTGTTTGGTTGAACCATACTTACTGTAATAAAGGACAAGAATATAAGACTGCATAATTTTAAAATGAGGTATTAAAAACAAAACTATACGATATTTATGGCCTTTTTTGGTTAAGCTTTACGTGGAAAACCTAAAAAGATCAAAAAAATGAGACTTTATTTTTATGCTGAATTTTTTAAAAAAGTTACCTTTTTACGATAAGACATGGTTTCAGTTTATCCTGTTTGTACTGCGTCGTTTTGAAGCAGATCGTTGTCGTGAACATGCAGGGGCGCTGACTTACACCACGTTATTTGCAGTGGTCCCAATGTTGACGGTTTTCTTAGTGATTATCTCATCGATCAAAGCCTTAGAACCTGCTAGACAACAGTTACAGCAACTAATTTATAGTAATTTTTTGCCCAAAAGTACCATTGCCTTTGATCGAATTTTAAATTCATTTACCGAGAAATCCAGTAATTTGACTGTCATCGGAGTGTTATTTCTGTTTGTTACGACCGTGATGATGCTTAGTACCATTGAAACCGCATTTAACCGTATTTGGCGGGTGCGTGAAACTCGTGGTGGCATCGTCGGTTTTATGCGTTATTGGACCATTATTTCACTTGGGCCTATTTTATTAGGAAGTGCCTTCGTCATTTCTTCTGCTGTCGCATCCATGAATATCCTCAGCAATAATTTTGCAGGTTATGAACTCAATGGTGCATTTGTGCTATGGCTAATTTCTTTTGGATTGACGATTATTGGATTTTTCTTTTTATATTGGACGATTCCAAATCGGACGATTCCCATTTATTCGGCCATCATTGCAGCTTGTTTTAGTGCCACACTCTTTGAATTACTCAAAAACATTTTTAGTTTCGCGATGTCTAATTTTACCAGTTATGAACTGGTGTATGGTGCTTTTGCTGCGATCCCCATCTTCTTATTGTGGATTTTTCTTTCATGGAATATTGTGCTTCTTGGCGTTGAAGTCAGTTATGCACTGACCGCCTTTCATTCACAAAAAATTCAGACTCGACACCCTGTGCTCATGCTATTGGATGTACTGGAACTTTTTTATAAAAAACAAAAATTAGGCGAGAGTGTGACGGATCTTGAAGCACTGGATATTATGGGACGTGGTGAAATTGGACGCTGGCCAGGCTATGTGGAAATGCTAGAAAAGCAGAACTTGATCAAACGTACCGATAAAGATGAATATGTTTTAGTTAGAAATTTATCACAAGTCGATTTCTGGTCATTTTATACCGCTTTACCTTTTTCCTTACCGCGTCGTCAGGATGTTGGAAATATTCACCCTGATGATGAATGGATGCAAAAACTAGGGCCTGCCTTGATTGAATCGGATGATTATCTGGCTGCCAAACTGGCTATTCCTCTTTCAACTATTTTTGAAGAGAAATAATAATTTGAAGATATCGTTTGATTTAAAACGGTATCTTCATATTTAGATTTTAAGCCTCTTCGATTGTATCCAACCTGGCAGACTGACCACAATCACACCCAGCAACACCAAAGCCGTTCCAATCAAGAAATTTAGTTCCAGTTTTTCATTGAGCAGGTAAACACCAAATCCCATCCCAAAAATCGGGGTAAGAAATGAAAACACTCCTAAACGTGAAGCCAAATACGTTCTTAATAGCCAGAACCACGCCAGAAAACTCGCAAAAGAAACGACAAATGTATGAAAAATCAGACTCCCCACTGCCAATGGTGTAAAGTGAATCTGAGTTTGCCCTGTAATCCATGCCACAATCATCAATACAATGAAACCACCCAACATTTGATAAAACATGGTTTGGGTAGCAGGTGCTTGGGAAAGTGGCGTCAGACGTATCGAAATGGTCGTTGCAGCCCATGCGATTGCGGCCATAAGTGCTAAACCGTCGCCCCACAAAATTGATTGTGTATCAATTCCCTGCACGGTCTGTGGTCGAATGAAAGTCAAGAGAACTCCCAAAAAAGCAATGCCAATTCCTGACCATTGTAAAATGCTTAAACGTTCAGCGGGAAGTTTCCAGTGCAAACCCAATGCAACAAAAATGGGGGCTGTATAAAGTAATACTACGGTATGCGAAGCATAGGTATGCCGAATGGCTTCAGCGAGTAAAAAGAACTCAAGCGCAAAGAAAAAAGCCACCAATAGCCCTGAGCGCAAATAAACGGGTGCCAAAAGTTGGATATTTCTTTCTCGACACAAAAGTGGTAAGACTAAAACTGCGGCTAGCCCTGAACGTAATGCGATTTGCATGATGGGTGAAATATCAGGAGCAGCCATTTTTAAAATCACTTGCTGTAAGCCCCATATCATGCAGAGCACGACCATGAGACTAGATGCACGAGCATCTAACACCTTCCGATCATCCACCGTCTATTCCTTTATTCAATCAATGAAAATGGACTATAGCGCTGACCTATTTAAATGATATAATTCAAATCAGACAACTTATCACCCAATACAGGCAACTCAACTCAAATATCGCTATGAAAAAAACAGCGCATCTCATCAAAAAATTTTTGGAAATCCCTGCCTGTAATGATATTCCCGCACCGCTCTGGTGTCAGGTGAGAGATGCGCCTGCCGAAACCATTTATCCGCAACATGAACACGCATGGGGAGAATTTATTTACGCTTATCATGGTGTTTTGGAGGTAAATGTCGATTCAATTCATTATTTAACCCCACCGCCTTATGGTTTGTGGCTACCACCGCATTTAAAACATAGCGGACTGAATCGGACAAAAGTGACACATTGTACGGTGTATATTCATGAATCTTTATGTCAGCACATGCCAAAACATGCAGGAATTCTTCTTAGTTCTGCACTGGTTCCTGCGATTATGGAACATCTTAAAAATAATGAAGTGGCACAGACAAGCCCAGATGAACATTTACGGTTATTGTATGTGTTATTAGATCAACTTCAACGTGCTCAAATTGTAGGAAGTTATCTACCTACAACGTCACATCCATTGTTACAGCCTTTACTTGACCATTTAAAACAAAATCCGTCTGATCATCGTTCCTTGGCAGAATTGGCACAACTGGTTAATACCAGCGAGCGAACGTTGGCACGCTATAGTCAAAGTGAACTTGGCATGTCATTACATGAATGGAGACAACGCTTACGCGTCATGCAGGCACTCCCCTTACTTGAACAAGGTCATACGGTAGAAAGTATCGCGCTAGATTTAGGTTATGCCAGTGCGACAGCTTTTATTAATCTATTTAAACGCTGGATGGGCCTTACCCCTGATCAATTTAGAAAAACATTTTCGGCAGGGTAAATGCATTTAATCGTTTTTCAGTAAAGACTGAATAAGACTAGAAAAATTGATCGCAGCTTGGGCATGCGTATTTCGTCGATAAGCAAGAGAGAACCCCACTACGGGTTTAGGTTCAGCCACTTGTAAATACTGTACGCCTTTAATGCCTAATTGCATGGCGGAGGCTGGCACCAATGACACACCCAAGTTTGCAGCTACCAGTGAAACAATCGATACAATTTGTGGGGCACTTTGTCCAATTTTGGGTTCAAGTCCATGACTACGGCATGCATCCAGTACAGCATCATGCAAACCTGCACTGACCGAATGTGCAGCCATAATAAAATTTTCATCTTTTAACAATTTAAGCTGGATGTCTTGTTGCTGATCAATCACATGTTCTAAAGGCATCACTACCACTAGCGGCTCGTACATTAAAGTCTGAATATGAATATCTATAGGCACATGATGGGGTGGACGAATTAAAGCAATATCAAGCTGATCATTCAACAATCGATCAATTAAAACCAAAGAATTTCCTTCTTCTAAACGAAGTTGGACTTTAGGGTATTGCTGCTGAAACAAACGAATACTATGAGGTAAGACTGGATTAAGCATGGCGGTTCCAGTGAAACCCAGACGTAATTGTCCTAATTCACCGTTCGCCATTTGTTGAGCCAAACTCACAGCATCGTCCACTCGCTGTTGAATCGGCTGTACCGCATTCAAAAAAACCTGCCCTGCTGCGGTCAATTCTGCACCATGCGACGAACGATAAAATAACTCTGTTCCAATCTCATCTTCCAGATTTTTGATTTGCATGCTTAAGGGCGGCTGACTAATCCCCAAACGCTGTGCTGCACGAGTAAAACTTTTTTCTTCTGCAACCACCAAAAAATAACGAATATGACGCAGTTCCATATATAAAACATATAGTGATTGATATTTATATATATTAGACAAATAATACTCAGATTGCTATTCTCACCCTGTTGGCAGCTAGGCAAGCACTGCCAACACACTCTCTTCTTTTTAAAAACACTTTGGTTTATTTCATGACGATTCCTTCAACAGTAAGCGAGTCTGAACGCGGTATTGATTCACCTCAAATTATTCATAAGACCAATACTGAACATTGGATTAGCCGTGGCACATCTGCTTACCTGAAAGCAGGACTTGCACTATTTTTACTCGGTTTTGCAAGTTTTTCCATGATTTACTGTGTGCAACCATTATTGCCTGAATTTACCCATACATTTCATATCAGCCCAGGTACCAGTGCGCTTGCCTTGTCACTGACCACTGGATTACTGGCAGTTTCCATTTTATTGTCCAGTGCTTTTTCTCAGGCTTTAGGTCGCAAAGGTCTAATGTTCGTTTCAATGGGCTTAGCCGCACTACTGAATATTTTGTGTGGCTTTGCACCCAATTGGCATATTTTACTCATTGCCCGTGCGGTACAAGGTTTTGTGATCGGAGGTGTTCCCGCTGTTGCAATGGCATGGATTGCTGAGGAAATTCATCCCGCTCATTTGGGTAAAACCATGGGGCTATATATTGCAGGAACTGCGTTTGGTGGCATGATGGGTCGTGTTGGAATGGGTTTACTGACACAATATTTCTCATGGCGTGTTGCGTTGGGGGTATTAGGTGGAATCTGCCTGATCTGCGCTTTAGGATTTTTATGGTTACTTCCTAAATCTCAAAATTTTATTGCACAAAAAGGGATACAGCTTCAGTTTCATTTATCTGCTTGGAAAAATCATTTAAAAAATCCTCGACTGGTTCGTATTTATGCGATCGGTTTTCTCATTACCAGTATTTTTGTCACCTTATTTAATTATGTCACGTTTCGCTTGGCTGCTGCGCCTTATCAACTCAGTCAAACCCAGATCAGTCTCATCTTTTTGTCTTATAGTTTAGGGATGATTTCCTCATCGCTTGCAGGTTCTCTGGTAGACAAATTTGGCAGAAAAATGGCAATGTTGATGGGTTTTGGTTTTATGTTGGCGGGAATTCTGCTCACCCTAAACGCTGGTTTATTTGCGATTATTATTGGAATTGCAGCCATTACCACGGGTTATTTTATTGCACATGCCATTGCCAGCAGCAATGTGGGACTTGAAGCAAAACAGGCCAAAGGGCATGCAACTGCACTGTATTTGTTATTTTATTATTTGGGTTCAAGCATCATTGGTTCAGTAGGGGGATGGTTCTGGCAATACGGCGGTTGGCATGCTGTTGTATATCTGACACTGGCACTGGTTGCTGCGGCCATTTTTATCGTGATGACCGCGCCAAAACCGTTGCAAGCATCATCAAATCAATGATTTGAAAAATTGGAGATCAGATTATGCGAATTTCTCATCTTGATCATTTAGTGCTAACGGTTGCAGATATTGAAGCGACCTGTAACTTTTATCAGCACGTATTAAATTTTGAAGTGATTGAGTTTGGGGAAAACCGTAAAGCGCTTAAGTTTGGTTCTCAAAAAATCAATCTACACCAAGCAGGGCATGAATTTGAACCGAAAGCCGCTTTCCCAACCGAAGGTTCTGCCGATCTTTGCTTTATCAGCGAAACACCGATAGAACACATCATTCAACAGCTAAAACAACTGCATATTGATATCGAACAAGGCCCGATCCAGCGTACAGGTGCAATGGGTGCTATTTTATCGGTCTATATTCGTGACCCAGATCAAAATCTGATTGAGATTTCAAATTATCTTTAAGTAATAAAAAGCCTGCTTCAAATAGCAGGCTTTCGGTATGACCATAAAATTAAGCTTTAACAAAAGTTTCCCAAACAAATTGTTGAGTTTTACCATTGAGCACCATTTTGAGCTGATCACCACGTTCTAGCGGCCCTACGCCTGCGGGTGTTCCAGTCATAACGACATCCCCTGCTTCAATCGTAAATGCTTGACTCATATCACACAGATATTCACCAACACTTAATAGTAAATAGGCTGTATCACCCTGTTGGCGAACCGTATCATTAATATAAAAACGATAGGTCACATGTTTCCAGTCTTCAATTTCACTGACATCGACCCAATCAGCCAATACGCACGCACCATCAAAAGCTTTAGCTCGCTCCCACGGCTGACCTTTATTTTTTAGCTCAGTTTGTAAATCCCGCAACGTCAAATCCAGACCAATCGTGACCGCACCAATCGCAGCCAATGCTTTTGCTGGATCAGTTTCATTCTTGAGTGGCTGATCGATTCTCAAGGTCAATTCACATTCAAAATGACAACCTCCATTCGCTGGATTCAATTCAATTCCATCCTGCAAACCAATCAAGCTACTTGGTGGCTTAATAAATAACACTGGACGATCGGGAATGGCATTGCCGAGTTCTTTGGCATGCTCAGCATAACTTCTACCCACACAAATAATTTTTGATGGTCGTGCGTTCATAAGACTTCCCTTTACATGGCGTTGCGTGTTGATTATTTTTTAAAGGTGTTTTCAAACTGAGTTTGTTGTGTACTGTCGCTAAAGGCACGTTTTGGCACAATCACCACGGTACGATTTTTCAGTTCAATCATATAGGTCAATTTACCTTTGGCAAAATTGACCACTTCACTATACGCGAATTGTTGCTTACGACCATTCGCATAAAGTTCCATACGATCTTGATACAAGTCGATGCCCTGTTCACTTTTACCAAACTGATATTTGACAAACTGACGTTTAAACATCATCGGTAAAAACCAGTAACGCATCAAAATTTGCATCACCAGAAAAAAAGCACCCAATGCGACGTAATAACGTCCAACACCAGAAAATCCGAGATAAAAACCCCAAATGATAATCGCAATACTAATCACGGGCGTAATAAAGCGAGTTAATTGTTTTTTTCCAAACGTCGCAAGTGCAAAGCCGTCTTGAGATTCTTCTAAATTGAGTTGATAACGCAATGAAATGGCGGGTTTCAGTTCTGACATAAAATGTTCAACATAAGCGATGAATTACCCTCAAAATACTACACCAGTTCGACTATTTTATTTAGCGCTTGATCACATTTGATTAAGAATTTAATCCCCCTGACATTGATCAGTATTTACATAAAATGGCTTTTTTTTGAAGCCAAAACGTTTTAAACACTTAAGACTCAATCAAAACAACGATAAGTTTCGAGGATGTTATGCAACGCTTTGCCTATGGATGCGGCATTTTTTTTAGTCTTTTGAGTTATAGCAGCATCATTTCTGCCCAATTTGTCACGTGGAATGAAAACATTCCGAGCAGTCTGGCATTATTTCAACAAAACCCCCAACAACTGGCGGATTTGGCTCAAAACAATATTTTAATTTATGCACAACCTTATACCAAAACCAATGTACCTACCCAAAAGAAAAACCCTCAACCGACCGTTCAGTTTGTCAGTGCAGCCCTTATTGTGCCTGTCAGCACACAGGAGGTTGCCAGAGTATTAACCGATTATAATCATTATGTTGGCTTATTCCCCACGTTAAAATCTGCGAAAATTGAAGAAAAAAACGGTAATACCACGCAGGTAAAATATAAAATTCAAATTCCGACCCCGATTCCAGTGCTCAATTTTAACGAAGATATTTCCATGCAACATCAAATAGGGAATAACAGTATTGCCAGTTTGATTACCGATGCACCTGTACCCTATGGCCTAGGAAAATTTGAATGGTTTAGTTTAGGCCCACAAAAAACGCTGATTACCTTGACGCAATGGGGTGACCTAAATCAGATTAATGGTTTTCTACTTCGCAAAATTTTGTCTGCTGTACCTGATGCAAAACTCGGTATCCCGATTGGCAGTAATGCTTTTATACTTGAGTCTTTACAACGTAAATGGACAAAAACTCAAACCGCGGCACTTGATGCGAATCAATTACCGTCGTTACAACTGACGAGCAATCAAATTAGAAAAATAAGTGAAATAAGCCGAAGTACGGGATATCCAGTGTCTTTTATTCAACCTGCGTCCTCGATCCCTTATCCTCAAGGACGTGAAACAATGCGCTTCACCACAACATATCAGTATTACACAAAAACACCACAGCAACTGCAAAACTGGCTCAATCCTGCGTCTTTTCAAAGTTTATTTCTAAGACAAATCAAAAAAGTGGAATTGAGTTCTCCTGCCCCCCAATTACAGGACGCTAATTTTCGGGTTTCGGTAGGATTAGGAGTTATTAACATTCCATTTGATTTTAAAATGCGTTTTAACCATATCGACTCCAATCAATCACAATATAATGCCATTGGTGGTGATTTACGCTTTGTTAAAGGAGGGATGCAATTACTACCACAGAATAATAATGGCACACTACTTAAAATGACCAGTGCCGCCAAAATTGATGAAAAAGCGCCGTTTTTATTACGCGCAATGCGTAGTTTACCTTATCACGATATGTTGCCCGCAGCCGGTGGCAATGCTGTCTTTAGTCTAAAAATTAAAGAGAAAATGAAATAATTTTGTAAGAAATGCCATTTATGATAAGCACAAAAAAACCACTTAAAAAAGTGGTTTAATTTAACTCATATCGAGTTCAACAAGTTGGTGCGCTCAGAGAGATTCGAACTCCCGACCCCTTAGTTCGTAGCCAAGTGCTCTATCCAGCTGAGCTATGAGCGCGTACTTGATGGAGCGCATTATACGCATTTTTTCTGCATTGATAAGTCTTTTTTCACAAAACTGTCACCAAACGTTTAGTTATTAGGCATTGTTTTAAAATTTATACTGATGAAAGATTATCCTATCATTCTGAGTTCATGATTTATGCTTGGAAGATGAGTTTGATCGATAGGCAAACAAATCGTAAATACGGTTCCTTCGCCCTTTTGCGTTGTCACTTGTACATTTCCACGATTTTTTTCAATGAACTGTAAACACAGCAAGAGTCCTAAACCAGATCCTTTTTCGCCATCCGTACCTTTTTCACTGCGAATCTGCTTTCTCTGATTAAAGTTTTGAAAAGATTCATCTGACATACCAACACCTGTATCACGGACGGTAATTTCGACTTGTCCATTTTGGGTTAAGGCAGATATATAAATTTGACCACCATTCGGTGTAAATTTGAGGGCATTGGAAATAAGATTCTGAAATACCGAAAGCATCATGTTTAAATCGACAAAGCAATATAAATCCTTTTCGATATTACATTCGATCTGAATACTTTTTTTCTGTGCAACTGCCTGAAGAATTTCACAAACATCTGACATCAGTTCTGCCATATTGACAGATTGCGGGTTATAAACAATTGCGCCACCTTCCGACATCGCCCACTGCAATAAATTTTCAAGAAGCTTAAATGTCGCTTGAGCCGTACTGCGCAAATAACCTGCAATATCACGAATGCCCTGTTCATCCAGTGTTTCGATTTCTGTCTCTAGTACATCAGAGAAGCCTAAGATGCCATGAAATGGTGCGCGTAAGTCATGAGCAATAATGGAAAAAAACTTATCTTTACTTGCATTTAAGTATTCTAATTCTTTATTTTTTTGCTGTATTTCAAAATTGGATTTACGTAGCTCAAACTGTTGGACGACTTGCGCTGCTAAAACAGCAAGCGCCTGACACTGATCAGAAGTTAATTGACGTGGTTTAGAATCAAGAACACACAAGGTACCCAGATTAAAACCATCATAGGTTTTTAATGGCGCGCCTGCATAAAAACGAATCCCGAGATCACTTTTCACTGTTGGATTATCATGGAATCTTTCATCAAGCAAAGTATCTTCTATAATAAAGATGTCCTGCTGCAAAATCGCATGGCTACAAATACTGTATTTTCGCTCAACTTCTCCACGCGGTACGCCATAAGAGGATTTAAACCAACTGCGGCTTTCATCGATCAAACTAATAATAGAAACTGGTGCCTCACAAATTTTTGACGCCAACAAAACAAGATCATCTAGACATTGTTCAGCCATGGTATCCAAAATCTGATACTCATTTAAGGCATGCATCCGTCCCAATTCATTTTCAGGCAGTTTTGCTTCAATCATTTTAAGTCTCAGTTATGATCTAGTTCGGTTTTAAAAAAAGCTTAAAACAACTACTATAGTTTGTAACAACCCACCTATAATTATGTATTATTATTGATAATACAACGATTTATACAGCTATCCTATGTATGAAATGCGTAATTAAGATAAATGGTGTATCCTTTTTCCGTATAAATATATCTACGTTTGAACAATTCTATATTTAATGCATTGAAGTTAAGCGTGTAAGTTTTTATCTTTTTAACGCGTTATGATGCGGTTTTACGATGATTGATATAAACGGCTAGAAACAGAAACAGAGTGTCCTTATGGATCTTTCACATTTGCAAATTGATAACCATCCCGTATTTCATACATTCATATAGCTTGATATCTTGTTTTAACTATTTCATCTTGTTGCAACAACACCAAATCATTTCCAAGCAAGTAAATTTTCACAATTCTTTAAAGATTTTCGAGCTTGTTGTTGCTCCGCTAATTTTAAATCCTGAAACTGAGAAAAGACCAGACGCGCAAATCGTGTTTTAAAAGTGGGCTTATGCAATGCGTAATCTGGATAAGAGTGTTTTTGCACTTTTTCCATTTCAATGAAAATCTGATCTTTTTCTGTTAAATCATCTTTTTGAATCACCAAGCAGAATAATGCGCGATAATCTTCATATTGGGCTGGCGAAGGCTGCCAAATTTTATACGCAATCAAACTCAGAACGGAAATGCACAAGACGATTAATATAGGTTTAATCAATGACATGAAATAAATAACAGATCAATTTTATCGATATTATAAAACAAAAAAACCGCAATTAAGCGGTTGATTGTTCAAGTTGGTGCGCTCAGAGAGATTCGAACTCCCGACCCCTTAGTTCGTAGCCAAGTGCTCTATCCAGCTGAGCTATGAGCGCATTACTTGTGTGCCTATATAAAGGCTTCGTTAATTCCGAATACTTGTTAAATTGGTGCGCTCAGAGAGATTCGAACTCCCGACCCCTTAGTTCGTAGCCAAGTGCTCTATCCAGCTGAGCTATGAGCGCATCGTAAGTATTCGTTGGCGGTGAGAGAGGGATTCGAACCCTCGGTACAGTTACCCGTACGCATCCTTAGCAGGGATGTGGTTTAAGCCACTCCCCCATCTCCCCGTAACGAGCCGCCATAATACAAACTTAGCCTGTTAACTGCAAGTCATCACATCTAATTTTTCTTAGTTTTTTATCCAATCAACTATTTTTTAAACAAAATTGCGCGCTAATGAATTAATGAGTGTTTACAGCTTGTTAATATAATGACTATCTTTGCGCTATACCTATGCAAAACTAAATCACATAGACTTGTCATGATGATCATGCAGAATGTTCCTGCATAAGCTATGCTAAACTTATCTTCAAATATGAAGCCAAAAGACATTATGAAAAACTGGGTTGACCCTGAAGCGAAAGCGGAATCTGAACGTTACGATAATCCGATCCCGAGTCGTACGCTTATCTTAAATACACTCGAACAAGTCGACACGCCCCTTTCGCATGCCGAATTGGTCGATCATTTTGAAATCAAAGATCAAAAAAGTATCGATGCTTTAAGTCATCGTTTGAGCGCGATGGTTCGCGACGGTCAAATTGCCAAAGATGGTTTTAAGTTTCAGCTCCTTGGCGATCAACCGACTTTTGATGCAACAGTTTATATTAATAATAAAGGGTTAGGTTCTGCACATATTGATGGGCAAAATGATCTGTTACTGCCTGAGCGCGAGTTACGTTTAGTATTTAATGGCGATCGGGTTAAAGTTCGTCAGACCTCTGTTGACCGTAAAGGCAAAGGCTGGGGTTTTATTACTGAAGTCACACAACATCGCTTGAAACAACTCATTGGTAAAGTAGCAGAACATGAAGGTGAATTTCATATTCAACCTGCTGCACCCAATGCGCATCAGCCGATTCCTTTAGAAAAACAATTGATTGAACATGCCCATGCCAAAGTGGGCGATTATTTGCGGATTGAAATTGACGATTATCCAACCCGCGAAGAATTTGCCACGGGTCATGTGATTCAATCGATGGCAGATAAAGCCGACACTGAGATTATTATTCCTCAGACTATTTTAGAATATGGTCTACCTTATGAGTTTCCAAAAGAAGTCGTTGAGGAAGCAGAACGTTTTAAAGAACCATCGAAAAAAGATATTGAAGGTCGTATCGACTTACGTGATTTGCCATTAGTAACCATTGACGGCGAAGATGCCCGCGATTTTGATGATGCGGTCTATGCTGAAAAACGCGCAGGGGGTGGTTATCGCGTGGTCGTAGCAATTGCGGATGTCAGTCATTATGTCCGTTTGGGCAAACCGCTTGATGATGAAGCGCAAGAACGTGGAACTTCAGTGTATTTCCCTCATTTTGTGTTGCCGATGTTGCCCGAAGCTTTATCCAATGGACTATGTTCGTTAAATCCGCATGTCGATCGTTTATGTATGGTCTGTGATTTAAAACTCTCCCGCGCTGGTCGCGTGATGAGTTATGAATTTTATCCATCAGTGATGCATTCTCAAGCACGTCTGACCTATACACAGGTCGGTCAATATTTTGAAGGTAAAACGGATGCAATTCCTGTCGATAAATCGATTCAAAAATCACTAAATACCTTGTTTCAACTTTATCAAACGCTGAAAGAGCTACGTGCAAAACGTCATGCGATGGAGTTTGAAACTGTTGAAACCTATATGACTTTTGATGAGTTGGGTGGAATTAAGGAAATTTTACCGCGTACTCGAAATGAAGCGCATAAATTGATTGAAGAATGTATGTTGCTTGCCAATGTCGCGGCAGCCGAATATGCATTAGAACATGATATTCCGATGCTGTATCGTGTGCATGAAGCACCCGAATTTTCACGCATTCAAAAAGTCAAAGATTTTGTTAAATTACTAGGTTTACCGTTCCCTGATCAGCCAACACAGGCAGATTATCAACGTGTCATTGAAGCCACCAAAGATCGGATTGATGCACCAAGTATCCATGCAGTGTTATTACGCTCAATGATGCAAGCCTATTACGGCGCTAAAAATGCAGGTCACTATGGTTTGGCGTATGAAGCCTATACGCATTTTACTTCGCCAATTCGTCGTTATCCTGATTTATTGTTGCATCGCTCGATTAAGGCGCATTTACAGCAAAAACCGTATCCTCTTTCTGGTGCAGCACTGGATGACGCAGGTGAACAGTTTTCCAAAACTGAACGCCGTGCAGATGAAGCGTCTCGTAGCGTAACGTCATGGCTGAAATGTCACTATATGCAACAGCATTTGGGTGAAGAATTTATTGGCATTATTAGTGCGGTAACTGAGTTCGGTTTATTTGTCACCTTAAAAGATTTATATGTAGACGGTATGATTCATGTCAGTCATTTGGGTGATGATTTCTTCCTTTACGATCAAGCGAGCCAAAGTCTAGTCGGGCAAAATCGTGGTCAAATCTTTGGTCTAGGTGATGAAGTCAAAATCAAAGTCGCTGCGGTAAATCTGGAAGAACGCAAAATTGATTTTGAGCTGATTCAGCAAATTACCCATGCAGGTCGAATCATTCGGAGTCGTGCGCCACGAACTAGCAAAGCTCAAACCACTGAACAAGTGTTTAATGCGCAAGGTGACAGCGTTGAATCTCATCAACAACCCTCACGCAAGAAAGAGAAATCGAAAAGTAAACCGAGTTCGTATGGTAAGAAGTCAACTAAAAAAGCTGTTGCTCCCGTAGCAGTGAAGACTGAAAAACCGAAGAAAAAAACCAAGCCCAAACGTAAAAGGTCCAATGCCAAAAGCAAATCGGATAGTTAGATAGAACGACCAGTTAATAGAACCAAGGAAGGTCAGTATGGGAAAAGTCATAAGCGGTATGTGTATATCTGTGGATGGTTTCGTTGCTGGTCTGCATATGACCGAAGATAAACCTTTTGGTGAATTACCCAATATTCACCAAAGTTTATGTAAATGGTTATTTGGTCAAGCAGATCAAAACAAAAATGAAATCGCCAGTCTCACGTCTGCGGGCGCGTTTATTATGGGTCGTAATATGTTTGGCCCAACTGGGCCAAAATATAATACGTGGCAAGGCTGGTGGGGTGAAGAACCACCCTATCATGCGCCTGTTTTTGTTCTGACGCATACAGCACGTGACAGCTTGAGTTTACAAGTTGGAACGACTTTTTATTTTGTCACTGATGGAATATTGAGCGCACTTGAACAAGCAAAAAAATTGGCGGGCGATAAAGATGTTGCAATTGCAGGCGGTGCGCATACCGTTAATCAATATCTTAAAGCAGGGCTGATTGATGAGTTGTGGCTACATATCGTTCCCGTCATTGTCGGTCAAGGTCAACGTTTGTTTGAAGAAATGCCAGAGATCAATTTAGAAATATTAGAACAAAGAGGAACAGATTTGGTCACCCATATCAAATATCGCATCCTCAAATAACATTGGTTTTATGGACGTTACTCAGAATGATTGTTGGCCAAAATCAATAAAGCCAAATCATCACTGTGAGAAATCCGCTTAATAAATCTTTAGCCCAGCTTGATTTCCTTGCGTTAAACCCTTACATCTAGTCATAAGTTTAAAAAATTATGGCGAATACAATGACCTTACAGCAAGCAACGCTTCCCGTTCCTCAATTTGATCACATCCAACTAGACAGCCTAAAACAAGAGATCGAAAAAAATATTGATCAGGGTCAGCAGTTTTTAGACACTTTACAAAATGTTCCAACTGATTTTGCTGCACAAGTACATGTATTGGAACAAATGGATGAACTTGAAAATAATATGAGTGAATCATGGGGCGTTTTATCACATCTAAATGCCGTGATGAGCAATGCGCAAACCCGCGAAGTGTTTCAATCATTATTGCCTACTCTAAGTGAATATTATACGCAGCTTGGGCAACATACGACGCTTTATCAAACGTATCAGCAGATCCATGATAGCGCTGAATTTTCTAGTTTAAGTGCTGCCCAACAAAGTGCTATCCGTTTAGCCTTACGTGATTTTAAACTTTCAGGTGTTGCGCTTGAAGGTGAAGCCAAAAAACGTTACGCAGAAATCTCAGCACGTTTATCGCAGCTTTCTTCTGATTTTTCCAATCATGTGCTCGATGCAACTCAGGCCTATTTTAAACCTTTAAATGAAGCTCAACTTAAAGGCTTATCACAAAGCAGTATTGAGTTGTTAAAACAATATGGTCAGCAGCGTGAACTGGATCAACCTGTGGCAACGCTTGATATGCCTGCTTACTTAGCCATTATGACCTATGCCGAAGACCGTGATTTACGCGAAGCGTTATATAAAGCTTATACCACCCGCGCCTCGGATCAATCCGATCATAAAGAGTTTGATAATACTGAGATCATGGAAGAAATCCTAAAACTACGTCAGGAAATGGGTGTATTGCTTGGTTTTCATAATTTTGCCGAATATTCATTGGCGAGCAAAATGGCACCTGATGTACAAACGGTACATGATTTTTTGGTTGATCTCGCTGAACATGCACGCGCGCCTGCTCAACAGGAAGTAGCGGAACTGAAAACCATTGCTCAACAAGATGGTATTGAACAATTACAACCTTGGGACAGTGGTTATTATTCAGAAAAACTTAAACAGCAGCAATTTAATTTGTCACAGGAAACCCTGAAACCGTATTTCCCAGCACCTAAAATTATTCAAGGGTTATTTCAGATCGTAAATCGCTTATATGGGGTTCAGATTGTTGAGCGTCAAGCACCCGTTTGGCATCCTGACGTCCATTATTATGAACTTGAAGACCAAGGCAAAGTCATTGCAGGATTCTATTTTGACCTCTATGCACGTAACGGTAAGCGGGGTGGCGCATGGATGAGTGGTTTCCGTTCGCGTATGCAAACGACACAGGGTTTACAAAAACCGATTTGCTATATGGTCTGTAACTTTACTCCACCTGTGGGTAATCAGCCTGCATTACTCACCCATGATGAGGTCAATACACTGTTTCATGAGTTTGGACATGGCTTACATCACATGCTGACTGAGGTCGATAATATTTCGGTCGCAGGCACACATGGCGTAGCATGGGATGCTGTAGAGCTTCCAAGCCAGTTTATGGAATTTTGGACATGGGACAAAGAAAGTCTGGATGTCCTCAGTGAACATATTGAAACCAAGCAAGCCTTGCCTGAAGAATTACTCAGTGCATTGTTAAATGCTCGCTTTTTTCAGTCTGGAATGCAGACCCTTAGACAGATTGAATTTGCTTTGTTCGATTTGACCATTCATTCCAAAAATCCTGCTTTGAATAGCACACAAATCCAGTCCGTTTTAGATGGAATTCGCAGTCAATTTTCGGTATTGCCAACTGCCTCATACAATCGTTTTCAACACAGTTTTAGTCATATTTTTGCAGGCGGTTATGCGGCAGGATATTACTCTTACAAATGGGCTGAAGTGCTTGCCAGTGATGCCTTTGACCGATTTGAAACAGAAGGTATTTTCAACACTAAAACAGGACACGAGTTCCGCGAAGCGATTCTTGCGGTGGGCGGCAAAGATACGGCTTTAGAAGCATTTGTTAACTTCCGAGGTCGTGAACCCAAAATTGATGCATTATTACGTCATCAGGGTTGGACGAGCGACCCTAAAACGGCTTAAACTAAACATTAAAATGTTCGTAAGTGGTTGGGAAGTGACAAAATGAAACGTCGGTTTATTGCAGGTGCTAAATGTCCAAAATGCGGTGCCACAGATCGGATTGTCATGCTCACCACAAACGACGACGAATGGATTGAATGTATCGAGTGCGACTATAGTGAAAATCGTCCTACTCATGTTGAAGAACCCGATATTCCCGCAGTTGCAGATGAAGTCGGAGTGATACAGTTCAAACCACGTCGTTCAAAATAAAAGGTTTAAGCAATGACGTTAGAACAACGCCATAACTCTCGTTTGTTATGGATTATTATTGGGGGCATCAGCATCGTTGTGTTGTTATTTTTAGCTGCACAATGGTTTTTTGCTGAGAATCAAAATGAATCAGAAAAAACTCAAACACCAACCACCGAAACGCAAACAAAGTTATCCAATTCAACACAACCATCGACAAAAACTGCCGATGTATCTGCTGCAAGCGAGCCTGCACCAAGTACTTTAGTGGATGACTCTATCCTAAAAACACCCGTGCCAGATCATCCTTCCCTTGCAAAAGAGGAAATCGCCAAACTTGATGATATTCAAGCACAACTTAAAGATCAGAAATCAACGCTCCAAGCCCAACATCAGGATGCCGATACATTGATTAAACTGAAAGAGGAACAAATCAAGTTACTTGAAGCACAATTGGCCGAGCAAAAATAAAGTCTATACTTAAAAACTTGGGTTTGTGCATCACAGGCCCAACTTTTGGTATCAATAAAAATCTGTATTAAAGTGCCACAAAAAATACGCGCTATAACTTATATAGAAAATGCTTAAATCAAATTATTCGACTTTAGCCTGTTTACTTATTTACGCCTTAAGGAAAGCAGCCTGTTGATTCGCGATCCAAAATATCTCTGGTAATAAATCACTGAATAAAGTCTAGTTTGATGATGCGATTGATTTCAATCGTAAAAAATAAAGCACCCAAAGGTGCTTTATTTTTTATCTTTGCAGATTAATGATACCAACCGAACATCTTAAAGATATAAGGTGCAAAGGTCACAATCATTAACGCTGGAAATAGCACCATGATCGGCAATAACCAACGCTCATAGCGATAATAGAAACTGGTATATTTTTCTTTAGCTTCACGATCTGCTGCTGCGACCTCTTCATCACCGACTGACAACCTCGTCAACAAATGATTCAGTGCAACTGGTGGCGTGACATAACCCAACTCGAAGGCAACTAGTACAATCATCCAGAAGTGAATCGGATGAATACCATTTTCGTAGGCGACTGGAGCAATGGTTGCGGCCACCAGAATCACCGCACCAAATGGATCGGTACACATTCCAATCAAAGCCAATAGCATCGCAATAAAGAACAATGAAATATAAATGCTACCTAAATGAGTCGGTAAATATTCCACGATTTCGGTACGTTCAATCAGACCACCAACACTCGCAGAAAGCGCCATCAAGATAATCAATGCGCCGATATGCCCGACGGTCTCCGCTGTGGCAAAGTGCATAGAGCTGAAAAAACCACGACGATATTGGTCACTTTGCGCGCCATGCTCACGTAAGTAAGGAGAATCCTGCTCATGTTGCTTAACTAAAGATTCATGCGCCTCTACTTGAGGGATGTATTCTGGCTCTTTACGCAACTTGTCAAACAGGATAATCGCAATCAATACCAGTGGTAAAATCACAGGTGCAGTGAATTCGTTCATACTGGTGTCTAGACCATACTTATAGAACGCCAAAACTATCACTGTGATCACGATATAAGGAATTACAGGCATGAAAGCACGTAACATGCCTGGAATCGCAACTTTAGGTGAATTCACACGGAATTTGGTTTCAGCCAGCAGTAACGACACGCCTAAGAAAATAAATGCCGTCAACCAGAATACATAGAAGCCAAGATCAAACAACTCGTCAGACGTGACATGACGGCTATCCAGCATTGCAATCAGAACCACCAGTAGACACGGGCGGATCACTACACCCAATGAACCCGACATGGCAGAGACAGCCAATGCATATTGACGACGTGCGCCCGAGTTCCAGACCTCTTTATAGATAATCGCACCTGCTGCAATCACGAAAATCCCTGAAGCGCCTGTATAAGCTGTCGGAATTGCCGCTGCTAAGAGAATGAGCCAAGTCAGAGTTTCAGGTGCAAGATTCCACGGACGTAAAATGTTCAGGAACAAATCCATCACACGCGTCTGAGTTAACAACATACCCGCCCAGATAAATAACGCCAAATTCAAGAAGATCCCTGAGAATTCGACCAGAATACTCAAATAAATCCCTTGCCCCATTGGGTAATCCATAAAGAAGGTAAATGCAATACCTGTCAAAATGGACATAAAAGCATATAAAGGGATACTGAGTAAGGCTAAGCCAAAGTTTCCACCCGGCAATGCCGTTTTTGGAATTCTGAAGAGTTGGTACACACTAATTAAGGTCAAGATCCCAAATAAGCCCATCCATAACCATGCAATGACCAATGTTTCAGTGGTCAATGTCACACCTGAATTGATCAGGGAACGATATTGGCTCACAGTAGATGCGGTTAATAATGCATTCCCCAGCACCATCGCCACTGAATAAACACGGAAATCAACGCGTGTTTTTGGACTACGCAGACCAATATGATGGATTTTCAAGCTGGCTGTAATGGCAGCAAAAAACACCATAATCAGTAGGAAAATCGTACGATTCTCTGTACCAAATTTAAAAATACCAAAGAAAGTGGTTTCCATGGTGCGATAAGCACGAAGCGATGGATGCGATTCAATATGCTTCATCGCTTTATCGTAAAACTGATACTTTTCTTCACACAGTTGTTGTGCCGCCAATAATGAAGCACGGACGTCTGATTCAGATGCTGCACCAAAAAAGTCAGCAAACTCATCATGTTTATTGGCTTGCATCTGTTGCTGAACTTGCGCATCGATATTTGGATGGCGTTCACAGTCTGGTTTTTGTGGTTCAGCACGTAAAAAAGAATATTGCATCCCACTTGCAGGATCACCATATAAACGCTCACCCATACGCAACATCTGACCATGGATCATTTCACCTGTTCCAATAATCAGTGTTAGCAATAACATAATGAGGATGACGTATGTTGAAATCCATTCGTTCCAGATATAACTCAGGAGACCCAAGCCAGATCTATTTTCTTGATTTTCTTGCATGTCTTTTCCAATTTTTTTTGCAGCATCACCCAAACCAGCGATAGTTTTAAGTGATCTCTCCTTGGCAACGGGTTGTTCCATCCCCCATTGCAGTCCTTTTCCATTGTTTAAATTTGCAACATACCTTTCCATTAAAGAATGGCTTGATCGCAACTTTTAGCGGTTTATTTTGTCAACTTTCTCGTATTTCAGTTTTTGTTTGAGTAAATAGGCACTTCCTGCCAGTATTCCACCGAGAGCACCTAACCAATGTGCCTCAACCAATACAGGACTGCCAATGAGTTGTGCAGTACGGCTATTACCCCACGTATTTTCCCAGATAATTTTAATGACAATCAGCGCTAGAACTAAAAGAGCGAAATTACGTTCTTTAGGATATTTTAAATACACGATCGCAACAGCAACATACATACCATGCAACACACCAGATAAGCCTGCATAAGCTTCAATATGAGGCATAAACCAGTAAAACATGAGACTAATAAATGGCGATAACACCATCAATAATAAGGTCATATGTCGTGTTCTGGCATGAGGAAAAATAAAAGGCAAACAGGCAAACGCCAACATATTCAGTAGAAAATGTATCCAACCGACATGCACCCAATGCGCCGTCCATAAACGCCAGAATTCTGTTAATAAAGCAGGTCGCCAGTAAATAAACCAATCTGAAAAAACCTGTAAACATGCTGAAATGGAAATACATACCGCGACAAAAATCACTTTTTTAATGAGATCTTCATCTTTCATGATTTGCCCTCCATTCACATGTGCAAAAGGGATCAGGTGTTTTCCAACAGCCTCATCCCCTCCACGATCAAGTTAAATATTCAGTTCTTTAAGCTTTTTCGACTTCCTTGAATTACTCAGCTGGCTTTTCCTCAATAGGCATCGATTGAGAATCAGCATTACTCTCACCCGTTGCATCAGGACTGCTAGCACCTGCACCGCCATCATTAAATAAATCTTCTAGCTCTGAAGATGTTTTATTTTGCTCATCCCAGAAAGTGGTCATCCCATCATCGCCAGTACGCACACCTGTATGCTCAGTCCAGTAACGATCCGAAATACCACGAATCATCACCCCTGCCATTGCATCAAATAGTCTGAAATTCGGATTGACAGGTTTATCATCACCACGTGACTCAGCGTATGATCTAAGCGCATCACGAATTTTATTATCATCGCCACTGGCTTGCGCTGCAACCGCATATAATGCGTGAGGTAATCTCACCCCTTTTTGCTCACCAATTTGCATGGATTGTTTTAAAGTCACATAAGGATCAGGTTTTCCTTCATCGGCCCCTGGTAATAAAGTCCAGATGACAGCACGAGTCGCATTTGGCACACCCCAAAACTTGGTGTTGTCCAAACAAGCCATACTCCGTTCAACAATGCCTGCAATATCTTTAGGTACATTGACATCACCACCAGAATTGATGTCATTGGTTACGGCCTGCAAACCACTTAACAATCCAAGCATATAAGTCAGTTGATCCTTGTCACTACGCATTTTTGGACAAGACTCACCTAAATGATATTTATATTTACTTTCCCAACGCTGTGCAAATAATTGGTAAGCATTATATTGACGCTGTGCAGCAATTGCAGCCCAACGTTTTTGTTCAATACGTGCGTCTTGGGCTTCCGTCACCTGCCCCGCTTTAGAAGCACGCAAATAACGTAATTCACCTTCTAATGCCTGATTCTCTGCACACATTCCTGCACCAGCGTACAGTAATACTGCCATATTGGTCGGGTCAGCGCCCATATCTTTGGTCGCCATAATTGCTGGCGTTAATGCATTCCCAGAATTACAAATCATATCCACATCACCCATTGCCAAAATAGGTGGAACAATATGATTTTCACTAAAATTCAAGGCAACATTGGCACCCGATTTAATCACATAGGAACATCCAGACAATACAGATGAGGCAAGAACCGCAACGGCCAAACCCTGACCTATTTTGAATACTTTTGGCATTTTCTATCCCTCGAAATCATTTTATTTTTCCTTTGCGTTGTACCTTATCAGATGCACAAGGCGAATAAAAGAGCAATTACTCTAATATTAATCACGTAATATGACATAAAAAAATAATGAAAAGATTGGCTTTTTTCTTGTGTTTATACAAATTTTAGGCAAAAAAAAGTAGCATTGCGACGGTTCAGCACATGCTACTTGTTAACTGAGAATGGGTTGTACTCTTATTTATTGATGGTGTTCAATATAATCCCTGAGTAAAGTTCCTGCTCGTCCTATAACCACTGCCAAAACAAAAGCAATGACTGGAAACAACCACGTTGGAATATCGATCATTTCTGACCTCCTTCACACTTTACGTTGGTATTTGTACTTTAACTGAAGTCTTTGAGACACAACTTTAAAATTGTCAGACAATGCCTGTTTAGGCTGTTTTTTCAATGATTTGATCAGACAATATGCGCCTAAATTTTATTTAAATAACTTAACACTCTGATTTTAATCTATTTTAATTTTATTCTATTTTTTAAATTGTTTAACAATTAAACCAGTTTTGCCATGACTTTGAGCTGTTTCCATTGATTTAAACTCACTTGATCACGCCAAATGATCTGCGAATTGCGATTTTGCTTAAAATATAGAACTATATAAATGTGGTGATCTATCACACGATAAAGCTGCACATGTTCAATTTTGCTGTGATTGCGCCATTGAATTGACCAAAGATCTTGATCGAGATAAGCCAAAGAGCACATTTTCGAACGTCTCAAGAACGCAAGATAAGCAATGATTGCCAAAAATATTGCACTTAAAGACATATAAAATGGAAAAAGCTGAAACCAGATGATTCCGATCAATAGCAACATTCCCAACTGAAACAACAGGGCAAGCAAGCTGCGTTTCAGTTGAAATTGATGATTAACCATGCACGTAATGCTTGAGTTTCAAAATAAAGGTTTTGAGCTCTGGCTTCGGTGGTTCTGATACTTCCATAAACCAATCCAGTAAATCTGGATCTTCCTGATCAACCAATTCAGCAAAAAGTGCTTTTTCTGCGGGTTCAGCGCTCAGGTAATGATTACGGACATAAGGATCAAAATAGACATCAATTTCTTTCAGGCCGCGTCGCGCACGATAAATCACCTTGCGCTCTTCGAGCGTAAGTTCTTCAGACATTAGATTCCCCAAGTCGATAAAAAACCCCGCTAGTTTAACCGATCAGCATAGGTTTGTGGGTAATTGATTGAGCTGAATGACTAAATCCATCATTCGCACTTCACTTTTGAGCATTCATCCTATTGTTTGCCTGAGTCAGATGATTTTTACTTTCTGCTGAGAAAACAAACTGCAAGGATACAATAACAATGCAATCAGCTGCGATTCGTCCCATTCCTAATATGCTGGAGCGCAATCTTTTTAATGAAGAGCATGAAGCCTTCCGTGAAACTGTACGTAAATTTTACGAAAAAGAAGTAGTTCCCAATATTGAAAAATATGAAAAACAACAACATGTTGATCGTGATTTATGGAACAAGGCAGGCGATTTGGGATTGTTATGTACCACCATGCCAGAACAATATGGTGGTTCTGGAGTGGATCGTCTTTACAGTATGATTTTGATTGAAGAACAAGCCTATGCCATGGACTCCAGTACTGGATTTTCATTACACTCTGATATCGTTGCCAATTACATTAATAATTTTGGTCATGAACAACAAAAACAGAAGTGGCTGCCAAAAATGGCAAGTGGAGAAGTCGTCACTGCGATTGCCATGACCGAACCAGGGACAGGTTCAGACTTACAAGCTGTGCGTACTTCTGCTGTTTTAGATGGCGATGAATATGTCATCAATGGCTCTAAAATTTTTATCACCAATGGCTATTTATGCGATATGGCCATTGTGGTATGTAAAACTGGAAATAATGAAAAGGGTTCAGCCAATTTATCCTTAATCATCGTTGAAGCTGATCGAGTTGGTTTTAGTAAAGGCAAACCGCTGAATAAAATTGGGATGAAAGGTCAGGATACTTGCGAATTATTCTTTGATAATGTTCGCGTCCCTAAAGAAAATTTATTGGGTATGGAAGGTATGGGCTTCATGATGCTCATGAAAGAGTTGGCATGGGAGCGTATGTTAGTTGCCATTATCTGTCAGGCAGGTGCTGAAGCTGCTTTTGCTCATACAGTTCAATACACTAAGGATCGTAAAGCTTTTGGTAAGCCAATTGGATCATTTCAGAATACCCGCTTTAAACTCGCTGAATTACGCACTGAAATCGACTTTTGTAGAACGTATTTAGATCGCTGTATGCAGTTACAGCTCGAAGAACGATTAGGGATAGATGCAGCCGCAGCAGCCAAATATAAAATTTCTGACATGTTCTCCAAAGTCGTGGATGATTGTTTACAGCTACATGGTGGCTATGGCTATATGCTGGAATATCCAATTGCTCGCGCCTATATCGACAACCGAGCAAATCGCATCTATGCAGGAACCAATGAAATTATGAAAGAATTGATTTCGCGGACACTCTGATCGTTAACCCATCTTTGCTAATGCAATGAAAAAGGAGCTTATCTAAGCTCCTTTTCTAATTTACATATCGAGATTATGAAACTAATTTTGGCTTGGATTTTCGTTCAACACTTGTATCTACTTTATGAAACTTTAAAACGCCATCATCAAAACGCGCATTTTTAAGTGCCTTACGATCTGCCAGATAGTTATTGGTCACTTTCCAAGGTGCATGTTTACCTTGTTTTGGCATTACTTTGGCGGCACGAGCAATATAACCTGAAGACAGACTTCCCATCACGGTATCATCCATTAACTCGGTTTGATCACCTTCTGGAATGACTTCATCATAGCCATTTTTATCCATATAATTCAGCAAACGACAAATATAGTCTGCGGCGACATCCACTTTGAGTGTCCATGATGCATTAATATAACCGATGATCATCGCCATATTCGGAACATCACTGACCATGACCCCCTGATACAGCATTGATTTTGAAGTATCCAAAGGCTGTCCATCGATTGTCCCTTTAATGCCGCCCAAAATCTGGATTTCTAGACCTGTTGCAGAGACCACAATATCTGCATCCAAGTGTTTGCCTGATTTTAACTGAATACCTGTTTCAGTAAATTTCTCAATCTGATCGGTTTCAACGCTAGCCTTACCAGAACGCAAAATCTTAAATAAATCACCATCAGGTACGACACACAAACGCTGATCCCAAGGATTATAGCTCGGCGTAAAGTGCTTCATATCCACTTTACCCTTAAGCTGCATTTCAATTGATTTTAAAAGCAGTTTACGCACTAACTGTGGTTGCTTCTGAGATAAGGCATAAATACCACGTTGCATGCCGATATTGCGCGCACGTGTTAATTTATATGCCACATCTTCTGGTAAAAGCTTACGCATTTTGTCATAGACAAAATCGATTGAAGGAATAGACGCAATATAAGTTGGCGAGCGCTGTAACATCGTGACATGCCCTGCCCCCCCTTTTGCCATTGCTGGCACCAACGTAATCGCAGTCGCGCCACTACCAATAATCACCACCTTCTTGCCTGTATAGTCCAGATTTTCAGGCCAATGCTGTGGATGAATAAATTGACCTTTGAAAATATCCTTATTTGGAAAATCAGGTTCAAAGCCATGATCATAATTATAATAACCCGTACATCCGACGACAAAATTCGCAATCCAAGTTTGCCTTTTTTGATTGGCATCTTCAATTTCGACAAACCATTTTTTCTTGGCTGTATCATAATTGGCTGTAAGTACGCGATGCTTAAAATGAATTTTTTTCTTTAAATCAAATTCATCAACCACTTCGCCTAGATATCCCTTAATTGCGGGGCCAGCCGCGAGTACATTTGCACTACGCCATGGTTTAAAATTAAAACCAAACGTCGACATATCAGAGTCAGAGCGAATGCCAGGATAACGAAATAAATCCCAAGTTCCACCAATACTGTCACGACGTTCAATAATTTCAAATTGACGTTGTGGAGAATTCTTAGCAAGATGTGCCGCAATTCCAATCCCAGAGATACCTGCACCTATAATTAATACATCAACGATCTTTTCCATGTTGTTTTTATAACCTTGAGAACTGTTCCATTTTATTAAAGCACAAATTTGACAATGTGCAATGTCAAGTTTGGGTCATTTGTCGCTTTTTCTTATCACTTGAGGACAATTTTTCAAAAGGCAAAAAAAAAGATCGGTAAAAACCGATCTTTTTTTGAATAAGTATCTTATTCTGCTGAAGTGTTTACTTCACGATCTACAAGCTCAACATAAGCCATTGGTGCAGCATCACCTGCACGGAAGCCCGCTTTAAGCACACGTAGATAACCGCCGTTACGTTCTTTGTAACGAGGGCCAAGTACGGTAAATAATTTACCTACAGTTGCAGCTGAACGAGTACGAGCAAACGCCAAACGACGGTTTGCTACTGTATCGTTTTTTGCTAGAGTGATTAAAGGCTCAGCAACACGACGTAATTCTTTTGCTTTAGGCACAGTTGTTTTAATCAACTCATGTTCAAACAAAGAATTCGCCAAGTTTTGGAACATCGCTTTACGATGGCTGCTTGTACGGCCTAATTTCACACCACTATTACGATGACGCATGGTGATAGTCCTACTTAATTAACGGCTACGATAGGCGAAACGATCGTCCATGCGTAAACTAGCAGGTGGCCAGTTTTCTAAACGCATGCCGAGTTGCAAGCCTTTCGAAGCTAAAACATCTTTAATCTCAGTCAACGATTTTTTACCTAAGTTAGGAGTTTTTAACAACTCAACTTCAGTACGTTGAACAAGATCACCAATGTAGTAAATATTTTCTGCTTTCAAACAGTTAGCAGAACGAACAGTAAGCTCTAGATCATCTACTGGACGAAGCAAGATTGGGTCAACTTCTTCACGAGGTTCTTGAGCCACTGGTGCCTGATCTTTCTGAAGATCAACAAAAATTGCAATTTGTTGTTGCAAGATTGTTGCCGCTTTACGGATCGCTTCTTCAGGATCGACAGTACCATTGGTTTCAAGATCAATGACCAGTTTATCAAGGTCAGTACGTTGTTCAACACGCGCATTTTCAACGGTGTAAGAAACACGTTTGATTGGGCTATAAGAAGCATCTAACTGTAGACGACCTACAGGACGTGTTTCACCTTCAGGGAAACGCGAGTCAGAAGTTTCATAACCACGACCTTGAGAAACTTTCAGGCGCATTTTAATTGAACCTGAAGCACTCAATGTGCCGATCAAATGCTCTGGGTTAACCACTTCAACATTATGCGGTAAACGAAGATCCGCAGCAGTAATATCGCCAGGACCTTGTTTTTCCAATGTCAAATATGCTTCATTTTGATCGAACAGCTTAATAGACAATCCTTTTAGGTTCAGCAAGAGCTCGACGATGTCCTGCTGCAAGCCTTCTAAAGTACTGTACTCGTGCTCGACGCCTTCTATTTCCACTTCAACCACAGCAGCGCCAGGCAAAGAAGACAATAGAATGCGACGTAAAGCATTACCTAGAGTATGGCCAAAACCACGCTCTAAAGGTTCCAGAATCACTTTTGCCGAGGTCCCGCTCACCGCTTCGACCTTGATCGCTTGCGGAGTTAGAAACTCGTTTGCAGTACGCGTCATTTATTGCTACCTCAAGGATTATTTAGAATACAATTCTACAATCAAGCTTTCGTTGATTTCAGCAGGTAGATCAGAACGATCTGGTGCAGCTTTGAACGTACCTTCAAACTTAGAATGATCAACTTCCATCCAAGCAGGAATACCACGTTGAGCAGCTAATTCAATTGCGTTTTTGATACGTAATTGTTGTTTAGCACCTTCATGTACTGCAATCACATCACCCGCTTTTACTTGAATAGACGCAATGTTAACACGACGGCCATTTAAAGTAATAGAACGGTGAGATACGAGCTGACGAGCTTCTGCACGTGTAGAACCAAAACCCATGCGATAAACTACGTTATCAAGGCGGCTTTCAAGCAATTTCAACAAGTTTTCACCTGTTGCACCTTTTACACGAGCAGCTTCTTTATAGTAATTACTAAATTGACGCTCTAACACACCGTACATACGACGTACTTTTTGTTTTTCACGTAATTGTAGTGAATACTCAGATTGCTTACCGCGAGCTTGGCCATGTTGACCAGGCGCTTTAGCATGTTTTTTAGTTTTGACGTCAAACGGTTTAACGCCAGATTTTAATTGCAGGTCTGTCCCTTCGCGGCGAGAGAGTTTGCATTTTGGACCAATATAACGAGCCATGAATGTTTCTCCTTACACGCGACGTTTTTTAGGTGGACGGCAACCGTTGTGAGGGATTGGAGTCACATCGGTAATGCTGTTGATCTTATAACCCACTGCGCCTAATGCACGAACCGCAGACTCACGACCTGGACCAGGACCTTTTACAAGGACGTCTAGGTTTTTCAAACCGTAATCCAAAGCTGCTTTACCAGCAACTTCAGCAGCTACCTGAGCAGCAAACGGAGTTGATTTACGTGAACCACGGAAGCCTTGTCCACCTGAGGTGGCCCAAGCCAATGCATTACCTTGACGATCGGTAATCGTAACAATGGTGTTATTAAAAGACGCGTGAATGTGTGCAACACCTTCAGAGACGGTACGAGTGACCTTCTTGCGTGTGCGAGTATCTTTAGCCATCTTTTAGCTTCCAGAAATCTTACTTTTTAATCGGTTTGCGCGGACCTTTACGGGTACGTGCGTTAGTTTTGGTGCGTTGTCCACGGACAGGCAAGCTGCGACGATGACGAAGACCACGATAGCAGCCTAAATCCATTAAACGTTTAATGTTCATGGAAATTTCACGACGTAAATCACCTTCGGTCGGAACCTTGGCAACTTCTGCGCGAATCGCATCAAGCTGAGCATCATCCAACTCACGAATTTTTGTTGTTGGTGCAATACCTACAGCAGCTAAGATGTTCTTAGATGTGTGGCGACCAATACCAAAAATATACGTAAGTGAGATAACAGCATGCTTGTTATCCGGAATGTTTACACCGGCAATACGAGCCATTCACTTTTCTCCAAAAAGGCAGTAGATAAATCAACCGCCCCACAAAAAAACTTTGAGGGGCGGATATTAACCTAATTCGCCTACTGAAATCAACAGGTCTTGATCAGATTAACCTTGACGCTGCTTATGACGAGGTTCTGCGCTGCAAATCACGCGAATAACCCCATTACGACGGATAACTTTACAGCTACCACAAATTTTCTTTACAGAAGCTTGTACTTTCATGATGAAACCTCTAAGTGCGCTTATCCCTTAGGATGAGCAGTCGTTTTTCTCATTAACGTTTGATTGTCATATTGATGTGAAGTCAGGTGCGCTTGAAGTTGCGCCATAAAGTCCATCACCACTACAACAACAATTAACAACGATGTACCACCGAGGTGAAATGGAATTCCAAATGAACTTTGCAGAATCATTGGCATTAAACACACTACAGTAATATAAATCGCGCCGATAAAAGTCAAACGATTCAAAATATGATCTAAATAACGAGCCGTTTGCTCCCCTGGGCGTATACCAGGTACATATGCACCGCTACGTTTTAAGTTTTCTGAAACTTCTTTCGGACTGAACACTAGTGCTGTATAGAAATAACAGAAGAAAATAATTAACGCACCGAAAAGCATGAGATATAACGGCTGTCCAGGCGATAACACGAGTGCCAAATCTTGCAAAGCACGTTTCACAATTCCTGCATTTGGATCAGCACTTCCAAGCCATTGACCTAGACTCGCTGGAAATAATAACAGTGAGCTGGCAAAAATTGCTGGAATAACACCTGCCATATTAATTTTTAATGGCAAATGTGTTTGCTGTGCAGTAAACACACGACGACCTTGCTGTTTTTGTGCATAGTTGACTGGAATTCGACGCTGCGCTTTCTCAATGAAAACAATTGCAGCAAGAACCGCAAGTGATAACAAAGCAAATACAGCCATTCCAATTAAACTGCCTTGACCATTTTGTACAGAAGTGAAACCCTGAATCACCTGATTTGGCAATCCAGCAACAATCCCTGCAAAAATAATCATGGAAATACCATTACCAATACCACGTTCGGTAATTTGCTCTCCAAGCCACATCAAAAACATAGTTCCAGCGACCAATGAAGTCACTGCTGGAACATAAAATGCCAGACCTGAAGTCAAAGTAATCCCCTGACTGATCAAGCCTGCACACATCCCTACCCCCTGCACCAAAGCAAGGAATAAGGTGCCATAGCGTGTGTATTGATTGATTTTACGTTTGCCTTGCTCGCCTTCTTTTTTCAAAGCTTCTAACGATGGAACAACCGTTGACATCAACTGCACGATAATCGATGCAGAAATGTACGGCATAATTCCCAAAGCCAGAATTGACATACGTTCTAATGCACCGCCAGAGAACATGTTAAATAAACCCAAGAAGGTTCCTTCATTGGCTTTAAAAAAACGGGCTAGCGCTACATTATCAATACCCGGTAACGGAATATGCGCTCCTAGTCGAAAGACCAACAATGCACCAACCAAGAACATTAATCGGCGAATAATTTCACGATATTTCACATGAAATGGTTGTCCTTTCATCATGTTGACATGACCTGAAGAACTAGGAGACATAGCCACTCGGTATTACTCCTCGACTTTACCGCCAGCCGCTTCAATCGCAGCTTTAGCGCCTTTAGTCAAAGCAACACCTTGCACTGTAAACGCGCGAGTTACTTCACCAGAAAGAACAACACGTGCACGAGTCTGATCACGACGAACTACGTTCGCAGCTTTCAAAGTTTCAAGTGAAACAATATCACCTTCAACTTTTGCAAGTTCAGACAAGCGTACTTCCGCAGTTTTCAATGCGATTTGGCTAGTGAAACCGAATTTAGGCAAACGACGATAAATCGCTGTTTGACCACCTTCAAAGCCTGGACGAACGCCACCACTTTTACGTGATTTTTGGCCTTTAACACCACGGCCACCAGTTTTACCAACGCCAGAACCGATACCACGACCCAAGCGACGATGTTCACGCTTTGCACCTTCAGCAGGTGAAAGTTCATTTAAACGCAGAGTCATGGCTTATTCCTCTACACTAACCATATAGTAGACTTTGTTGATCATACCGCGGTTAGAAGGCGTATCTTGCACTTCTACAGTATGACCAATACGACGCAGACCTAAACCTTGAAGGCAAAGTTTGTGATTTTTCAAACGATGCGAAGCAGATTTAGTCTGGGTAACTTTAATCGTTTTCATGATTGATTACCCTTGAATTTGTTCTACTGAAAGACCACGTTTTGCAGCAACTTTCTCAGGAGAAGTCATATCACGCAAACCTTTAAAAGTCGCGTTTACAACGTTCGCCGCATTCGTAGAACCATAACATTTAGCAAGTACGTTATGTACACCAGCAGCTTCCAAAACAGCACGCATCGCGCCACCAGCAATTACGCCAGTACCTTCAGAAGCAGGTTGCATGTATACACGGCTTGCACCATGACGAGCATTCACAGGGTGTTGCAATGTAGTACCAGCAAGGTCTACAGTAATCATGTTGCGACGTGCAGCTTCAAGCGCTTTAGAAATAGCAGCTGGAACTTCACGTGCTTTACCACGACCAAAACCTACACGACCATTCCCATCGCCCACAACTGTTAATGCTGTGAAAGAGAAGATACGACCACCCTTAACAACTTTGGCTACACGGTCAACGGCAACCAGCTTTTCAACAAGACCTTCGTTTTGTTCAACTTTAGCCATGATTAGAACTCCAAGCCGTTTTCACGAGCAGCATCAGCCAAGGCTTTGATACGACCATGATATTTAAAACCAGAACGGTCAAATGCAACTTTCGTTACACCTGCAGCTTTCGCACGTTCTGCGATTAAAGCACCTACTTTAGTAGCTGCGTCTACGTTACCAGTTGAACCGCTACGTAAAGAGGCATCCAAAGTAGAAGCTTGCGCTAATACTTTGCCACCATCTGCGGAAATCACTTGAGCATAGATGTGACGCGGAGTGCGGTTTACACACAAACGAGTCGCACCCAATGCACGAATGTGCAAGCGTGTGCTTTTCGCACGACGCAAACGGGATTGTTTCTTTTCGTTCATAAGAACCTCGCGCCTTATTTCTTCTTAGCTTCTTTACGAAGAACAACTTCGTTCGAGTAACGAACACCTTTGCCTTTATACGGCTCTGGTGGACGATAACCACGGATTTCAGAAGCAACTTGACCAAGTAACTGCTTGTCTGCTGACTTCAAAACAATTTCAGTCGCAGTTGGAGTTTCAGCAGTTACGCCTTCAGGAAGGTTGTAATCGATTGGGTGAGAAAAACCAAGGTTAAGGTTCACAACTGTACCTTTTACCGCAGCTTTATAACCAACACCAATAAGTTGCAACTTACGTTCGAAGCCTTCGCTTACGCCTTTTACAAGGTTGTTAAGCACAGCGCGAGCAGTACCAGCTTGCATCCAAGCGTCTTTCGACTCTTTTGCAGGAGCTAGTTGAAGTTTACCTTCTTCCTGTTTTAGCTCGACCAGCGCATGCAGGTTGAAAGACAATGTACCTTTAGTGCCTTTCACTTCGACCTGCCGGCCGTTCTGAGTAACTGTTACACCGTTAGGGACAGTTACTGGGGCTTTAGCCACACGAGACATGAGGAATCACCTATTAAGAAACAAAAGCAATAACTTCACCACCAACGCCTGCAGCACGTGCAGCGCGATCAGTCATGATGCCTTTGCTTGTAGAAACAATTGCAATACCTAAACCTTGCTTAACGCTTGGAAGTTTATCTTTACCGCGATATTGGCGTAGACCTGGACGGCTTACACGCTTCACAGTTTCGATAACTGGTTTGCCTTCAAAATATTTTAACGTAATAGTCAAAGTAGCTTTTGCTTCTTCTTGAGCAACTTCTACGTTTGAAATATAACCTTCTTGTTGAAGAACGTTGGCAATTGCAACTTTCAACTTAGAAGACGGCATAGAAACAGTTTGTTTCTTTGCCATTTGTGCGTTACGAACACGTGTTAGCATGTCGGCAACGGTATCTTGCATACTCATTTAGTTGCTCCTTACCAGCTTGCCTTAACAACGCCAGGTACATCACCCTGCATTACTGTATCACGTAATTTGTTACGGCTTAGACCGAACTTACGGAAGTAACCATGAGGACGACCTGTCAAACCACAACGGTTACGAAGACGTACTGGAGATGCGTTACGTGGCAATGCCTGTAACTTTAATGTCGCTTGGAAACGCTCTTCATCGCTTGCATTTACGTTGGCAATAATCGCTTTTAATTCAGCGCGTTTTGCAGCGTATTTAGCAACGGTTTGTTCGCGTTTCAACTCGCGATTAATCATACTTTTCTTAGCCATATCGACCTCTTATTTGAACGGGAAGCCGAATGCACGCATAAGCGCACGGCCTTCGTCATCGGTGCGAGCAGTAGTAGTGATAGTAATATCCATACCACGAATACGATCAATCTTATCAAAATCGATTTCAGGAAAAACGATTTGCTCTTTCAAGCCCATTGAGTAGTTACCACGACCGTCGAAAGATTTCGCTGAGAAACCACGGAAGTCACGGATACGAGGGATTGCGATTGAGATCAAACGGTCCAAGAATTCGTACATTTGTTCGCCACGTAAAGTCACTTTACAACCAATTGGCCAACCATCACGGATTTTGAAACCTGCGATTGATTTACGTGCAAGCGTAACTACTGGTTTTTGACCAGCAATTAAAGTCATGTCAGCAACAGCACCATCTAACAATTTCTTGTCAGTTGCAGCTGCGCCTACACCCATGTTTAGGGTGATTTTTGTAATGCGAGGAATCTCCATTACATTCTTAATGCTAAGTTCCTGTTGTAACTTAGCTTTAAGTTCTTCATTGTAACGTGTTTTAAGTCTGGCCATTGCCGTGTCAACCTATTACTTTGCTGTCGCCACTGATTCACCATTTGACTTATAAACGCGAGTTTTCACGCCATTTTCGTCAATTTGGTAACCAACACGATCAGCCTTTTGGGTTGTAGCATTTAAAATTGCCACGTTTGAGATATGAAGCGAAGCTTCTTGAGTAACGATGCCGCCTTCAGCGCCAGTTACACGGTTCGGCTTTTGATGCTTCTTCACTAAGTTAAGGCCTTCAACCTTAACGCGGTCTTCAGAAACAGACAGAACAGTACCCTGTTTGCCTTTTTCTTTACCTGCGATCACGATAACCGTATCGCCTTTTTTAATCTTAGCCATGATTGCCTCTTATAGAACTTCAGGAGCCAATGAAATGATTTTCATGAACTGTTCAGTACGAAGTTCACGAGTCACTGGTCCGAAAATACGAGTGGCAATCGGAGCTTTATTGTTGTTTAACAATACAGCTGCATTGTCATCAAAACGGATCACAGAACCGTCTGGACGACGAATACCAAACTTAGTACGTACCACAACAGCATTCATCACGTCGCCCTTTTTAACACGGCCACGTGGAATTGCTTCTTTAACAGTAACTTTAATAATGTCGCCAACAGAAGCATAACGACGATGTGAACCACCTAGTACTTTGATACATTGTACGCGGCGAGCACCACTATTGTCTGCTACGTCGAGCATACTTTCGGTTTGAATCATTGCCCTACTCCAAAACCGAGCAACACCGGTCGCAATTTCGAAAGGCTCAAAGAGTACTCGAAATTGACCGATGATGCAACAAGAACGTAATTACTCAGCAGCTACTTCAACCACTTCCACTAAAGTCCAAGCTTTAGTTTTAGAAATTGGGCGGCTTTCTTTGATGGTCACTAGGTCGCCTAATTTAGCAACATTGTTCTCATCATGAGCGTGTAGTTTAGTTGAACGGCGGATTGATTTGCCATACAACGGGTGTTGAACGCGGCGTTCAATAAGAACAACAATAGACTTGTCCATTTTGTCGCTTACGACTTTGCCGGTTAACGTGCGGACTGTTTTTTCACTCATTGTCCGTTCCCCTGTTTTTCGGTAAGGAGTGTCTTGATACGAGCGATAGTTTTACGAGCAATTTGCACTTCGTGCGATTTACCCAATTGACCAGTCGCTTTCGCCATACGAAGACGGAATTGGTTAAGCTGTTGCTCATCAAGCAACGCTTTCAACTCTTCTACCGATTTTTCACGTAGATCTTTAGTTTTCATTACATTACCGTCCGAGTCACGATAGTGGTTTTAAACGGAAGTTTAGCAGCAGCAAGCTTAAATGCTTCAGTTGCTAATTCATCGTTCACACCTTCAATTTCGTACAGGATCTTACCTGGCTTGATCTCGCAAACCCAGTATTCCACATTACCTTTACCGTTACCCATACGTACTTCTAATGGTTTTTCGGTAATTGGCTTGTCTGGGAATACGCGGATGAAGATTTTACCACCACGCTTAATACGACGGCTAATAGTACGACGCGCAGCTTCGATCTGACGCGCAGTCATACGACCACGTTCAGTCGCTTTAATCGCAATCGAACCAAATGATACTGTACTACCACGATGCGCTAGACCAGTGTTACGGCCTTTGTGCATCTTACGGAATTTGGTACGTTTAGGTTGCAACATGGATTATTCTCCCTTGTCAGCAGCACGGTCATTACGACGTCCACGACGCTGTTCTTGACCTTCACCACGACCACGACCGCGTTTAGCTGGACGCTCTTCAGCAGGAGCAGGGTTCATGACTTGTTTCATGCCACCTAAGATCTCACCACGGAAAATCCAGACTTTAACACCAATCGTACCGTAAGTTGTTTCTGCACGCATAGTTGCATAATCGATGTCCGCACGAAGTGTATGCAAAGGTACACGACCTTCACGATACCACTCAGTACGTGCAATCTCTGCACCACCTAAACGGCCTGAAACTTCAACTTTGATACCTTTAGCACCAGCACGCATGGTGTTTTGAACCGCACGCTTCATAGCACGACGGAACATCACACGCTTTTCCAATTGAGAAGCAATTGCTTCAGCAACTAAACGCGCATCTAAGTCTGGGCGATCGATTTCGTTGATGCTTACTTGCGCAGGAACACCCATAATATTGGTAAGTTCGCGCTGTAATTTTTCAATGTCTTCGCCTTTTTTACCGATCACGATACCAGGACGAGCAGTGCTAATCGTTACTTTAGCAGCGCCTGTTGGACGTTCGATAAGAATATTGCTCACCATCGCGCTCTTAAGTTTTTTAGTTAAAAACTCACGAACTTGAAGATCTTTAAGCAAGTATTCAGCGTATTGTTTCGGATTCGCATACCAGTTAGCGTTATGACGTTTCACAACACCTAGGCGGATACCGATTGGATGAACCTTCTGACCCATATCAAACCCCTACCTTAACGGTGATGTGACAAGTACGCTTAGTAATACGATCTGCACGGCCTTTAGCACGTGGCATAATACGTTTCAGGCTAATGCCTTCATCAACGTAAATCGTAGAAACTTTAAGGTCGTCTACATCTAAACTGTTATTGTGTTCAGCATTTGCAATTGCAGATTCCAAAGCTTTTTTCACTAAAACAGCAGCTTTTTTGTTGCTGAAGTTTAGGATATTAAGCGCGTGAGCAACAGATTTGCCACGGATTAGGTCTGCAACCAAACGTGCCTTTTGTGCCGAGATAGCGGCACCGCGTAATTTAGCAGTTACTTCCATCATGACACCTATTAACGTTTAGATTTCTTGTCAACACCGTGACCACGATAGGTACGAGTTGGCGCGAATTCACCGAGTTTATGACCAACCATGTGCTCAGTAATGATTACTGGAACGTGGTTACGACCATTATGAACAGAAATTGTTAAACCAACAAAATCCGGAAGAATCATTGAGCGACGAGACCAAGTTTTGATCGGCTTACGGTTGTTAGCAGCTACAGCAGCTTCAACCTTAGCGAACAAATGCGCGTCGACGAATGGACCTTTTTTTAATGAACGAGGCATTAGTCAGATTCCTTTACTTGACGCGACGGTCGCGGATAATCATCTTAGTCGTACGCTTATTGGTACGAGTCTTGTACCCTTTCGCTTTTTGACCCCATGGGCTTACAGGTTGGATACCTTTGTTACGCCCTTCACCACCACCGTGTGGATGGTCAACTGGGTTCATCGCCATACCACGAACGGTAGGACGAACACCACGCCAGCGCGCTGCACCAGCTTTACCCAATGAACGTAGGTTGCTTTCTTGGTTAGAAACTTCACCAATAACAGCACGGCATTCAACATGTACTTTACGCATTTCGCCTGAACGCAGACGAATGATTGCGTAAGAACCATCACGACCCAACAACTGAACTGATGTACCAGCAGAACGTGCAATTTGAGCACCTTTACCGATTTTAAGTTCAACGTTATGTAGTGTAGAACCGATAGGCATATTACGAAGTGGTAAGCAGTTACCTGGACGAATTGGAGCATCGTTACCAGATTGAACTTTATCACCCGCACGCAAACCTTTAGGCGCAATGATGTAACGACGTTCACCATCAGCATATTTCAACAAAGCAATATGCGCTGTACGGTTAGGATCGTACTCAATGCGCTCTACAGTTGCAGGAACGCCATCTTTGTTACGTTTAAAGTCAACGATACGGTAGTTTTGCTTGTGTCCACCACCAACGTGACGAGTCGTAATGTGACCGTTGTTATTACGACCACCAGTACGTTTTTTAGCTTCAACCAACGGTGCATAAGGCGCGCCTTTGTGAAGATGGCTATGCACCACTTTCTCTACAAAGCGACGTCCTGGAGACGTTGGCTTACATTTTTGAATCGGCATAATTTTCGTCCTTATTCCGCTGCGCTTTCAGCGGTATCGCCCAAGTCAGCCATTTCAACATCTTGGCCAGCTTTCAGGGTGACGTATGCTTTTTTAACATCAGAACGACGTCCTAATGTTTTACCAAAGCGCTTAGTCTTACCTTTAGTAATAGTTGTGTTAACTTTAACAACTTCTACACCAAATAGTTGTTCTACTGCTTTTTTAACTTCAAGCTTAGTTGCATTAATATCAACTTTAAACACTTGAACACCAGCAGTATCACCTAAAACTTGTGCCTTTTCTGAGAAGACCGGTCCTTTTAGGACTTGATAGATACGTTCGTTGTTCATCCGAGTTCTACCTCAATTTTCTTAGCAGCAGCTACAGACATGACAACTTTATCAAACGCGATCAAGCTAACAGGATCGATTGCAGCAGCATCTACCACATCAACGTGTGGAAGGTTACGTGCAGCAAGATATAAGTTCTCATCTACAGCATCAGTCACGATAAGTGCACGAGCTGCATTCAAGTCGTTAAGTTTTGCAAGCAATTCTTTAGTTTTAGGAGCAGCAACAGCAAACTCTTCAACCAATACAAGACGATCCTGACGAACAAGTTCAGCAAGGATACATTGCATTGCACCGCGGTACATTTTGCGGTTTACTTTTTGAGACCAGTCTTGTGGACGTGCAGCAAAAGTTTTACCACCGCCAACCCAGATTGGGCTACGAATAGAACCAGCACGAGCGCGGCCAGTACCTTTTTGACGGAATGGCTTTTTACCACCACCAGATACTTCAGCACGTGATTTTTGAGCACGCGTACCTTGACGGCCACCAGCTAAATAAGCCGTAACCACTTGGTGTACAAGCGCTTCATTAAATTCACGTCCGAAAGCAACTTCAGACAACTCAACAGCAGAGCCGGAAACAGTTTTTAAATTCACGTTATTTCCCCTCAGGCCTTGATCGTAGGACGAACGATAACGTCGCCACCAGTAGCACCAGGAATCGCACCTTTAACAACAAGAACTGAACGTTCTGCATCAACGGATACAATTTCAAGACCTTGTACTGTTACGCGTTCATCACCTAAGTGACCGGCCATTTTTTTGCCTTTGAACACGCGTCCAGGAGTTTGGTTTTGACCTGTAGAACCTAAAACACGGTGAGAAACTGAGTTACCGTGAGTCGCGTCTTGGGTACGGAAGTTCCAACGCTTAACACCACCTTGGAAACCTTTACCTTTTGATTGACCAGTAACGTCAACAATTTGACCCACTGTGAACAAATCAACACCAATACTGCCGCCAACTTCACGACCTTCAAGCTCAGCTTCAGTCACGCGAAACTCTTTAACCAAACGACCAGCAGCCACACCCGCTTTCGCAAAGTGACCTTTCTGTGCATTGGTTACGCGAGATTCACGACGTTCACCAGTAGTAACTTGAACCGCTTGATAACCATCAGTTTCAAGCGTTTTAATTTGAGTGATACGGTTAGGATCAACCTCAATCACTGTAACAGGCACAGAGACGCCGGCATCTGTAAAGATACGGGTCATACCGCACTTGCGGCCGACTAAACCAATAGCCATGTGTGTAACCTCTAAAAAAGCAGCTTAATTAATGCCAGGCACTAATTAACCCGAAAGCCTTAACCCAATGCGATCTGAACATCAACACCCGCTGCAAGATCCAATTTCATCAATGCATCAACAGTTTTATCTGTTGGTTGAACGATATCGATCAAACGTTTGTAGGTGCGGATTTCGTACTGATCACGCGCATCTTTGTTTACGTGCGGTGAAGTAAGAACGTTGAAGCGTTCGATGCGAGTAGGCATCGGGATTGGACCACACACTTGTGCGCCAGTACGCTTAGCGGTTTCTACGATCTCTTGAGAAGATTGATCAATCAGACGATGATCAAAAGACTTAAGACGGATACGGATTCTCTGGTTAGACATACCAGTAAACTCCAAGCCAAAATATATAAAGAATCACCTTTGACGCACCTCACCCATTGGTAAGTGTCAAAGGCAGTGAAAATCACTAAGGTCACGATCGATGCCGCGACTGTCATGCATTTACTACGTTCTTTGCAGTAAATGACCTCACAATTTGAGGGTCGCTCATTATAACGACTGTTTAAGTCTTATGCAATTCTATTTGTTGCTGAATCGTTAAATATCCGAGTTTTATTTTAAATCATTTGCATTTTATTTTGATTACGATGCGTTCACTACATATTCAATCGCCTGATTGAGCAATTGGTTTCCTTCTATAAATTTTGATTGTTTTGATTGTTTGAGTTGATTGGCTGGCTGTACATATTCTCCTTGAAAAATGGCCACTTCATCATCATTTTCCAAAAATAACGCCAGTGTTTGTGGGGTGATTTCTGGGTGAAACTGAAAACCTAAAACATTTTGCCCAATCTGATACATCTGATTACGACAGACGTCATTTTCAGCTAAATGAATCGCGCCTTTGGGAATCTCAAAAGTTTCACTGTGCCACTGCATCACATGCAAAGAAGAGGGTAAAGGAAAACACTGTGCTGCCGATTGTGGTACTCGATGTACGGTCGTCCAGCCTAACTCCTGAAATGGATTGCGGCTCACGGCAGCACCTAAAGCATTCGCAATCAGTTGTCCACCCAGACACAATCCAATCGCCGGTTTACCCGCGGCTAAATAGCGACGAATCCAGCGTTTTTCAATTTTCAACCAAGGAAAATTAGCTTCATCATTAACACTCATGGTTCCGCCCATAATGATCAGTAAATCGACATCATCAATACGAGGGAGCGCCTCTATTTCAAGCGGTAAATCAGGGGGGAGTGCGAAAAATTCAGTCGCGGTAATTTTTGACTGATGTGTTTTCAAAAAATCATAACAACTCCCGAACCCTTCACCAGCAATATGCTGAAAATAATGCACTTTTAAATGCGACTTCATGCACTTAGAACCTATATTGTTGTTGGTATTAGCTAAGTCATAGCAAAAATGAAGCCAACTTTTGTCAACACAGTTTTATGTAAATAAATACTCACAAAACTCGACCAAAACTAGCAGAAAGGATTTATATTTTTTAATCTAGAGCTAAATCACCTAAATGATATGCACCATGACAGATAATAAAACCATTCAAACCCAGCTTATTCACGCCCCACGAAAGGCTCCTCAATACATCGTGAGCATTCAACCTCCCCTGTTTCGTGCATCGACGATTATATTTCCATCGACAGCGCACCTTTTTGATCGGCATTGGACAGATGCTTATGATTATAGTTATGGCACACATGGCACACCGACCACTTATACCTTAGCTGATCAATTAGCACAGCTTGAAGGGGGGACACATTGCTTACTCGCACCGAGTGGACTATCTGCCATTAATCTGGTTAATTCAACCTTTTTAAATCAAGGCGATGAAGTTTGGGTTCCAGATAATGTGTATGGGCCAAACATGGAACATCTCAAAAATCTACAACAACGTTATGGCATCATCGTCAAAGTCTATAATCCGATCGATGTAGATTCATTTACGCCTTCTACACACACTAAACTGATCTGGCTCGAAGCGGCAGGTTCAGTCACTTTAGAATTTCCCGATCTTAAAAATCTGGTTAAAAAAGCCCGACAAGCCAATGTGTTGATTGCATTGGACAATACATGGGGCGCAGGGCTCGCCTTTAACGCTTTCGATTTTTCAGATGAACACTTATCCGTTGACATCACTGTCCATGCGCTTACCAAGTATCCAAGCGGTGGTGGTGATATCTTAATGGGCAGCGTAATTACTCGGGATCAGAAACTTTATCATCAGCTCTTTAAGATGCATGCCACACAAGGTATTTGTGTGTCGGGTGATGATACCGCACAGGTTATACGTAGCCTGCCGCATATACACCTACGTTATCAACAACAAGCCAAAACCACACAAGATCTATTAGCGTGGCTCAAACAACAGCCTGAGTTTGCACAAGTTTTACATCCCAGCGATGCGAATAGCCCTGGACACGCCTTTTGGCAAGAAACCTGTATTGATCAACAAAGCGCAGGTTTGGTCAGTGTGATCATTCAAGCCGACTATGACATGAACGCCGTTCGCCGCTTTTGTGATGCCTTAACATTATTTAAATTAGGTTTTAGTTGGGGCGGCCCCGTAAGCCTGGTGATGCTTTATGATTTAAAACAAATGAGAGTATTGCCAAATACACATCTACAACAGGGTTTATTGGTTCGCTTTTGTATAGGACTAGAATCTGCCCAAGATTTAATACAAGATATCCAAAATGCACTCCAACAAATTGAAAAGTGATAAGAATAGGAATAAGTATGAGCACACCAATTGTGATTGCAAAAAAAACCACAGATATTCATCAGGATATTGTTTTACATTCCGAATTTGCGAACCGTCACGGTCTGATTGCAGGTGCAACAGGAACAGGTAAAACTGTGACACTCAAAGTCATGGCTGAAAATTTTTCTCGGATTGGTGTGCCTGTTTTTTTAGCAGATGCAAAAGGTGACGTCTCGAGTATTGCCAAAGCGGGAAGTGATAATCCAAAATTTGATGAACGGATTAAATCACTTGGTATAGACACTATTGCGTTTGCTGCTTCTCCCACTATTTTTTGGGATTTATTTGGTGAACAAGGTCATCCAATTCGTACCACTGTCTCTGAAATCGGGCCATTGCTTTTGGCTCAAATGCTGAATTTAAATGATACACAGGAAGGTGTGCTTTCTGCGGTGTTTCGTATTGCAGATGATCAAGGGTTATTGCTCATTGATTTTAAAGACTTAAAGGCCATGCTGAGTTATGTCAGTGACAATGCAAATGACTTAAAAGCAGATTATGGCAATTTATCCCCTGCAAGTTTAGGTGCAATCCAGCGAAATTTATTGGCATTGGGTGATCAAGGTGGTGAACAGTTTTTTGGTGAGCCAAGTTTAAATATTCTGGATTTTATTCAGACCGATAGTAATGGTCATGGTTATATCAACCTGCTCGCCGCAGATAAACTGATGAATACGCCTAAACTTTATGCGACCTTTTTGCTGTGGATGCTTTCAGAGTTATTTGAACAATTACCAGAAGTTGGAGATCTGGATAAACCAAAACTAGTATTTTTCTTTGATGAAGCGCACTTACTTTTTGACAATGCCAGCCCTGCTCTCCAACAAAAAATTGAACAAGTGGTACGCTTGATTCGCTCCAAAGGTGTGGGCATTTATTTTATTAGCCAAAATCCACTCGACATACCAGAAACGGTTTTAGGGCAACTCGGAAATCGGGTTCAACATGCTTTACGTGCCTTTACACCAAAAGATCAAAAAGCAGTGAAAACAGCAGCAGATACCTTTCGTGCCAATCCTGAATTTAAAGTGGATCAAGCCATTACTGAGCTTGCCGTTGGTGAAGCATTGATTAGTTTTCTGGATGAACAAGGCACGCCACAGATCGTGGAACGTGGCTGGATCATGCCTCCCTATTCTGCATTTAGCCCTTTAAGCGCTGATGAACGTAAAGCATTAATGTCGCAAAGTATTGTCGCAGGAATCTATGAACACGCTGTAGATCGAGATAGCGCCTATGAAATGTTACAGCGCAAAGTGAGCGAAAGTGCAGCGCAACAACAAGCCCAGCTCGAAGCCGCACAACAAGCCAAACAACAAGAAACAGATGCGAAGCAACAGGCAAAAGAACAAGAGCGTTTAGCACGTGAACAGCAAAAGGCAGATGAAAAAGCACAACGCGAGCGAGACAAGCTCACACAAGACGTACTTGGAACCTTTGCAAAAAGCGCAGCACGTAGTTTAGGCGGACCAACAGGACAAAGACTGGTTCGCGGCTTGCTCGGCTCCTTGTTTGGAAAACGCTAAATAACTTTCAAAAATACACTGATTTTACAAAACTAATCTCTTGTAAAATCAGTGTTTAATTTTTTTGCGAAAAACCAATCAATTTGACTAATACGATCTATTTAATCCCTTAAAAAAATCATGACTTTTAATTAAAGATGCATTGCAAATGTATTTTATAAGATGTATTTTAAATATATCTTATATAGCCAGATAAAAAGGTCTAGCCATGACTCCACAACAAATCGAACTTGTAAAATCAACTGTACCTGTCTTACGTGAACACGGCGTCGCACTGACCAGCTATTTTTATAAGCGTATGCTTGGCAATCATCCTGAACTCAAAAATGTGTTTAATCTGGATCACCAAACAACAGGACGTCAACCACGTGCCTTAGCCGCAGCAGTTTTGGCCTATGCAGAAAATATCGAAACCCCTGAGAAACTAGCCAAAGCAGTGGAACATATTGCAACCAAACATGTCAGTCTGGATATTCAACCCGCGCAATATTCGATTGTGGGAGAAAACTTATTACATTCGATTAGTGAAGTGCTTGATGTCCCGTTTGAATCAGATTTAATCGAAGCGTGGAAACAAGCCTATTTGCAATTAGCTGATATTTTGATTGGGGCTGAGCAACAAAAATATGATCAGTTGGCTTCGCAAAGTGGAGGATGGTCAGGTTGGCGTAATTTCAAAATTGTGTCGATCGAAGATCATGCAGAAGGTAAATTTTTTAACATTCGTGCAGCCGATCAACAAACGATTCCAACGGCACAAGCAGGTGAATATATCTCAGTCAAAGTCCATGTTCCCGAGAAAGGAATTGATCAACCTCAACAATTTAGCTTTAGTTCAGCTCAGGATACAGCTCAATATGGTTTCTTAGTCAAATCACAGGCTGAACATAGTGAATACGATGTTGCCAATATTCTGTTAAGTCACTATCAAGTCGGAGATGAGCTCGCTGTTTCTGCTCCTCTCAAAGGTTAAACTGAATATAAAACTGTGATTTTCAGGTGTTTGGACTCGGGAGTTTCCTTCGGGAAACTTTCAGGCTAATATGATCTTTATAAATTTCTGGTATTTAGCTCAACATGCAACTCAATAAATTTACCGACTATGCCTTGCGTATACTCATGTACGTTTCACGCCCAAGTGAAATGCCGTATACCATCGCAGAAATCGCGGCTGATTTGCATGTTTCTCAAAATCATTTGGTCAAAATTGTACATTTCATGGCTAAACAAGAGTGGATCATTACCACGCGCGGCAAAGGCGGTGGACTTCGTTTAAATCCCAAAGCGCTCGATCTGACATTGGGTAAAATCGTACGGATCTTACAAGGTGATCATCAGATTGTAGAATGCAATACTCCGCCTTGTGTATTACGCTCGCACTGCGGCTTAAAAGGAATTTTAGATGATGCACTGGAAAGCTTTTATCAAACACTCGACCAATACACTTTAGCCGATGTTTTGGCTGCTCCGCCTTCTACTTCCAGTCATTCACCCATCGAGTTTATCTCGATCTCCTGATCGTTTGATCCAAATGCGGTTAAAATTCGCGTCAAAGGCTCGCATCCTTTATAATGCGTTTTATATATATTTTGATTGTAAAAGTTAAGCTCTATGCATCGCTATGCGAAATCCAAAGACACCAAAGCCAAACTCGCCCCTAAACAAAAAATTAGTTATGAGAAAAAGGCTGATCCTGCAATTACTGAATACTCAGTAAAGGCACTCAATTGGCTACGCAAAGCTGAATTTTTAATGAGTGCGCCCAAACTGGCACTTTGTGTAGAAGATACAGGTTATGAAATTGCCTTTGCAGGACGTTCCAATGCAGGCAAGTCCAGTGCCATTAACACCTTAACCAATCAAAAACAACTGGCACGTGCGTCTAAAAAGCCAGGACGTACCCAGATGATTAACTTTTTTAGTCTAGGGAATCCTGATCAGCGTTTGGTGGATTTGCCAGGCTATGGTTATGCCGCTGTCCCTGAAGATATGAAACGGGTTTGGCAGAAAGAACTGGAAAATTATCTGATTCATCGTCAAAGCTTACAGGGTTTAGTGCTATTGATGGATATTCGTCATCCACTCCAACATTTCGATACCATGATGCTGGAATGGGCGCATTCACGTAAATTGTTTGTGCATATTTTACTGACCAAAGCGGACAAAATGAATCGTGGCCCTGCTCATCAAGCCCTACTCGAAGTTAAACAAAACCTAAAAAAGATGAAGCTGAATTTTTCCATTCAACTTTTTTCATCACTCAATAAACAAGGACTTGAAGAGCTTGCCAGTGTAATGGCAGGTCGCTTAAATTATACCTTAGAGCAACAGTCTGAGTTTGACCTCAGTCAAATTGCAGAGGCTACAATTGATGATGAAGATGAAGCAGATTTAGTATTAAAAGAAGAATAAACTACCGCTTTTCTGATCATTTCATCACGTAATGACAATTGAATGTCCCGTATTGCAAAGCAAAATACAGGGGCATTTTTTATACTCAAAAAAACCAGCAAAAGTTCGATAAGAACAAATAAAGGTAAGGACATGAGTATTTTTTCATTTTTTAAACACAAGTTGCCAGGATCTTCGATTCACTATCGCATTCAACCACGAAAGGTAAAATTCGACTGGAAAGAAACTCCAGTGGACTGGATTCCCAATCAACCTTTTGCCAGTTATTTCATCAATGAAATTAACAATATCTTACCTGCGGGCGAGTTCTGGTTCTGTCGTCTTTATAATAAAGTCTTGCCGCAAATTACCGATGAAAAACTCAAACAAGATGTACAGGCTTTTATTCGGCAAGAAGCCATGCATGCCAATGCGCATACCTCTGCCAATAAAGAATATTTGTCTGCCCGTAATATCGATATCCAGCGTAATCTGGACATCATGAACTTTTTATTTAGCAAGTTATTGGCAGATAAACCTCTAGACTATGACGTGCCTAAAGCGTTACAACATCAGTGGGATTTATTTCGTTTAGGTGTGATTGCCACAGTAGAACACATGACGTGCGTATTGGGTAAATACGCGCTTTACAACAAAAAATGGGAAGAACTCGGCGCTGACCCTGAAATGGTCGATTTAGTCAAATGGCATGGTGCAGAAGAAATTGAACATCGGACAGTTGCATTTGATTTATATCGTCATTTAGGTGGTGGTTATATTGCCCGTTATTATTTAAGTGTCGCAGTGATTGCGGGGGTATTAGGTTTATGGGTCGATGGTGCCGCACATATCATGAAACAAGACCCACGTTTCGCAGATAAAAATCCGAGTCTGTGGCATCCTTGGATCTGGTTAGAATGGCTTAAACAAGGGCGCAAGGATAACCAAGTCCTTCCTAGCCCAATCTGGTTGGTTGCACAACAGATCGATTATTTAATGCCATGGTACGATCCAGTCAAAGAAGGAAGTACCGAAGATGCTGTCCAATATTTAGATCAATCTCCAGCAGCGAAACGGGCGTTATTAACTGCTGCTTGAATGAAGTTACCTGCGTAAAACAAGAGATAAAAAGCAGAAGTTCTCCTCTGCTTTTTATCATTCTCGTGATGCAATGTCTTCAGTCGACCATCTTAATCGCACTGCATTTTAAGATGGTTCAATAGAATCTGATTTGGCATAACGATCTACCACGACACTAATCATCATATCTCCCTGCACATTGACCACAGTTCGTACCGTATCTAAAATTCGGTCGATTGGCAGTAAAATCGCAATCGCTTCGGCAGGAAGCCCAACAGACTGTAGCACCATGATCATGGTGACCATTCCTGCACTTGGAATGCCTGGCGCACCCAATGATGCAATCATGGCAGTTAAACAAACAATCAATTGCTGAGTCAGGGTTAAATCCATTCCTACCAAATTGGCAATAAATAATGCGGCAGCGGCTTCATAGAGCGCGGTACCGTCCATATTTAACTGCGTTCCTAAAGGAATAACAAAACCTGCTGTTTGTGGGCGAACCTTGAGATTTTCTTGGGCACACTTCATGCTCAATGGCATCGTGGCTGAACTGGAACTGGTGGCAAAAGCAGTAATGAGGGCTAAGCGTGTACCTTTAAAAAAAGTGATGGGATTCATTTTTCCAAAAATCCACAGTAATAAGGGCAACACCACCGCACCATGAAAAATCGTCGTTCCTGTTACAACTAAGGCGAACTCAGCCAGACTGTTCAGGATTTTGACATCTTCCGTTGCAATCAGTTTAGCGAGTAAGGCTAAAATTCCTAATGGAGCCAATTTCATGACCCAGCCGACCAACATCATCATGATGTCAAAAAACTGTAAGCTTAGAACCCGTACAGACTGAAAACGATCTCCACCTTTAATTAAAGCCGCCCCGATGAACAAGGCAAACACCACAACCGCTAGAACATTGCCATCGCTAAAAGCTTTAAAGGGATTAATCAGCGTATTTTGAATAAAATTCGTAAAGAAGGTGGATGGCGATAATGTATCTGGAGATTGATGATTACTCATGGCTTCACTAAAAATTCCGATATCCATGCCTTTGCCCACTCCAAATAAATGAGCACAGCCAATACCGAGAATTAAAGCCAATGTAGTCGTAGTTAAACAACATAATGCTGTGATTTTCCAGACTCGACCAAACTGCCCGCTGGCTTGCAAATTTGAAACTCCCACCACTATTGAGGAAAAAATCAGTGGGATTAAAAGCATTTTCAACAGCCCGATAAATATGCTACTGATAATACCAAGTCCATAGAGACTCTGTTGAAAAAAAGCGGTGTCTGGGTATAGATTTAATAAAAACCCAAATGCGATACCGATGATTGCAGCAACTAAAATCTGTGTATTTAAGCTCATACCATTTGAAATAGAATGTCATTGTTTTGAATTACTATGACACGCAAGATGTCTAGAATCGAATAATTTTTTAGCATATCTGACAATTTAAAAATAAAAAGCCGCATCCATGCAGCTTTACTGAAACATTTGATGTGGTTTTATTGGTTATTAGCTATTTCACGCAGGCGTATAAGCCCCTCTTGTGTGGTACTACAAACCAGTTGTCCATTTTGCCACATGCGTCCAAAATTTAATCCACGTGAATTTGCAGTGACGGTGGCTTCCATGTCATACAGCATCCATTCATCCGCACGGACTGGACGATGAAAATAAATGGCATGATCGATACTGGCACATTGCAAACTCGGTGAAATATAGCTTAAACCATGCGGTTTTAAGGAAGTCGTCATTAAGCTGAAATCAGAATAAAATGCAACGATCGCTTGATGTAAAGACTGCTCATCCAACTCTTGAGGAATAGAATCATGGGTTCGGATATAGTGTGCGTTAATCGGTGCTTGTGGTTGAGGTTGAAATGGATTGACTGGATCAATCGGGCGAATTTCAACATGTCGATCACGCATAAAACTGGCACGCACATTTTCAGGCAGGAAATTAACTAATCCTTCTTTGAGTTCATTTTCTGATTTGAGGTCTTCTGGCGCTGGATAGTTAGGTTCTTCTGGTTGATAATTCAAGCCTTGTTCTAGATAAGCAAACGATATCATTGCCGAAAAGATGGTGCGACCATGCTGAATAGCACGAACTTGACGACTAGAAAAGCTTCGACCATCGCGTAAAGGATCGACTTCATAAATAATCGGTGCATTGACATCACCGCCATAGAGAAAATAAGCATGTAGCGAATGTGCAGGACGATCTGTAGTATAGGACGCAGCACGTAACGCTTGTCCCAGAACTTGTCCACCAAATACGCGTTTTCCGACCAGATTACGGCTTTGTCCACGGTATAAATGATCTTCAAGCCTTTCAAGAGATAAAAGCTCGACAAGTTCCTGGGTTAATGCATTCATAAGATACCTTTAAAGTGTCGGCAATTTAAAAACAAGACAACTGTAAACTATAAAACATATATACGGTATTTTTCCACAAATTCAGAGTATAACCATCAAGATTAGTTGACTGTCATGTCACACTTTAGCATTGTTATTCGTATTAAAAATACGTTTTTTAACGATAAACACTAGCGCAATCCATGTGATTTATCAGAAAATAGCCCATTGTTTTTCACATCAATTCACTAAGGCAGTTTTCGTTCTTTAGGACAGAGATTGTTGTTTGAGTAGGAGTTCTTATGGCCAAGAGTGGCTTGGGTCAGATGTATCGACGCCTGTCGAGTAAATTACTTGACCTCGTGGTAACACCGCATGTTCTTGGGGAAGTCCCTTCTGAATCTACTGATCAGCAGACTTCAGAACATCCTGCACAGAAAAAAGTCGTCTGCTATGTATTACAAAATTACTCTCGCAGCAATGCTTTAGTTCTTGATGGTGAAACACGTCGTTTGCATTTAAAGCCCGCACTAGATCCACTGGTGATGGATGATCACAAAGAAAAAGCATCGGTTTTATTTTTACAGCATCACGATGAAAAGAATTTACTCAATCCACCACCGCATGCCTTTCCTCCGCGATTACTGCGTTTAATTGAGTTTTTAGACAAACATCCTGACTACGATATTGAACTGGTTCCTGTCACGGTGCTATGGGGGCGCTCTCCTGATAAAGAAGATTCATGGTTTAAGTTGTTATTTACCGATACATGGGCAACCCCAGGTAAAGTTAAACAATTGATGAATATCGGTCTGCATGGTCGTCAAACTTATGTTGAGTTTCATGAACCGCAGTCGTTACGCCAACTGGTCAACTATGCCAGTGCGCATTACCCGAATCTGTCTCCTGCCACATATATCGTAAGCACTCTGAATGACTATTTAGATAGTCAACGTGAAGTGGTTCTGGGACCTGACTTGTCTGACCGCCGTAATGTGATGGAATCCCTGATCAAATCACGTGATGTGCAGGATGCGATTCGTCGGGAAAGTATTCGCGGCAAAGTCAGCATGCTTGAAGCTGAACGCCGTGCGATTGGCTATTTAAATGAAATTGTCTCAGATTATTCATATTCAGCCATCCGTTTTGCTGATATGGCCCTGACTCGATTGTGGACACAACTTTATGATGGTGTCGAAGTTCATAACTTTAGTACCGTACGTGAACTGGCCAAAGACTACGAAATTATCTACACACCATGTCACCGCAGTCATATCGATTATTTATTGTTGTCTTATGTGATTTATCGTCGTGGTTTAATGGTGCCGTATATTGCAGCGGGAGATAATCTAAATCTGCCATTTGTCGGTCAGCTTTTACGTGGCGGCGGTGCATTTTTTATTCGTCGTTCGTTCCGTGGCAATGCACTTTATACGTCTGTATTTAAAGAATACCTATATAGTATTTTGTCGCGTAATACCCCACTTGAATATTTTATTGAAGGGGGCCGCTCGCGTACTGGTCGCTTACTTCCGCCCAAAACAGGCATGCTGGCCATGACCATACACAGTCATTTAAGGGGTCGTGCCAAGCCGATTGTTTTTGTTCCTACATATATTGGTTATGAACGCTTAATGGAAGGTTCAACCTATGTAGGAGAAATGCAAGGCAAACCCAAAGAAGCAGAATCCATCTTCGGGATTATTCAAACTTTACGCAAAATTGAACGTATTTTTGGCAAGGTACACGTTAACTTCGGTGAACCTGTGTTTCTGGACGATTTGCTAAAAGCACATGGTGCAGATCAGATCAAAATTGAGAAAAACGATGATCCGATTCCACCACAAGTTTCAGAGGTCATTAACAGTTCAGCACATGCGATTGTTGAAAATATTAACCGCGCTGTAGTGATCAATCCTGTTTCGTTGCTTTCTTTAATTTTATTGGCAACCCCTAAACACACATTGGACGAAGAGTTGTGTATTAAACAACTCGATGCTTATCGTAATCTTGTTACCACACTTCCTTATGATGAGCGCACACAAGTTACACCGCTGTCTGGTAAAGAAATTATTGCTTACGGCTTGAAACTGAAATTGATTAAACGTGTTCAGCATGTATTAGGCGACATTATTGCAATCGAAGATTATCAAGCGGTGTTGTTGACCTACTTCCGCAATAATATTTTACATGCTTTTGTGCTGCCCTCTTTAATTGCAGCGCTAGTTGAACACAATGGTAGAATTAGCCAGAAAAATCTGATCAATGTCATTAAAACACTCTATCCGTTTTTACAGGCAGAGTTATTCCTGAAATGGAAACCTGAGCAACTTGAACAGCAAATTAGTCAATATGCCGACGCTCTGATCAATGCCAAACTGATTGAACGCGACAGTGAAGGCGACTTGATTAGTCCTGCACCAAATTCAGAAGATCATAATCAATTGGTGATCTTAGCAGCTCCAGTCAAACAAAGTCTGGAACGCTACTACATGACCTTGGCATTAATTGCACAACGTGGTTCTGGAAATATTTCGGTAAGACAAGTCGAGGATTTGAGTCATTTGCTAGGGCAACGCCTGTCGGTCCTCTATGAATTCAACTCACCTGAATTTTTTGATAAATCATTGTTCCAGAGCTTTATCAAAGTTCTGACCCAGCAAGGATATATCTGCACCAATGAACAAGGGGCAATCGCGTTTGAACGCAACTTTAGCAATATGGCTGAAGGTGCCAAATTGGTACTGGATGAAGCAACCTTACAAATGTTGCAACATATCACCACCTTTAATGATGATGAGCTTAAAGCTGCACTGGACGCAGTCGCTTCACAACAAGCAAAACGTCGTTCAAAACGTAAAAAAGCTTAAATGATCCTGTCATATAAAATTTGAGCTCAACAGGGCAACTTCGGTTGCCATATTTGATTTACCAGATCTGACACTCAAAATATTGCGGTTCATCTTTACAGCGTAATTTTTTGATCAGTTTGACAAAGCGCGGATCGTAAAAAAAGTTCTGGGAATATTGATTGCGTACTTTAGCAATAACCACATTATAAGCTTGTTTCTCAGTGGCAGAGACATCCATCCAATAATACGCGGGTAATCGATTTTCCCAGCGTATCACTTGTCCCACCAACACCCTTGCCTGTCCTGCAAACCAATGCCGCATATTCACACCAAAATCTGATGGGTATTCAGCAGCGCGAATCACAATATTTAAGCCTGTATAGACCACTGGAAAATTGATGACTCGTGTCGATTCACCAAACTCTTTTCTCAAATTATAAGCAAGTAAAGCATAAACAGGGACAGGTAAAATATCCACCTGATTACTTTTAAAGGCCTTGATTGCGTTATCAAAACTCACAGCTACAGGCTGTGCACGCACACTACGCACCAAAGCCGTTTGGGGCGGAACTTCAGCCAAAACACCAATCCGTTTATTTTTTAAGTCTGTCACTTTATAAAGCGTTGGCGTTTTGAGCATCATATAGGTCATTCCCACAGGAATAAACCCGACCACCTCATACTCTCCTTGTTGCATGGCAGAACGTAATGCAGGTTGGTTCAACAACTGAATAAAATGCTGCGCGGTTATATTATTTGTGATAAATCCCACACCAGCCGTACTTCCCATAAATGCATTATAGTTTCGAGTATTAAAGTTGGTTGCGACCAGACCTGAACATTCTTTCTGATTAAATTGTGCAATAGCCTCTGTTTCATGCTGATAAATTTTAAGTTGCAAATTGACCTGATCACGCTGTGCATAAAGCACAATCTCTTTTAAACGCTGGGTAATATCCCCTTGCGCACCGACTGGATCATATACACACCATGTCTTTTCAACCGCTGCCACCTGTTGTACCACGATGAGCAGAAGCAAGCTTCCAAATGCCTGTTTAAACATCGTCCACCAATCTTGTATTTATCGGTTTAATTTAATTGTAGATGTTGCCGCATTCTTGAGTTTAATTAAATTATTGGCTTTGCCTATGTTGTTTCAGGCAGATTGTATAGTCATTAAAGCAAACTGAATGCTGTAATTGAAATCCCGTTTTGAGCATCCGTGTTGCATATAAGCGTTTTCCTGAAATTTCCTGACTGCCCAATTGTAGCTTTGGCAAATCGAGTTGTTGCTGGAACCACAAGATAATTTCATGTAAAGCTAAAGGGTGGTTATTGGTCACGATATAAGACGAATCAACATTTTTTAATGTCGATAAATACGCTAAAAATCTTGCCAGATCATCAATATGAATGCGGTTGCTATAATGAATCTTTGGGTAACTAATGGTGTTTTCTGCCATTTTTATTAAACGCGCAACCGATTGACCATAGATCCCAGAAGGATGAATTATCACGGTCTGTTTCGGATATGCTGCCCGCCATTTTAATTCCATGTCACGCAAGATTTGTCCTTGCTCATCTACAGGTTGAATGGGCGATTCATCATCGACTCGTTCGCCCTGATGTTCACCATAAACCCGTGTCGATGACAGCACCATAATCCTTTGTACAGGATGTGATTTTAATGCATGAACGATTGGTTCAACTGAATCCAGATAGGTTTGACGATAGGCCTCTACACTACTTTCTGAAGGCGCCAAAGCCACATAGACCAAATCAATTGGTGCAAGATTGTCCAGATTAAGGTCATGCACATCTTGAATGAGGTGATTCGCGTACACATCTGTTTTCGGGCTACGGCTAATTGTGGTAATTTGATGTCGCTGTTGATTCGAGTTCTGTTCAAATAGAGATTGGGCAACGCGTTGAGATGTTTTACCATAACCAATAAATAAAATATGCATGCATGATCCTGATGTAAAGGGTCCTGACTTGGAGAGATATGACTTCAGTCCAGCAGTTACAGGGTGTCGGTGGTGCTGCCGCTGCACTTTTGGAAAAACTTAATATTTTCACCACCGATGATCTTCTGTTTCACCTGCCGCGTGACTATGAAGATCGTAGCACGGTCATTCCCATGAACCAACTGGTGGTGGGACGCAGCTATTTGCTTGAGGGTGAAGTCAAAGCTCTGGACTTTCCACCTGGAAAACGTAAATCTCTGGCCGCTTTACTGCAAGATGACTCAGGTAAAGTTACCTTACGCTTTTATCATATTTATAAAAATCTGACTGATAAGTTAAAAGCAGGTCATCGTTTACGTGTTTTTGGGGAAGTTCGAGTCGGCGCGCGCGGTTTGGAGATGTATCATCCTGAAATACAACTGGTCACTGATCATAGCGCTTTACCTAAAACTCAGCTCACTGCAATTTATCCCAGTACAGAAGGACTGACTCAGCCCAAACTGCGTGAATATGTCAAACAGGCACTCAGACAATACAGCGATCATTTACCAGAATTATTGCCTGAACAATACACCAATGGTTATGCGCTGAAACAAGCTTTACAGTATATCCATGAACCGCCTGTCGATGCCAATATGCAGCAATTGGCACAAGGTTCACATCCCGCACAGCAACGACTGATTTTTGAAGAACTGGTCGCACATCAGGTCAGTTTACTCACCCGACGTGCCTATATTCGACAAATTGCTTCTCCCAGTTTTAGTCCAAGCAAGACCCTTGCCAAAGCCTTACTCGCCCAATTACCCTTTGAAATGACACAGGCCCAAAAACGAGTGTCCAAAGAAATCGTCACCGATCTCAAGCAAAACAAACCCATGCTACGCTTGGTACAAGGTGATGTCGGCGCAGGCAAAACATTGGTTGCCGCTGTCGCTGCTTGTCATACATTAGAAGCAGGATGGCAAGTTGCGCTAATGGCACCGACTGAAATTTTGGCCGAGCAACATTATCTAAATTTTAAACGCTGGTTTGAACCACTAGGAATACAAGTCGCGTGGCTGTCTGGAAAACAAAAAGGGAAGGCTCGTACACAGGCTGAACTAACTATTAAAACTGGTGAAGCACAATTGGTAGTGGGTACTCATGCGTTATTTCAGGATACCGTTGAATTCGCTAAATTAGGTTTGGTGATTATTGATGAACAACATCGATTTGGGGTCGATCAACGTTTGGCACTTCGCAATAAAGGGAATGATCAACTTACACCACATCAGTTGGTGATGACAGCCACCCCGATTCCACGCACCTTAGCCATGAGTGCCTATGGCGATCTGGATACCTCCATCATTGATGAACTCCCGCCGGGACGTACCCCAATTCAAACTGTCACTATTCCACTCGATCGGCGCGAACACGTACTGCAACGAATCGCCAGTAATTGCCGTGAGGGCAAACAGGCCTACTGGGTGTGTACACTGGTCGAACAGTCGGAAACCCTAGATGCTCAAGCCGCCGAAGCCACCTATCAGGAAATTAAAGAACGCTTTCCCGAACTGAATATCGGACTGGTTCACGGCAAAATGAAAGCTGATGAAAAACAAAGTGTCATGCAAGCATTTAAGGACAATCAGTTGCAATTATTGATTGCGACGACCGTGATTGAAGTTGGCGTAGATGTTCCCAATGCCTCGATTATGGTCATTGAAAATGCTGAACGACTTGGACTCTCCCAACTCCATCAATTACGTGGTCGGGTTGGGCGCGGTGCAACCGCCAGTTTTTGTGCCTTACTTTATAAAACACCTTTATCGCAAAATGGACATGAAAGATTATCCATTTTAAGAGAAAGTAACGATGGTTTTGTGATTGCGGAAAAAGATCTGGAAATCCGCGGTCCTGGAGAATTATTAGGAACCAAACAAACAGGTGATATGGGCTTTCGCGTGGCACGTCTGGAGCGTGATGATCATTTGCTGACACAAGCACATTATGTGGCAGAACAGATTTTAAAAAATTATCCAAAACAAGCTGATGCATTACTTAAACGCTGGTTACCCGAGGCGCCGCGCTATGCCTATGTTTGATGATATTAAAGCCTCCATGCAACAGCTTGGACAAAAACTTTTACCCTGCCGTCTGTGTAAATCCAGTCCACGTTTAAAGCATTATGTTCTATGTAAAAGTTGCTGGCAGCAATTGCCTTGGCTGAAACAACCGATCCATCGGCATGAATTACAGATCATGGCGGCCTGTTACTATGATTATCCGATCGATCGTATTTTACAGCAGTTTAAATACGAACAAAAATTACATCACCAGCCCTTACTCGATCAACTCCTTGCCCAGATGAAATATCCTAAAGTTCAGGCGATTGTGCCCATGCCGATCTCAGAGGCACGTTTGATCGAACGCGGTTATAATCAATCTTTGCTCTTGGCACAACAACTGGCAAAGAAACTCAATCTTCCCGTCTGGCAGCCGATTCATCGGCTTGAACAACATTCTCAAAAAGGACTGAATCGAATAGAGCGGATTCAAGGCATAGAACAGCAGTTTGTTCTGTTAGAGAAACCCCAAATTCGCTACAGAAAAGTCTTGATCATTGATGATGTCGTCACGACTGGCAGCTCAATTTATGCCTTGCATCAAGCATTACAACAATTAGGATGCCAGCAGATTTACGCATGTTGTATTGCAGCAGCAACAAATCAAAACGCCAAAACTTAAAAATCGCTAAATCTTTAAATACTTTCGACACCAAGGCATCACCACTTCACGTGTTAATGGTGCAAGTGCTGTAACTTGATCATCTAGCGTAACCCATTTCATTTCGGCAATCTCGGCTGCAATCTGCGGCGTCTGCTTTAATTGCGCCAAATAAACATAACTTACCAATTGATGATCAGGCTCATTGGCCGTTGCTGTTTCAAAACATCCAATAAACTGATCAATCTGAATATCACAGCCAATTTCCTCTTTGATTTCTCTTGCAATCGCTTGTTCAGGCGGCTCATTTGCCTCTAACTTACCGCCCACCTGCATAAATACATGAGTATTTTTCTTACGCACCACCAAGAGCTCACCTGCCTCATTTAAGATAATCGCTGCGGCAACGGTAATTCTCTTGGCAGTGCTTTTTTTCACATCAACTTTTTCCACAGCGCTGTCTCAATGTTAAGGATGAACTTGCGTTTGTGCACCCCACTTCGGCGCGGCAGGTTGATAATGCTCAAAGGCATTTAAAATCACATCAATCTGATCTGATGCAATTAACTTCTCGACAAAACGCGACTGAGTAAAGCCTCGCTCTACTGTTCCTTGAATCATTTTGAGTAAATCATCATAAAAACCCTGAATATTTAAAAAAGCACAGGGTTTTTGATGAATTCCCAACTGTGACCACGTCCATTGTTCAAAAATTTCTTCCAGTGTGCCTGCTCCGCCTGGCAAAGCAATAAAACCATCCGAAAGTTCAGCCATTTTGGTTTTACGCTCGTGCATATTTTTTACGATATGCAATTCAGTTAGATTGGGATGGGCCAATTCACGATCAACCAAAGCGGTAGGAATGACTCCAATCACACGGCCGCCTGCCTGCAAGGCACTATCTGCAACCACACCCATCAGTCCTGAACGACCACCGCCATACACCAGTGTTTTGCCCTGTCTGGCAATGGTTTCACCTGTCAACTGAGCGGCTTGTAAAAATAAAGGATCATTCCCAACTGCTGAACCACAAAAAATACAAATTGAATTCATAAAACTTTTAACCATGTTTTTAAGCTGTCATGCTTACAATATAAGCTTTAGCAAGATTTTTTCAGAAAAAACGACAACAATGAGTGTTTTTAAGTGAATCCTTGTCTAAAATACACCCATCAAATTTATCCATACTGCGCAAGGGAGAAAAGACATTATGCTTGAAGCCTTTTACGCCACAGAGCGCGGTAGCCTTGAAGATGCAACCATTAATGGTGGTTTTGATCTACATCAGGATCTGGTCTGGATCGATTTAATTGCACCCTCTCAAGAAGAGCAACAATGGGTCATTGATGCCTATGACCGAAATCTACCCACCCTCAAGTCACTTGAAGACATTTCATCCTCTGCCCGATTTTACCGCGATGATGATGGCATTTTGCATATCAGTACCTATTTTTTAACGAAAAATAAAAATTATCAGGTCGATGGCGATAATGAAGACACCAGTCATATCTTAGCAACGGTACAAACGGTCGCATTTATTTTACATAAAGATCGGCTATTTACCATGCGTGGTGAAAAGCTGGTGGCGTTTCGTGCATTTCGTGCCCGTGCACGACGTAACGACTATGACATGGATTATAAAGATCCGACTTGGATTTTACTCGGTTTACTCGAAGCTAAACTGGATGAGCTTGCGGATATTCTCGAAGATATCCACAAAGACTTGGAAAAATATTCTACAGAAGTGCTGAATAACCATCATCGTGAAAAGATTTTAGATCTGGATGACATGATTACCCGTCTGGCACAACAAGAAGACGTACTGGGTAAAGCGCAACTGTGTCTGATTGATTTACGTCGTGTCCTGACCTTTTTATCTCGTCCACGTGCTTTGGGCAGTCATATTTATGATGCGGACATTCGCGAGTTGAGTGAAGACGTTCGCTCACTGGTCGAACATGATGCCTTTTTATTCCAGAAAGTTCGTTTCTTGCTCGATACTACATCTGGATTCATTAATACCGAGCAGAACGACACCATTCGTCGATTCTCGATTTTACCGAGTATGCTTGCGCCACCGATGTTGATTGCTAGTATCTATGGGATGAATACAACGGAGTTACCCTTTGCCCATGGTGCTTTGAGTTTTTTAATTGTTGCAGCAATTTTGATGGTTTCATTTGTCGGTCCAATGATGTACTTCCGCTGGAAGAAATGGGTTTAAAATTATCGATATAAAAAAAGCACCGAGATTCGGTGCTTTTTTATTGAAATTTAATTAGCTGTGCAGCAGGGTTAAATCATCCTGTAAATGACAAGACTGGATAATTTTGAGCATTTTTTCTGGTACATCCTGAAAATGTAACCCTTGTGCATTTGGTGTTTTTCTTAGCCATTGCACCAAAACCGCCAATGCCAAAGTACTGCCATGCTGTAATTGGCTTAAATTCACCACCAAAGGAAAGTGTTGATGTTGTTGAATCAAACGCAGACCATCCTGATAAACCGTCTGCGCATTGTCAAAATCAATCTTTCCTGATAGCACCAAGTGCTGATCGACGATTTCAATCACAATAAACCTTCACTTATTTTTTGTTTACAGCCGCATCAGCATCTGGCTTAAAGTTGGCAATGGCTTTGTCCAAATTACCACCATTACGCTGTACCGTTGCAGCAAACTGGTTACGGAATTGCAAACCTAAATCAATACCAGACACATTGATATTACGAATTTTCCACTGACTGCCAGCATCGGTAAGCTGGAAAGAAACAGGAATCTTGTCGCCTTTGTTACTAAAATCAATCGTCACCACAGGGTTACGACTACCCGTTTCTTTATAAGGGCGTATGGTATAGCTTTGATTACTATATTTTGCAAACGCAGTACCATAGTTTTCAATCAAAGTTTCACGGAAATTCTTTTCAAACTGCGCACGTTGCGCCGCGGTACTGTTTTGATTGGTCGCATAAGTTCCCATCACAATGCGGGTAAAGGCTTGCGAATCAATATATGGATCAAGATTTTGACGTACAATTGCTTTTACAGCAGTCGGATTGTTTTGCAGCTTGGCATGATCTGCCTGTAAACGCGAAATAAAATTATCGGCAACACGTTTAATAAATGCTGGTGGCGCTTCTGCTGGCGCAGCAAATGCAGTACCCGCAAGAAGAGTGGATAATACACTTGCAGTAAGGGTTTGTTTGAACAACGTCTTCACAAGAATCGCTCCTTAAAATTACTCAGTAAAAGAAGGTTCGGCACTATTGGATGCAGCCGCCTGTGGCTGTGACGCCGAGTCTTCTGCCGAGCCACCCGATGATGATTTATTGGCACCACCAGTAATAAACTTACTAATCAGATCTTCAAGATCCATTGTACCTTGAGTATTGGTAATATTTTCACCACGTTTTAAATAGTTAAATCCACCACCTGGTACAATTTTAAGATACTTTTCACCTAATAAACCGTTGGTTGCTATCATTATATAAGCATCTTCATCAATATTAGTGATGGATTTCATGTTGGCAATCAGTTTCTGTTCCATTTCTTTTTGTTGCGCAGCATTGGCTTGCGTATAATCAGAACTGTAACGTAACTCATCCAAAGCATTTTGTTGAACCGCCTTGAGCTGTTCTGCATTGAATGAGGTCAATTTTCCATCCAGATCAAAATCAACAGTCGCCAAACGAGTCACAGGATCAAGCGTAATCGATTCAACCCGTCCGACAGTTACGCCACTCATGGTGACTTTAGCACGTGGTTTAAGACCATTCACATTATCAAAACGCGCCGTCATGTGATAACTGTCATTTAAATTGGTTCCAACCAGACCACTGACTTTCATCGCCAAAAAGAACAAGGCCACGCCAAAGATAATGACAAAAATCCCTACGGCCAGCTCACTAGTACGTGATTTCATTAAACACCTCCGAACATGACCGCAGTCAACACAAAGTCAAAACCTAAAACACACAGCGATGAATACACCACTGTACGAGTGGTTGATGTCGCAATACCTTCTGAAGTCGGTTCACAGGCATAGCCCTGATAAACCGCAATCCATGTACAAATCAGAGCAAATACAATACTTTTAATCACGGTTCCATTAAAAATGTCATGCATAAACTGAATCGAGCTTTGCATGCCACTCCAAAATGAACCATCATCCGCACCCAAAAAATCGACGCCGACGACTTTACCGCCAAAAATACCAATCGCAGCAAATATAATTGAGAGCATCGGTAAACTCACAATCCCAGCCCATAATCTAGGCGAAACCACACGTTTTAATGGATCAACCCCAATCATTTCCATACTGGAAAGTTGCTCTGTGGCTTTCATCAGACCAATTTCAGCAGTTAGCGCAGAGCCTGCACGTCCTGCAAATAATAACGCTGCTACAACAGGTGCAAGCTCACGCAACAAGGTCAGTGCAATTGCGGTGCCTAGCATGGCCTCACTACCAAAAGTAACCAAAATGTTATACATCTGCAAGCCAAGAACAGCCCCAATAAATAACCCAGATACAGCGATGATGAGTAAGGACATGACGCCAACACGGTACATTTGGTAGATAAATCGACCAAAACCACCCGCAGACGGCAAAGAAAAGATAATTTGTAGCAACATTACCGTTGCGTCACCAATTCCACGTACCCGCTCAATCACGAGTCGACCTAACCAGGCAATCGCATTCATGGATGTACCTCGTTACTTAAATATGCTTGATGGCTAAATTGATATTCAACGGGTCCTTCGGCAGAGCCTGTCAAAAACTGTTTTACAAAAGGTGAAGCTGAAGCCTGTAATTGTTCAGGTGTCCCCTCACCCTGAATTTTACCTTCGGCAATCACATAAATATAATCTGAAATTTCAAGTGTTTCAGCAACATCATGAGACACAATTATCGTGGTTAGATCTAATGCTTCACGGAGTGAACGGATCAATCGCGTCAACACTCCTTTTACAATCGGATCCTGACCCGCAAAAGGTTCATCATACATGATCAAATCTGGATCAAGGGCAATGGCTCGTGCTAGAGCCACACGACGATTCATCCCGCCTGACAGTTCTGTTGGCATCAAGTGTTCTGCACCGCGCAAACCGACGGATTCTAATTTAAGTCCGACTAATTCAGCGATTAAATGTTCTGGTAAATGGGTATGCGCACGGATTGGAAATGCCACGTTTTCATAGACAGACATATCGGTAAAGAGTGCGCCACTTTGAAACAGCATACCCATACGTGCCCGTGCAGCAAATAACTCTTGACGAGACATGCTGGCAATATCCTTACCATCAAGCAGAACCTCACCACGATCTGGGGTTAATTGTCCCCCAATTAAACGTAATAGTGTTGTTTTTCCTGTGCCTGATGGTCCCATGATGCCTGTAATTTGTCCACGTCGAATGGTTAAATCAACATTGTCATAGATGACGCGCTCCCCTCGATTAAAACTCAGATTTTTCACTTCAATCAGTGGCTGAGCTGTCGAAAGTATCGAATTATTCATAGCAGTATATGTTCCTGCATATTTTAAGCTCATATAATATAGCACTGAACGTTTATGAAATTCTTGTTATTTAACAATGAAACGACCAATTACTTGATGAGCTGAATACTGTTATTTTGATGATCTTGCATTGCAAGTGCTTGCGGCGAAATATCATGGTGAACGTAGATACTATAAGAAAAATATAAAGCATTCCCAATTACTAGCGCTGCGCCAAGTTTGCGCAAATTGAAATGACGTAATCGGGACAAGAATTTTACATTAAGATCCTTTTTTTCTTTCATTTTTACAATAAAAACCTGATACAGTTCTCATATTATATATTTTTTGATAGTTTTATTACAAGAAAAAGCCGATGCATAAAAGCATCGGCTTTAAAATAACTTCAGAAATTAAATCTTAACGATCATTTTTACGTGAACGGTCACGACCAAAGTTTTCTTCGTTTACACCACGACGCGGACGGTCATCACCGAAACGTTTTGGACGGTCTTCACCACCAAAAGTACGTTTAGGACGATCTTCACCGCCAAAACTACGCTTTGGACGATCTTCACCAAATGAGCGTTGTGGACGGTCACCAAAACCACCTTCGCGACGTGCTGGACGATCACCAAAATCACGTTTTGGACGATCACCGAAACCACCCTCACGACGTGGTTTGTAATCTACGCGATTACCACGGTTGTCATCATTTGATTCGAAACGCGGTTTATCATTAAAACCACCTTCACGACGTGGACGGTCAGAATTGAATTCGCGGCGCGGACGATCTTCACCACCGAAGCTACGTTTTGGACGATCTTCAAAACCGCCTTCACGACGTGGACGGTCAGAATTGAATTCGCGGCGCGGACGATCTTCACCACCGAAGCTACGTTTTGGACGATCTTCAAAACCGCCTTCACGACGTGGACGGTCAGAATTGAATTCGCGGCGCGGACGATCTTCACCACCGAAGCTACGTTTTGGACGATCTTCAAAACCGCCTTCACGACGTGGACGGTCAGAATTGAATTCGCGGCGCGGACGATCTTCACCACCGAAGCTACGTTTTGGACGATCTTCAAAACCGCCTTCACGACGTGGACGGTCAGAATTGAACTCGCGACGCGGACGATCTTCACCACCGAATGCAGGACGTTCACCACGTGGTTTATCATCGAAGCTACGACGCGGACGATCATCACGACCACCTTCACGACGTTTAAAGTTGCTTTCGCCTTCAAAACGACGACCGCTACCAAAACCACCGCGACCGCCTTCACGACGACCACCACCGTTACCACCGCGACCACGACCACCGCCATCACGACCTGAACGCGCAGGAGGTGGAGATGGCTCTAAGCCTTCGATTTCAGAAACGCTCAAACGCGCTTCTAAATAATCTTCAAGGGCACGAATTTTACCGCGCTCACGATAAGTTGCTAAAGTAATCGCCTGACCTGTACGACCTGCACGACCTGTACGACCGATACGATGCACATAATCTTCGTGTTTCATTGGCAAGCCAAAGTTAATCACGTGAGAAATAGTCGGTACGTCTAAACCACGCGCAGCAACGTCAGTCGCAACCAAGATTTTAGCTTTACCTTCACGAATGCTACGCAAACGGCGGTTACGCACGGTTTGTGGCATCGCACCATGAAGTGCAACCACTGAATGACCTGCTTCAGCAAGTTCTTCAGCTAGCATGTCTGTGTCTTCTTGTGTGCTTGCAAACACCACAGCCTGATCTAGATTTTCATCACTTAACCAGTGAGTCAGCAATTTTTTCTTATGCTCAAAGCCATCTGTCCAGTGTAAAGTCTGGGTAATGTCAGTATTGGTTGAATGGCCTGTCTCAATCGCAATACGCATTGGATCTTGCATCATGCATTCAGCAAGACGGATGATACGATCAGCAAATGTTGCAGAGAACATCAACGTTTGTTTACGGTTTGCAGCTAATTCGCTAATGGCTTCCAAATCTTCAGAGAAACCAAGATCAAGCATACGATCCGCTTCATCGACAATCAAAGCATCTACTTTATCTAATTTAATTTGACGACGATTGACCAAATCCAACAAACGACCTGGAGTAGCAACCACTACTTGCGCGCCTTTTAATTGTTGAATTTGTTTTGCAAATGGCATACCACCCATAATCGCAGCGATACGAACACCTTTCATGTGACGTACAAATGCAATCGCATCTTGACTGACTTGTTGAGCCAATTCACGTGTTGGTGAAATCACTAAAATATTCGGTTGAGTTACTGCTTTCATGCGTTCTTTAAACGGAACAAAAGTGTCCTGACCAGCAAGTGCATGTAATGTTGGTAATAAAAATGCTGCTGTTTTACCAGAACCAGTTTGGCTTGATACTAAAAGGTCTTTACCTTCAATAGCAGCTGGAATCGCTTGTTCTTGCACAGGGGTTGGTGAAGTGAAACCAAGGTCCTGTAGTGCTTGTTGTAAAGATTCGTGTAGAGAGAAATCGGCAAAAGTTTTGCTCATAGAGAGTTTCACCCTGGTGGGTGCTCCATTTTAATAAATACAAATATGGACATCGACAAAAGGCGGCACGGCATCTTAGGCTGAATAGTTTATATTCAACAGCAATCCGAATAACGACGATGTAGACTATACGCACGCATGATTACGGCCGGAACCTGAAGAATCGCTGAGCGATTTGGGCGCAATGAATGGTCCTCTCTATGGACGGCGTGCGCATACAATGAATAGAACAGAATGTTCAGGTAATGAACGGAAATTTAAGTGCGTGGCGAGAGTATAACAGAAAGTTTTTAAAAGTCACCTTTTTTAATAGGTTTTTACATAAAATCAAACAAGTTGACTCACTCTCTGCAATAAACAATTGCATAAAAAATATAAGCTATTGATTCAAATTGTTTTTAATATTATTTACCACTTGTAATGGCTGTACATCTGTAAGCATGATTTGACAGGGTAATTGAGAATAAATATGAAATCTCTGTATTATTTTATTGCGTTCTTTCTCTGCTGAGGCTTTTAAATAGGGTCGATTCATTTGTCTTTTGACAATTTCCTGCACACAAATTTCAAAACTTAACGAAGGAAGCAATACAAAAGTTAAAGAATGTTCAAGTATTTGCGTTTTGAGCTCTAAATAATTTAAATGAATGTCTTCTGGATAAGTCATAAAACCAGAAGAGCAGACCACAATTACATTACTTCCTTTTTGATGAACCTTATGCATTATGGTTAAGTAACACTCAATATTTTTTTGTGCATAATATGCATAACCAAATTGGTCAATATATGTGGAAATATCGCCCACAGTTTGCATAAAGTATAAATCCAGATCAAAACAATCCCAGCCAAGTTGTGATGCTAACAACTGTGCAGTTGTTGTTTTTCCAGCTCCACCTGGACCAATCAAATAAATCATCATGACTTTATCTATTTCTCTTATTATAAAAAAAGCCCTCAAATTTTCATGAGAGCTTTTTTAATGCATCGATTCAGCTTACTTCGCCATTTCGCCCCATGCAGGTACAACCGTTTGCATCAATGGCTTTAACATTTTTAATGAAGATGCCAGAACCTGACCATTTTCCATTGAATCATTGCCACCACGGGCATCGACCACAACACCGCCTGCTTCTTTGACAATCAATTCACCCGCAGCTATATCCCACGGTTTTAGACCTACTTCAAAGAAGCCATCAAAACGACCCGCAGCAACATAAGCCAAATCTAACGCAGCAGAACCTGCACGACGAATATGCGCTCCCGCTTGAGTCACTGCTAGCAATGAAGCAAAATGTTGCTCGGCATAAGATACCACTTCGCCATTACGCATCGCACGATACGGATGACCCACTGCTAAGAAAGCATTTTCTAGATTGTCACGGACATTGACACGGATACGGCGCTGATTCATCACAGCACCACGACCACGACTCGCTGAAAATAATTCATCGCGAACTGGATCGTAAATCACACCATGTTGGGTAATGCCTTTATGTTGCACAGCAATAGATATACAAAAATGTGGAAAACCGTTGATAAAGTTTTGTGTGCCATCTAATGGGTCAATCACCCAACACCAATCAGCATCATGACCCTTGCCTTCTTGTAGGCCAAACTCTTCACCTAGAAAGCTGTGGTTCTTATAACTTTTACGTAAAGTATCAATGGTCAGTTGTTCTAAATAACGGTCAACACGTGTTACTGGACCTTCAATGCCTTTTTCTTCAACTTGTAGATCGAGCTTATGACGATTTTGATGTGCTTTTAAAAGCTCTTGACCAACTAATTGAGCTGCACGCGCAGCCATGACCACCATAGGTTCCATTGAACACCCACTACAAGTTTGAAGATTTTGACAAAGAATAATGCATGAAAGCGCGCAGATTCTATCAAATTAGCGCGCTTTTGGGTAAAAAATGTTAGGATTTTTTTAACTGAAGAATTTAAGCTGTCTGTACAAGCTTTAACCACACTTTTTCTATGGCTTTCTGGATACCTTCCGCATCTAGCCCACAGTTCTGTAACATCTGTGCATGTGTGGCTTGAGCCAGAAAACTATCAGCTAAGCCTAAGTTCAGTATTGGTTTCAAGATTTGTGCTTTGGCCAAAAACTCATTTACGGCACTGCCTGCACCAGCCATAACCGCATGCTCTTCAACTGTCACAAATAAACTGGTTTTTTCTGCGAAATCACGAATGATTTGTTCATCCAACGGCTTCACAAAACGCATATTGATGACACGTACCCCAATATCATGCATTTTGCTGAGTTGAATAGCCGCTTCAATAGCTGCCGTCACACGACTACCAAAGGCTAGAATGCTAATTTGTTCATCATATTCAGCATGATATTCAGCCACAATTTCAGCTTTGCCTATTTCGAGCGCGGTCAATGTTTGTTGAATTTCAACGCCAACTCCATTACCACGTGGGTAACGCACAGCAGCAGGCCCATGATGTAAGTACGCAGTATGTAGCATTTGGCGACATTCATTTTCATCTTTAGGTGCCATGATCACCATGTTTGGCACGGTACGCATATAGGCATAATCATAGGCACCTGCATGCGTTGGGCCATCTTCACCCACTAAACCCGCACGATCAATACCAAAAGTCACATCCAGATTCTGTAAAGCTACATCGTGAATCAGTTGATCATAACCGCGTTGCAAAAAGGTCGAGTAAATTGCCAAAACTGGTTTTAAGCCTTCACACGCCATGCCCGCAGCCAAAGTGACTGCATGTTGCTCAGCGATCGCTACATCAAAGAAACGTTCAGGATATTGCTTGGCAAATTTAACCATGCCCGACCCTTCACACATCGCGGGGGTAATCGCTAAAAGTCGATCATCCTGTTCCGCTTGATCACATAACCATTGCCCAAAGACATCAGAATATTTTGGAGGTAATTTTTTTGCTGCCGCAGTCGCGACTGGTGCAATTTTGGTAATGGCATGATAGGTGATCGGGTCAGCTTCGGCAGGCTTAAATCCTTTGCCTTTTTTAGTATAGACATGAACCAGACGAGGTCCTTTACGTTTTTTCAGCGCATTGAAAACATTGACCAGTTGTTCGACATCATGCCCATCAAAAGGGCCAAAATAATCAAAGCCAATGGCTTTAAATAAGTTATCTGCGGCATCAGTAGCAGACTGATGTAATCGTGAATTATATGTCCATTGTGGATGCGGCTGTACATAAGCCTCACCCTCGTCATTGATATTGACTGAATGGCCATGTTCCCAAATGGCTGCCAAATGTTTGGCAAAACCACCTGTGCTACAGGAGATGGACATGTCGTTGTCATTTAAAACCACAATTAGATCTGCATCATGTGCCACAGCATCATTCATGGCTTCAAAAGCCATACCTGCGGTCATAGCGCCATCACCTACGATACACACCACTTCGCATGGATTTTGCTGATAACGGCGCGCAAGTGACATACCCAAGCCTGCCGAAATTGCAGTCGAAGAATGCCCAACACCAAAAGTATCAAATACAGATTCTTCACGCGCAGGAAATGCAGCCAGACCATGCTGCGCACGAATCGTGGTCAATTGTTCACGACGTCCCGTCAATGCTTTGTGCGGATAAGCCTGATGACCCACATCCCAGATCAAACGATCATGCGGGGTATTAAAACTATAATGAAGCGCAACAGTCAGCTCGATCACACCTAAATTTGCGCCAAAGTGCCCGCCACTTTGTCCTGCCGCATATAAAATAAACTGACGCAACTCATCAGCCACTTGAGTCAATTGGCCTTGCTCGAGCTGACGTAATTGTTGTGGATGATCAACTTCATCTAACAATGGCGTAACAGGGCGTTGAGTTGGTATTTCGGTATACAACATATGTGGCAAAGCCTTTTTAAGCCTGGCAAATCCTAAGCTGGGTAAATGGGATTCGATATGATGAATGACATCATAATCTTATCGAATTTAAAGTCACCTTCAATCAGCCACATTTCTAACATGGTCGCATGGAAATTTTCCCTGCGGCGTGGTTGGCTAGATTATCCAGAATAATCTTACTGTTTATCAACTATTATCGTGTGCATTATACAAAAAAGAAATTATTATGCATAAATTCAGCAGTTCAATTCTACCAATATATGACCAGTACGCTATACTTTAGCCGTTTTCCTGATGAGATATGTAATTAGTGGCTATCGAATTTGTCGCAACGTCAAAACTCCCGACCAAGTTTGGTGACTTCAATATTTCGGTGTTTCAAGATCCTGAAACGGGTGAAGAGCATGTCGCATTATCCAAAGGTTTAGAAAGTGCGCCGAATGAACCTGTGCTAGTGCGTATTCACTCTGAGTGTCTCACGGGAGATGCTTTTGCCTCACTCAAATGTGATTGCGGCCCGCAGTTGCAAGCAACACAACAGCTCATTAATGATACGGGTAAAGGCGTTATTTTATATTTGCGTCAGGAAGGCCGTGGTATTGGATTGACCAATAAAATCCGTGCTTATGCCTTACAAGATCAGGGACACGACACAGTCGATGCCAATCTTTTATTGAATCTTCCTGCGGATGCACGTCACTATGATATGTGTACCATTATGCTGGATCATTTGCAGGTCAAAGCAGTTAAATTAATCACCAATAATCCTCTGAAGTTAAAAGCCTTGACTGATTTGGGGATCAATGTAGTTGAGCGTGTTCCACTCACGGTTGGACGTAACCCATTTAATGAACATTATTTAAAGACCAAACGCGAACGTATGGATCATTTATATAAAAAAGATGATTTCTAATTTCACGTTATTCTCGCATTTACATTGCAAGGGATTTTATTCATTGACTGAATAAAATCCTTTTTTTACTTATTCTCACGCTTTCTTTATGCTTCATCTAAAGAAAATAAGGTCATTTGAGGTCATCATGCAGCATCCAACTTCGGCTGATATTCTACGAGTACGTGAATTTTTACTCGACCTACAGGCACGGATTTGTGCTGCCTTAGAACAACAAGAACAACGCGGCGGCGGTTCTGCACAATTTATGATTGATGACTGGCAACGTGCAGAAGGTGGCGGCGGACGCTCTCGTGTTTTGCAAGACGGAGAAGTGATCGAAAAAGGCGGCGTGATGTTTTCACATATTGATATTCGCCAACTCCCCGCTTCTGCGACACAGCGTCATCCCAATATCGCAGGTGCCAAAGCGCAAGCATTAGGCATGTCATTGGTGATTCATCCTAAAAACCCCAATATTCCCACCTCTCATGCCAATGTCCGTTTATTCGTGGCTGAACCTGAAGGTCAGGAACCGATCTGGTGGTTTGGTGGTGGTTTTGATTTAACGCCGTTTTATCCAGATGACGAAGACATTAAACATTGGCATCAAACTGCTTTTGATTTGTGTCAGCCTTTTGGTGAACATGTTTATGCTGAACATAAAAAATGGTGTGATGATTATTTTTATTTGAAACATCGCGATGAACAACGTGGCATTGGTGGTTTATTTTTTGATGACTTAAATCAGTGGGATTTTGACACTTGTTTTAACTACATCAAAGCCGTTGGCAATGGTTATCTCGATGCCATTCTTCCAATTTTTGAGAAACATCGCGAACAGCCTTATACCGAAGCACAGCGAGAATTTCAGTTATACCGACGTGGCCGCTATGTCGAATACAATCTGGTATATGACCGTGGTACGTTATTTGGTCTACAAACAGGCGGACGAATTGAATCAATTCTAGTCAGTCTTCCTAATCTTGCCGCTTGGTCTTATCGTCCGGAATGGGATGAACACTCGATTGAGAAGCAACTCACTGATTATTATCTAAAACCTCATGATTGGTTAGCAGAACTGTAATATTCACTTGCAAATGAGAGTATTTATTATTAAATCGTCTCTTGAATGTTTGCCGTGATGCGTTATGCTGCTAGTACATGAAAGTTCATGTCATTACATGATTGAAAAAAGCCCCCACACAGTAAAGCAGCAACTGTTTGTCATCTTGATTTCATATTGTTTTGATCTAATTTGAAAAAAATGAAAGGGTCATATTATGTCTAACATTTTAGAAAAGCATCGTATGCTGGTTTTATATGCCTTAATTGCTACTGTAGTGATTTCTTCTGGTATTACCATCGAATATGAAAATGTTTATTCAGACAGTATTTCGATTTCTGTGACTGTGCTTGCTGGTATAGGTTTATTTTTGGCTGCTGTGATTTTCTTCATTGAAGAAATTGAATCCATTTGTAATCCATAATATTCCGATACGATCAAAACTTCGATATATCCCCCCTGCAAAATTCCACACATCTTGTTATTTGTAAATCATAGTCTCCAAATACCCTAAATTTAAAGCATCCACAAAAATAAAAGCCGCCTGATTCAGACGACTTTCATCTATGTTTAAATTTTAAATATTATTTAAATCAAGAACCTGCCAACTTAAACTCAATCCGGCGATTACGGAATTTACCTTGTTCAGTTTCGTTATCTGCCACTGGATGTTCAGAACCATAACCTACTGCTTTTAAACTTGAACTACTTACGCCTTTTCCAGTTAAATAATCCACAACTGCTTGCGCACGTTTTTGTGAAAGCGCTTTATTGGTTTCAGCATTCCCCGTTGAGTCGGTATAACCTTCTACATTTAAGGAAAGATTCGGCACTTTTTGCAATAACGTCGAAGCCTGATCCAACACGGCTTTATTGGCATCTGGAATATCGGCAGAACCACTAGCAAAATTAATAATTTGCATATTTAATGCGTGAACGATCTGTTCAGGCGTTGAAGATTCATTGAGCCCAGACAACGCCTGCGTACTGGCATCAATACTATTATTCACAGACTGTTCAACATTTAAAGGAGCAGCTGAAACGACATTTAATTCAGGCGCTAATGCTTTAATTTTTTCAATCAGATCTTTTAGAGCATTTGCATCTGGTGCATTCACCGTGAGTTGATCCCCCACCCATGCAATACTTGCGTTTGGAACAGCTTTAACCAAGTTTAAAATACTTTCTAGTTTATCTTGTGCAGGTAACTGTGCGGCATAAGCTGAATCTGTGGCGATATTACAATTTACACCTGTACCAAAGACTTTGGCTATTCCAGCCTGTAGAAGAGACGCAAGACCACTGTCTCCCACATTTGACTGACAACCTAAAACCTGATTTCCTGTTCCAGAAGTCAAACTTAGGGATGCAGGAGACGTAGCAGCCACTGTTGGCGCGACTTCAGAACTTGCTGTAGGTTCTGCAACACTATTTGGTGCAGGTGTCTGTTTTTGGCAAGAATGCCAGAACAATAAAAGTAATAAGGCAAGAATAATTAAAGCTAACCACGGCAGGAACTTTTTAAAGCCGCCTCCCGATGAATCTGCGGGTGGTGTTTTGAATGACTGGCTAGCCGATGCTGTATGAAATAAGCTGCCCAAACCCAAACCTGATAAAATAGGTGCTGACCATGCTGGCAGCTGACTGGTTATTTGAGGTAGATAAGAACCGATGTAAGAAACAATATTTTCCTCACCCACCTCCTCTTTCAACGCTCTGGCACTGAGAGGAATCGCGTGATTGAAAAGAGATTCGATCGTTGCGGGCTGTAAACTATGATGTTTTGAGAATGCATCCAGAATTTCATTTAAAACGCCTTGATGATTTCCCAACAACTCCTGTAGCGGTGCCTGACTGCCATGTAATATGCTATTTAATCGGTCAGGAAATTTATGGAATAAAGATAGAACAATGGGATAAAACTGTTTAAGTAATGAGGATTTCTTATCTATATCGATTTCGAGTTGCGACTGATCAACGACAAGCGGTGTCACTCTCTCCGCTAGAAGCTCTAGCGGGTTGAAATTTGATGTCATTATTGTTCTCCATTTTTGTTGTGTTACGACTTAAAATTAAATCAGTTATTTATAAGAAGAATTACTAATTCGCGCTTACATTTTGATCACATAAAAACAATTAGGCAATCATGAGAAACACAAACACACCATAAAGCTACAAACTCATCCATAAAATCAATTTCAAACATTGCGTTGCATAGATGATTTATTTTGCAGCAGTTTTTAGCGTATAGTGATGCCATTTTTTGATAGTGATGGATCTTCGCAATGACAGGACAATTTGCGGTAATTGGCAATCCGATTGAGCAATCACGTTCTCCAGAGTTACATTATGCTTTTGCTGAAAAATTAGGGATTGAATTGAGTTATCAAAAGCGTCTGGCACCTTTGGATGGTTTTGAAAAAAGTGTCACTGAGTTCTTTGCACAGGGCGGTTCAGGAATGAATGTGACTGTACCTTTTAAAGAGCAAGCCTATGCAATGTGTGACATTCTTACAGAGCGCGCGCAAATTGCCAAAGCAGTCAATACTTTGTGGAAAAAAGACGGGCAATTATTTGGCGACAATACTGATGGACAAGGTCTGGTCGATGCCATTTTAGCGTTGAATTGGTCACTCAAAAATACTCGTATTTTAATTTTGGGTGCGGGTGGCGCAACGCGAGGCGTGATTTATCCCTTGGTTAAAGCAGGTGCAAAACAGATCACTATTGCCAACCGCACACTCACCCGAGCAGAACAATTAATCAGTGATCTTGAATCTTCTGTTCCAGAGGCTCAACTGAATATGATGGAGCTTTCTAAACTTTCAGGTGAATATGATTTGGTTATCAATGCGACATCGGCCAGTCTCAGTGGTGAGGCGTTAGTGTTACCGTCAGAGCTTAAATTTCATCATGCTTATGAAATGGCTTATGGCAAACCATCCACCTTTATTGACCAAGCCAAAGCTCGTGGTGTGCCAACGGCTGAAGGTTTTGGTATGCTCGTTGGTCAGGCTGTAGAAGCTTTTGCCATTTGGCATGGTGTTAAACCAGAACTTAAAGATTTTCTTTAAGCTAGAAAACAGTGACAGCAAACAGATTGCTGTCACTGCTTCACTTATGCTTATGGGAGTATCAAGTAGTTACGGGCGTTATTCCTTATGATCGTAAAATACTTTAACCGACTCATTTTACAATTAATAAATAAGACTCATTTTGTAATGACCCGATTCAATGAATTGGTTTTAATGACATGTTGAGTGCACCCCGAAAGACTTAAACCAAGTACACAATATGTTAAATATTTTAAACGCACTTTCACGCTTTACACCTTTAATATAGTTATAGTTACTAGCCTTATATGATTATTTTTAAATCAGAACCATACACTCGGACTTTATCAGAAAATCATCAAAAAGCCTTTGTCCAAATCTACAAAATTCGCTTTTCTGACATTTTTTTCATAACCGAGTATCAATGTATTTTTAAAGATGAGTAGGAATAATCCCTAGCATCGATACAGATAATCCAGAACTATTTCTAAATTTAGGATTAAAGACTATGCCAGCGTATAAAGCCCCGCTCCGTGACATTCGCTTCTTAATGAATGAAGTATTTGATTATGCTTCTCACTATAAAACGTTATCTAACGGTGAAAATGCCGATGCAGATACAGTAGATATGATTTTAGAAGGCGCAGCCGACTACTGTGAAAATGTACTTTCTCCACTTAATCAAAGTGGTGATGAAGAAGGTTGTCATTTTGACAATGGTGAAGTGAAAACACCAAAAGGCTTTAAAGAAGCTTACGACCAGTTCGTACAAGGTGGCTGGCAAGGTCTGTCTTATCCAGAAGAATTTGGTGGTCAAGGCTTACCAATGTCATTGAACCTGATCAAATCTGAAATGATGGGAACGGCAAACTGGTCATTTACCATGTATCCAGGTCTGAGCATGGGCTGTATGAATACCATCATGCAATTTGGTACAGATGAGCAAAAAGCGACTTACATGCCAAAACTGGTTGAAGGAACTTGGTCTGGCACCATGTGTTTAACTGAACCACAATGTGGTACAGATTTGGGACAAGTTAAAGCTAAAGCAGAACCACAGGCAGACGGCACATACAAAATCTCTGGTACTAAAATCTTTATTTCTGCGGGTGAGCATGACTTAACGGATAATATCATTCATATCGTATTGGCCCGTCTTCCAGACGCACCTGCGGGTACACGTGGTATTTCATTGTTTATCGTGCCTAAATTCCTCCCTACTGCGAATGGCGGTGTGGGTGAGCGTAACGGTGTTGTTTGTGGATCAATTGAACACAAAATGGGAATTAAAGCTTCTGCAACAGCAGTGCTTAATTTTGACGGTGCAACAGGTTACCTGATTGGTGAAGTGAATAAAGGTCTGCATGCGATGTTTACCTTTATGAATACAGCCCGTATTGGAACGGCGGTTCAGGGTATTGCACATGCTGAATTGTCTTTCCAAGGTGCGTTACCGTATGCCAAAGATCGTATGTCGATGCGTGCCCTTTCTGGTAAAAAAGATCCAGATAAAGTCGCTGATGCAATCATTCATCATGCCGATGTCCGTCGTATGTTGCTGACTCAAAAAGCCATCGCGGAAGGTGGTCGTTCAATGATTTATCATGCAGCACAACTTGCAGATAAAATGACCGACGCATTAATTACAGGTGACCAAGCTAAATTTGAAGACTACGATGACAAACTGGGCTTCTTTACCCCGATTCTAAAAGGTTTCTTGACTGAACTTGGTTTGGAAGCTGCGAATCATGGTATGCAAGTATACGGTGGTCACGGTTATATTCGTGAATGGGGCATGGAGCAAATTGCTCGTGATGCACGTATCTCAACACTTTATGAAGGTACTACTGGTGTCCAAGCACTCGATTTGATTGGTCGTAAAGTACTGTTATCGTCTAAAGGTAAAGTCGTTCGTGACTATACTGCTGAAATTTTGAAATTCTGTGGCCGTCATGCACGTAACAAATACTTGCGTCGCTTTGCCTGGGATCTAACCAAAATCTGTGCGCAGTGGAATACTTTAACTGTCCGCATCATGCTCGCTGCACGTAAAGACCGTGATATCGTATCTTCTGCATCAGTAGATTATTTAATGTTCTCAGGTTATGCCATGATGGCTTACTTCTGGGCACAACAAGCCGTGATTGCATCTGAGAAACTAGAAGCAGGTGACGGTAAAGAAACACCTGAATTCTATAAAGCCAAAATTAAAGTTGCAGATTTCTACTTTGATCGTTTATTACCACGTGCACAAGGTCATGCTGAATCGATGGTTACACCATCTCGTGCATTAACATCATTAGCACCAGAACATTTTAGTTTTGACTACTAAGTCTCGTTGAAACTCCAGTGATCAAGAAGGATGCCCTTGAGGCATCCTTTTTTACTTTTACTTTTCTATTTCCATCTAATCAGGAAGCTTAGTCAGAGTACGGCTTTTCTGAGGTAAAACGAAATTCTCGCCCAAATTTCTAAGGTTTTCGCCATTATTTGTATTTTTAATTTTATCCAGATCGGTTTTTATACGTTCAGAGTCGATGATTTTAAAATAAAGGTTTCCTCCACCAAAAACACTGACACTAATTTCTTTCTGAGCACTATCGATTGTCCAAGCATCTGGCTGAGATATTTTTGTGTTTTGTCTCTCATCGATCACGATCCGCCCTGTACTAATTCTTTGACGATAAGCCGTTCCATCCTGCAATAAGCTGATCACATAATCAATCTGTCCTTCAGGCTCTTTGCAAAGCGCAACTGGATCAGAACAAGGAATGTGCACATGATAACGTCCAGTATATTGCAAGGCCTCTGGAGACAATGACGTAGACTTTTTCTGATTCGGCGGTGTCTCAACTGGCAATGTTGCCTGACCAGCGACATCCACCAATTTACTGCCCTGATCTTCGTCATCATGAGCAGAATCTTCTGCAACGGATGCCGCTGCCACAGGATCGCTTGATGCAATATCAGGCTGAGCATGATGTTGATCACATGCTGATAATCCGAGACTGAATAACAACACCAATAGCAACCGTGTTTGCATCAACGTAAACCTTACCGAAGCGTTTTTTGAATAAGACATAGATGAGTATCTTTAGCGTTTTCCTCTATTTTTCAGGGAAATAACGCCATATCATAAATTTAAGACCATGATTACGTTCTGGATCTCACACTGAGAGATTGATCTTGTTTAAAAAATTCAAATTCTGCGTGAAATTGGTGCAAGTTTATCTATTTCAGCTTTTATTCAGTGATTTTGCTTACATAAAATAACGATTTTTTAGCTTCTATACCTTTAAAGCGTTGAGATCTTCCCCATTTTATAAAATACATACCCAAAACATAAATTGGAGATGTATTTATTTTTATCTGAGGAGATATTCTGAATGGCCAATACTGGTTTATATCGTTCTAACCGACAACATTTGATCGCCGGTGTCATGGGCGGTATTGCTGAACGTTTTGGTTGGAATGCAAATTTATTACGGCTTATTTTCGTCATCATTTCGGTCATGAGTGCGGCTTTCCCTGGCATTTTGGTGTATCTGATTTTATGGTTGATTATGCCCAAACAAACTGAACGTCTGCCATATCAGCAAAGCTATCAGCAGCCCATTCGAACAGTACATGAAGAACAACGGATGAGACGTTAAACCCAACATCATTTGACCTTGTTATTCTGGTCGCTACGATTGTGATCCCCCTAAAATGCAATCGTAGCTTTTTTTGGCTAAAACGCTCCATTAACCTGATGACGCTTGAATATGCATTAACTGCTGTTGTAATGCGGCAATCATATCGGCACGGCTAATAATTCCAATCAATTTTTGATCCTGAACCACAGGAATATAGTTAAACGATTTTTCCACAAAATAAGGCACTAAATCCTGAATAGGTTGTAACGGCATCACCGTTACCACTTTGCGATTCATAATTTGTTTAACCAGATGCTCCCATGAAGCTCTCGGATCTGCCGCGCGTTTAAACCATTCCACCACATCGTATAAAGCCAATGTCCCGACAATATGATTATCCTTTTGAATAACTGGCAAGCTCATGAGATTATTATATTTAAATTTATCTAGTGCTTGATGAATATCATCATTTTCATCGAGGGTAATAAGGTCTTTACTCATAATATCCTGACATCGATAGACATTGACTTGGCGTTGGTGGGCTAACTCCTGCGCTTCCAAGATGATTTTTTCCAGATCGTATTGGCTAATATCCAACAACTCTGTGTGTTCATGCAGTGCACGTTGAATATCTTGTGGCTGAATGCTGACCTTTTGTGTCGGTGTGGGATCTTTAGAACGTGAATTGAGATGTTTTGGATAAGGATAATGTCGGCCAATCAATCGATTAAAACACAAGGCAAATGCCAGCAATAACACTGAATTCAGTAACACTGGATATATCACAAAGTTAAAACCTAAACGGTGAACAGCCTCTCCGCCTAACACCGCGGTGATTGCAACTGCGCCACTCGGAGGATGCAATGAGTCGCTAGTCATCATCAGAAAAATAGTGAGACCTACTGCCAAGCTAAATGCGCCCGTTAAATCTGGAATCCACGTGGAACACACGACTCCCACAATAGCAGCAAGAGTATTCCCGATCAGCATATTCCACGGCTGCGCCAAAGGACTTGACGGGACAGCAAATAACAAAACAGAGGATGCCCCCATCGGCGCGATATACCATGGATTTATGCCACCCAGGGCATACCAGCTAATGAGTGAAGAAATGGCTAAACCACATAATGCGCCGATGCTACAAAAAAGTCGTTCTTTTAAAGGAAGAATCTTGAAATTTGGTTTTAAGGCTGAAAGCCAATCTTGCTGTATATCGCTCACCGCTCACCTAGGTTTTGATCTTGCCTGAGTTACAAAAGTATAAGCGGATTTTTCTTAAAAATGTATTTGTATTATATCTTAAGAGAATCAGAAAATTTGCTCATCATTTTAATTGATGTATTCCTGTAGTTGTTCTACCCGATGTTGATATTCGAGCATTGGACAAAATCCATACATTGGAGAGCCTATATAATCCCCTGCATTTTGACATTCCTGATCGACATATTGTTTCCAAAGCTGCTGTGACTTCATGATCTTGTTATATCGCTCAGGATTTCCAGTTGTTTTGATCTGGTCTAGCAATTGTACAATCTGCTTTTCATAAAGACCTCGGGCGTGGCCACTACAGACGTCTACCACTGCGTTATTAATACTCGGCAAATGCTGCTCCTGTATCGTTTCCTCCACACATTGGCTATATAAATCTGACTCAACAGAATTCTGCGCATTTGCAGTTTCTACCAAGAAAATTAGGCTCAGTGAAAGTAAGCTATTTTTGAGCTTTGTCATGTTTCCCTCCTTTTAACGTGCATGTTGTTTGAAAAAATTCCAAACCACTTGAGTCGCATCAAATCCTTCATCTACCTGATCGGCAGTTGGCCAGACATGTTGCCCCTGATCAATATCATAAAGTACGACATCAGCTTTGCAGTTTAAGTTTTTTTCAATCCTAAAATGGACTGTTTGCTCTATAAAGCCTTTTGTGTGACATTGATTGACCGTCTTCCAGTAATTCATCGCATAAGCAACCGATTGAAACGGTTGTTGCTGTGCTTTAGCAACAAATCGAGTTGGGCTTATTCCTCCCTGAAAAGGCACCACCGAATCTTTTTCACCATGAATCATTAAAATAGGCACTGCATCTTTTGCTATTGCTTCATCTCCAAATAATGCACCTGACACGATCGCGACAGCAGCCAGTTGTCGCCCCATGTGGATGGCTAATTGATGCGTCAACATTCCTCCATTTGAAAAACCCACTACATAAATTCGATGCGGATCAAGCAGTGCATGCTGCGATGCATCTTTTAGAACCGCCTGAATAAATTTAATATCATTTACCTGCTTCTGCACGGCTTGACCACAACAACCGTATGCATTCCATGTTCCCATTTTGCTATTTGCACCTATGCCTTGTGGCGCAACTAAAATAAAGTTTTGTTGTTGTGCAATGGCTTGCCAGCGTTTCAGCATTTGATTGGCATTGCCTCCTCCGCCATGTAATGCAATCACCACTGGGCGAGCAGATTGCCTTGCAGAAGGCGGGATATATAATTGATAGCTGCGCTGCATAGCATCAACTTGAAGATATCGTGATGATAGCGAATTATTCTCAGTTATTCTTTGTTCAAATTTTTGCTTTATTTTTTGTGCAAGCGGCCGCTCTGCCAACCATGCCGCTTGAGCTGAATGGGTATGCATGATCAGGGCAATGACACCGAATATCGCACACCATCGTTTAGATATTTTTCTGAGATAGGCCATATCGATTAACCTTTGTGTTTATTTTTAGCTCTAATCTACGCCTAAATTCAGCAGAAAAGATGAAGTTTAATCTCCGCTATTTTTTATTCGCAAGAACTCGACAGAACCTTTGCCACTCCCCTTTAAAATCCTTATACTTGAACGCAATTTTTCTTTGATTTTATTAGTGGATGCACCATGAGTCGCGCCATATCGCATATTGATACCTTTCAGGGCTTAATTCTTGCCCTACAAAACTATTGGGCCGAACAAGGCTGCGTCGTATTACAACCGTATGACATGGAAATGGGTGCAGGTACATTCCATACCGCAACCTTCTTACATGCACTTGGCCCTGAAACATGGAATGCAGCGTATGTGCAACCTTCGCGTCGTCCTAAAGATGGACGCTATGGTGAAAACCCAAACCGCTTACAACATTATTATCAATTTCAAGTGGTACTTAAGCCAAACCCAGACAATATCCAACAGCTTTATTTAGACTCACTTAAAGCGATTGGGATTGACACTCTGACCCACGATATTCGCTTTGTAGAGGATAACTGGGAATCTCCAACGCTTGGTGCATGGGGCTTAGGTTGGGAAGTCTGGCTCAATGGCATGGAAGTCACTCAGTTTACTTACTTCCAACAGGTCGGTGGTGTTGAGTGTTATCCTGTCACAGGTGAAATTACCTATGGTTTAGAACGTCTTGCCATGTACCTGCAAGGGGTCGATTCAGTTTATGACTTAGTCTGGACTAAAGGTCAATTTGGCACAGTGACTTATGGCGATGTGTTCCACCAAAATGAAGTGGAACAATCGACCTATAACTTTGAATATGCCCCTGTCGAGAAATTATTTGAACTATTTGATTTTTATGAATCAGAAGCCGTTCGTTTAATTGACGCAAAACTGTCTTTACCTGCCTATGAACAAGTGGTTAAAGCATCGCATACCTTCAACTTATTGGATGCGCGTGGCGCAATTTCAGTCACCGAGCGTCAACGTTATATTTTGCGTGTAAGAACTTTAGCGCGCGCCATTGCGCAAAGTTATGTTCAGGCGCGTGCCGAACTTGGCTTTCCAATGGCAGAGCCACATTTACGTGATGAAGTTTTAGCCCAACTCAAAGCACAAGCAGAAAGTGATGCAGCGAAAGCGCAAAAAGCGGAGAACAAATAATGAGTCAACATACGGTCTTATTTGAACTTGGCTGCGAAGAGCTGCCACCAAAAAGTTTAAAAACATTACGCGATGCCTTACAAGCAGAGACCATCAAAGGTTTAAACGATGCGGGCTTGAACTTTGCAAGCGTTGAAGCCTATGCTGCACCACGTCGCTTGGCTTTAAAAATTGTGAATGTTGATGGCGCTCAGGCAGATACACAAAAACGTTTTGATGGCCCCGCAGTTCAGGCGGCCTATGACAGCGAAGGCAAACCGACCAAAGCCCTTGAAGGCTTTATGCGCGGTCAAGGCATTGAGGCGAATCAAGTATCGAGCTTTCAGGCTGGTAAAGTTGAGAAAGTCTGCTACTACAAAGACATCAAAGGCCAAAGCCTTGATGAATTATTGCCAAACATTCTACAAACGGCGTTAGACAATTTACCGATTGCTAAACGCATGCGTTCTGCGGCAAGCCGTACTGAATTTGTCCGTCCAGTCAAATGGGTCGTATTGCTTAAAGATGATCAAATCATTTCAGCTACGATTCAGGATCATTCAGCCAGCAATGTGACCTATGGTCATCGTTTCCATGCGCCTGAAGCGATCACTTTGGTGCATGCTAATGATTATTTGACTGCACTTGAAAACGGCTATGTCGTGGCAGATTTTGCAAAACGTCAAGCCACGATTCAGCAGCAAGTGAAACAATTGGCAGATGAAGTTAATGCGAGCGCAATTGTCCCTGCTGACTTGCTGGACGAAGTCACTGCATTGGTGGAATGGCCAGTTGCGTTACGTGCAAGTTTTGAAGAACGCTTTCTTGCTGTACCACAAGAAGCCTTAATTACCACCATGCAAGACAACCAGAAATATTTCTGCTTGGTCAATGCTGAAGGCAAGCTACAACCCTACTTCATTACTATTTCCAATATTGAGTCGAAAGATCCAACTCAAATCATTGAAGGAAATGAGAAAGTCGTACGTCCACGTTTGAGCGATGCAGAATTCTTTTTCTTGCAAGATCAAAAGCAACCGCTTGCCAGCCGTAAAGACAAATTGGCCAATATGGTGTTTCAGGCAGAACTTGGAACACTCTGGGATAAATCACAGCGTATTGCCAAATTAGCCAGCCAGATTGCTACGTTAACTCAAGGTGATCGCGCTGCCGCAGAACAGGCTGGTCTTTTGGCAAAATGCGATTTGACCTCTGAGCTAGTTGGTGAATTTCCTGAATTACAAGGCACTGCGGGAACCTATTATGCGCGTTTGGAAGGTTTACCAAGCGAAGTTGCTGATGCAATTGCCGAGCAGTATTTACCACGTTTTTCAGGTGATGTTTTACCACAAACTCAAACGGGTACTGCGCTTGCACTGGCAGATCGTTTAGATACCTTGGTCGGTATTTTTGGCATTGGTCAAGCCCCGACAGGTTCAAAAGATCCGTTCAGCTTACGCCGTGCTGCGATTGGTGTATTGCGTCTATTGATTGAAAAAGAGTTAGATTTACCATTGGTAGAACTGACCAAAATCGCTTCTGAAAACTATCATGGCAAGTTACGTGAGCCTGTCAAAGCGCAACATGAAGCGCTGAACTTTATTGAAGCACGCTATCGTGCCATGTATGAAGATCAAGGCGTTGCCATTGATGTGATTCAATCGGTTCAGGCGTTATCTCCAAAATCTCCACTGGATTTTGATCATCGCGTTAAAGCGGTCAATCATTTTAAAACTTTGCCCGAAGCACAGGCTTTGGCTGCTGCCAATAAACGTGTGGCCAACATTTTGGCTAAAGAGGGTCAGATTGTCGGTGATGTGGATACCTCGCTGTTAGTTGAAGATGCTGAAAAAGCGTTATTTGCTGCACTGCAAAATGTGACGCCAGTGGTACAACCTTTGCTTGAAGCGCATAACTATACCGATGCACTGTCACAACTGGCTTCTCTACGAGAGCCGATTGATGCGTTCTTTGACAATGTCATGGTGATGGCAGAAGATCCAAAGCTTAAAGCCAATCGCTTGCGTTTACTGGCTCAGTTGCGTGGTTTATTTACCGCGATTGCGGATGTGAGTATGTTGCAAAGTTAAGTTTTTATCATCCTTGTTTTTTAATATAAACCTCGCTATAAATTAGCGGGGTTTTTTCATTGATTAAAAACTTATGGTTATATTTATTAAGTAATCTCGATTTATCAATGAAGCGTGTTGACATAAGACAACAATCTAATAAAATATTCAAAAGGTCTTTTCTTCATAATGAGTAAGCATCCTAATAAACATATTGAAGAAGCCATTCAATATGCTATGGAAAATGGTTGGTATGTAGTCGAGTCAGGGAAATCCGCTCACTCATTTTGTAGATTGAAATGTGTTTATGGACATTCAGAACATCAAATGAGTATTTGGAGTACACCTAAAAGTCCAGAGAACCATGCGAAGCAAATCAGACGTAAAGCTGATCAATGTAAAGGTAATGATGAGAGGATTAAAGAATGACTATTTACCATTTTACGGTCATAGTACGAGATGCTTTTGATAGTTTAGATAATCTTGAAGATCAATTCTTTGAGGCTGGTTGCGATGATGCACTACTGTGTAGTTATAACGATACAATCTATTTAGAGTTTGATCGTGAAGCTATCGACGCAGAGAAAGCGATTACATCTGCTTTAGCAGACATTCGAAAGCTTGGCTTTAATGACCTGATTGTTGAAGAACATGGTTTCGCCACATTAGCTGAAATGGCTGAACGTGCAAACCTAACACGCCAGGCTCTATCACTATATGCCTTAGGTAAACGAGGTAAAGGCCAATTCCCAAGACCAATGTACGGAGTTACTACACCGAAGTCTGCATTATACTCTTGGCCTGAAGTAGCAACTTGGTTACATCAACAAGGTACATTGAATGATGCAACATTCGAAGTAGCAACAACAAGAATTTAAAATAATAATAAAGCAATGCACACTCTAGGAAAAGCTAGAGTTTAGACGCGTTCATTTAAAAGGCATTTACACAGAATTTTTTACAGCGTCATTTTTCATTTATAACTATTTATCTTTTCCAATTCATCCAGCCAATACTACCCACAATCATTAATCCTCCAATCAATACATAAATCGACGGCCGTTCACCCAAAAATAAGATAGCAATGCTCATAGCCACCAAAGGCGTACAATACAGAAAATTTGAAGCCTGCATTAACGGCATTTGCTTGAGTACATAACCCCAAAGCACATATGCCAAAGCACTCGGGAAAAGTCCCAATAACACCACTGCAAGATTTGCCTGCCAGTTAGCATGTTGGATTTGCACAAGCACATCAGGGCTATAAAACAATAAAGGCAGAGTGCCAAACCAGACGACATAACACATCATACTGATCGAGTCATAAGGCAGATCAAATTTTTTATAAAGAACAAAATAAATCGCCCAACACATCGCTGCGAGTAAAATCAATAAGCTATGCGCATTTGGTAAAATCAGCCCACGATCGCCACTGACCACTAAAATGGCACCAGCCAGTCCCATCACAATACAGACACTTTGTTTCAGTGAAATTTTATCTTTAAACACCAATGCTGAAATGATCAAAGTAAACAAAGGGATCGACTGACTTAAAATACTTGAAGCCGTTGCCGTGACATACTGCTGTCCAGTATTGATCAAAACATGATGCAAGCTCACAGAAAATAATCCCAATATGAAGAACAAGGGAAGATCACGTATTTTGGGAATCACAATTCCTTTCTGAAATGCAATCACAGCTAAAACAGCCGAAGCAATCACAAAGCGTAATAACGCAATATGTTCAGGTGAATAGGATAATAAAGCGCTATGCACACCTACGGGCGAATAGCCCCAACAGATCACCACCAAAGTAATAGAGAAATAAAGTTTGAACTGCTGATGATTGAGCAATGAGATGTAAAAGTGATGCATTAAAACTTACCAGATTTGGGCTTAGTTGCATCATAAAGCGATAGATGATTGAGTAAAATTAACTTATATTAAGCTTATCATTCATTTTTATTCAAGTATAAAATATGGATATCCAACAACTTAAAATGTTTCAAAGCATCGTGGAATGCGGCAGTATGGTTCAAGCTGCGACTAAACTGCATTGTGTTCCCTCCAATATCACCACTCGTATTAAACAGCTTGAGCAAGAACTCAAAGCCCCTCTTTTTTTACGTGAAGGAAAAACCCTTAAACTCACTGCTTCTGGTGAGATTTTTATGGAATATTGTCAAAAAATTTTAGCTCTATGCGATGAAGCCAAACGTAGTATTCATCCTGATGCAGCGCCCTCTGGGCCATTAAGAATTGGTGCAATTGAATCTTCAGCCACGACTCGTCTGCCGCGTTTATTGGCTCAGTATCATCAACTGTATCCCGATGTTTCCGTTCAAATTACGACAGGAACGTGGAAACAACTTTTACAGGATGTCGCTCAACATAAACTAGATGGTGCCATTGTCGCGGGACAGATAAATTTTCCATTGCTCCATCAACTTGAAATTTATCAAGAAAATATGGTGCTGATTGCACCAACATCCATGGGCGAAATTCGTTGTCAGGAAGATTTGATTGATAAGGAAATTTTTATGTGGACTGAAGGTTGTCCTTATCGTGCAGCACTGCAAGCATGGCTTAAATTAAAACACCTGTCCTTACCCATGACAGGTATCGCAAGTTACGCTACCATTATTGGCTGCGTCAGTGCGGGTTCTGGTGTTTCTTTGGTTCCTAAAAGTTTGTATGAACAATATCAAGGTCTCAGCAGTATTCGCGGTTTTGATTTTGCGCATTTGTCCTCAATTCAAAATCAATTTTTCTGGCATCAAAATGTTCAACATCATAAAGCCAGAGATGCATTTATTGCGCTGTTAAAAACAGAATTTTCAAATAAAAAATAGCTTAATTTTTTTATTCACTACTCTCGCTGAATGAACAAATATGGTTATACTGGTAGGCAATAACAACACATGTAAGCACTTGAATGATGAAACTTAAAACTCTTTTTTTAGCAACTGCTACCTGTTTAACCCTTACAGCCTGTTCAACGACTCCTCCTGTTCCAGAAACCACTGTAGGTGTGATTGAAGAAGTCAGCAATATTAAAGCCTTTCCTGATACTCAAAATAATAAGGCAAAATTGATCAAGCTGGGTGATCATTGCAACATTGAATTTACAGGTATTATGGATGCAGGTCGTGCGCGTGAGAACTGGGTATTTAAAGGCAATACTTTAATCTCTGCGGGAACAGTGATCGTGGCTAAAGATGGCACCAGTTCAGCCAAATCTTTTGACCTGTATGACAAACAAGTTCAAGCAAACTTCCTTTCGCTCCGTGACAATTTCAAAAAAGAAAACGTTGCTGCGTGTGAATAAGACTTAATGTTCTGCCCTTAATCCAAATTAGGGGCAAACTATTTCATTATATTTATCTCCTTCACTGTATATCGCTTGTAGCAAGCTGTATCAGTTTGATCTTTTTTATTCTTAAATTCAGTTCATGCGCTAAGATAATCCACATTCTAGAATCAAGAAAAAGGATGGCTAAAAAATGCTTAAGCATGCCCTTTATGCTGCAACACTGAGTTTGATTACTTTTTTGCCTATTGCAGCAAATGCAAATGAAAGCGTGACATCTACATCAGATCAACCCAAAATTATGCCTTATGGTGATAACCCCAATATCTTTCGGGTACTGACCTATAAAACTGGGCAAAGCATTAGTCGTTTAGGAAATTCGATTCAGCGCGGCGCGGATAAGTCTTCCGCTAAGATCAGTGAAAAATGGCAAGAAAGCAAAGCTTATGGCTCAGAACAGTCACAAGCTGCACAGCAAAAGGCCAATGAAGCAAAGACCTACACTGAACAAAAGTGGCAGCAGACCAAAGATGCTGTGGTCGGTACCAACGGCGGCACTGTTCCGATTGAACAAGGCAGCTTAAGCCAGTCCTCAGCAGAACCAGCGACTGCTAGAGCGGCAGTTGCTGCTCCTGCAAGTTCGGTCAGTCCATCTACGACCAACCCAGTAACATCGGCTGCGCCATTGCCCGAAAGTGCGAATCCTTAAATCTTTGGGAGAGCTAGGTCTCAGACATTCACCTGACGAATCATTTGACCGGAAATAAATCCTTGCGCATTTTCAGCCAATTGCTCCACCATACGTTGTCTGGATTGCACACTGCCCCATGCAGAGTGTGGGGTAATAATTAAATTCGGAAGATTGGCATCCAGTAGCACATTACCCTCTCTAGGTGGCTCAACAGTCAGCACATCGGTGGCTGCACCCGCGATCTTTCCTTGCTTTAAGGCATCAACCAAATCGGCTTCATGTACAATGCCACCCCGCGCACAATTGATTAAAAAGGCTGAATTTTTCATCAGCTCGAATGCATTTGCATTAATCAAATTTTGAGTCTCGGGTGTTAATGGACAATGTAAGCTTAAAAAATCCACTTGCGGTAACAATTCACTCAGTTCTAAACCATTTTCATGCTTTGGTCGGTTGGGTAAATTGGCAATTAAAATCTGCATGCCAAAGGCTTGAGCCAAACGAGCAACTTCCTGTCCCAACTCGCCATAACCCATAATGCCTAAGGTCTTTCCTGAAAGTTCAAGTATTGGATAATCCAAAAAGCAGAATTGTGAAGATTGCTGCCAACGCCCTTGTGTAACCGCACGATCATAACGAATCAGTGAAGTAGCCAATGCCAACATCAGCGTCAGAGTATGCTGTGCAACGGATGCCGTGCCATAGCCTTGACAATTACACACCACGATCCCTTGTGCTTTGGCCGCTTTCAGGTCGACATTATTGGTCCCTGTGGCAGAAATGAGGATCAATTTTAACTGTGGAAGCTGTTGAATGGTCTCGGCATCTATAACAACTTTATTGCTAATGGCCACTTCAACATGGCTCAGTCGCTCGATCACCTGTTCAGGCGCAGTACTTTCATATAACTGAAGCTCATTAAAACAAGCCCGTAAAGAGCTAAAATCCAGATCATTCATGTCCAGAGAACCATAATCCAAAAATGCAGCAGCTAAACTCATCATGTACTCTTGTGTAAATTGGCTATTTAAAATAAAAAACTTATCACGAAAATTCTAACTTGTTCGCGTCAGATACAAAACTTATGATCAAGCTGAAATGGCAAGGGATGCAGCGTATTCTTCCTCAGCTTGAAAATTTTAACTTTGAGTCAAATTCATTATTTTTTCTGTCTCCATAATTTCTCCTTAACTTTATTCACGCAGTTAACCACTTGTAATTTTTTTGAACTAAGTCACACAAATCAAAAATTGTTACTTATGATAGCAACGTCGATCACTCAATCATCAGGCTGAGTGGATTCACAAAAGGAAAGAAAAATGAAAATGATGAAAACCGCGATTTTAACTGCAAGTATTTTAGCTTCGGCAAGCATCTTTGCTGGCAATGCTTCTGTCAATGTTGGTGCAAATGCTCAAGTCGAATCAGATGGCATGCTTAGTCGCATTGGCCACGGGGTAACACAGGGCGTCAGCAATACCGCACATGCGGTTCATTCAACAGCAGTTAAAGCAACTGATGCCACAATTGATGCGGGAAGCCATGTGGCGCATAAAACTCATGATGTTGCAGTGAGTGCTAAAGATAAAACCGTCAATGCCGCAGAGAAAGTAGGTGATAAAAGCGAACAAGCTTGGCAGGATACCAAACGTGGAACCAAGAAAGCCGTAAATAAAACGGAAAAATTCACTGCTGAGGAAAAAGCCAAAGCTGAATCTCGTTGGAATGCAAGCAAGAACACTGCAAATAGTGGCATAAGCGCAAATACAAATGCAGGGGTAAAAGTAGGTTCAGTCAACGCTAATGCGGGTGTTGCCACCAATGCGTCTATCCACAATTTAGGCGTTCAGGGTCAAACTGGGATTGAAAGACAGCCAACGGCGCCACAAAATTCAGCGACAAACTAAATCGGTAAGCGCAAGATTATTGTAGGATGGAATAACACAAAACATGAAAAGGGGATGACCTAGGTGAATACTAGTCATCCCCTTTTCCTATCGGAACATTGGCTTTAAATATGTTCTTAAATCGTTTTAAACTTTTCCGCATCCTGAACAGAATTTTCAGTGAAAGTACATATTCCATGTTCATCGCTATTAAGACTTAACTGCTTATAACTCAACACAAAATAATCAGCATATTTTTTAATGAGGATCGGACTCATATCGGTTGTTAATGCATCTTCGTCCTTAAACAACTTCATGACTCGTCGATCATTCATCGCCACAATATAACGTTCGGCATTGATGACAATTTTAACAATCCCACTACTTTTGGCATGAATACCAATCAGGTATTTATTATTGAGTTGCACAGCATCTGCCAAATAGCTTTCGAGCTTATGGCTGATCAGATTAAATACCAAATGATGTCCAAAATTATCCTGTAATTGATCATTGGTTTCTTGCTGAGACATCGGCAAATTAACCTTGATGCCTAGTTTTTGTAAATCCTGTTCTGTGACCTGACGTCGACTTAACATGACACGGGTAATCAGTTGTTTTAAATTGGCATCAAAATATTGATCATCCAGATGAAGCTCATTATTTCTCAAAATTCGCCCCAGTGCGGCACTGTGTCGCGACATCAAATTTGCAATGACGGTACGATAATAAAACTTGCTATTTTTCTTTACACTACGCATTTGCTGGTAAAAATAGCCTTGATCGTATGAATGACGAATAAAATCATTGAGCAAACTAGAACTTGCCAACACTGAAAGTGCTTCATGTCCAGTAAAGGGAAGTTTTAAGGTCAGTAAATTTGGAATCACTTTTTTAATTTTTAAATAATGTTCACGATCTTCTTTATAGTAAGGATCATAGACCACGATATATTCAGCCTGAGCTGAGAGATCGGTCGCTTGAATCTGCATATCGCGATTTAAATTGACATCAAAAAACTCGGCATAGCGGCGATCTTCAACTTGTTGAGGATCAATGCTAAATTGGGGAACAAAAGCAATCACACGATTCATTTTCAGCAATTTAGAATATTTAATCGCAGCATAGCCCCCCATCGAACCACCATATCCCACAATATGTTCAAACTGATTCAGTATGGGCTGTACACTTTCCATCATCTGTTGCATGGAAGCTTGCGGAAACCATGATTTAAGCTTGGGCATAATACCCAAGACGTTGTAATCATATTTAATTAAGGATTTTTCAGCATTAATGGTCAAACCTTTGGCACGACTAATTAAATCTCCAAATGAAATCACCAGTTCGCTAGATGTGCCTTTTAGAAAAATAACCCGTATATGTTCGTCTTCAAAAATAATTTGCTTGTCCATTAGGCTACCAAAAATAATGACTGGCTTAGTTCCAAACGCTATGCTCTACAGAACAACGCGGAACTTGTTATTTTATAAAGACTGAGATAAGAAAACAGGGCAAAAGCTACCACAATGTTGCAATCTTGTTGAAACTTCCTATAAATATATACATCCAAAAGTTATCAGCAAAATTAAAAAAGTTATCCACAATTCATTCAGATTGCATATTATTTCAGCAATTTTATTTTGCACTTATGGCAGTTAGTCATTACATCTTCAGCCTGAAATGTCTAAAAATAATCATCAATACTGTTGAAATATTAAGCCTCAACCGAATTCAATCAAATACTTTTCCTTTTCGCCAATAGCCCATAAAATTCAGGCAGTTTTTATCAATGCCGCAATCCTGAATTAAAAAACGGCGTATCGCCAAAACAGCCGCCGACTCAGCGGCAACCCATGCATAAAAAGTTTGCTGTGCTTGCTGTTCATTTTTAGTCAGCCACAATATTTTCTCATCGACATTAATATCTTCTAATTCAACTTGTTGCTGCTGTGTTGGTTTAAATAATTGCTGAACCGTTTCAATCAAATGATGTCCAGGTTGCTGTCCCTGAACACGATGAAACCATTGCACTTTTATATTCGGATGTGGCGTGAATGCGATCCGATCTAATTCAGACGGCATTTCAATATACACATTGACCTGTGCCTGTGTATTTTGCTGAATAAGTTGATCGATAATTCCAGACACCGCAGGAAGTGCAGTTTCATCCGCCATCAGTAACATTTGACGCGCGTGTTGTGGCGGTTGCCATTCAAATCCTGCTTGATCACCCTGCCAATGCGCATTGGGTGCAGCCATTTGTAAATAATCACCAATCTTTGCCTGTTCTGCCCACGTAGATGCAGGCCCTATCGCACCATGCATGGCAAAATCGATATCCACTTGTTTTTGTTGCGGTCTTAAATGCCGAATGGTATAGGTACGCATCGGTGGACGAAGCTGTTCAGGTAATTGCCGATAATGCTGATACCATTCAGCATGGTTTTCAATCCATTGTGTTTGTTCAGGATTGCCTATTATGGGAAAAAATAACTTTACCCGCTGATCAGGCGCATAACTGAGCACCTGATCCAGTTGATCTCCTTGAAAGGTAAATCGAGTCATGGTTGGGGATAATGTTTGAATTTGAGCTAATTGCATATTCACAATCAAATAAGGCTGTGCCTGACTCATGATCACATCCTCATATAGGAAAAGTCATTTCAATATAGCACCAAAAGATAATGATTATCAATTTCATCATCATGCTTGTATTCACATTTCCATCAAGAAGATATGATCTGAATCCGATCACCAACCTTTAAAATTCTTCATACACAGCAGGGTTCTGATTGGCTAAACGACCATCTGCGCGGGTCAATTGGTTGATTCGCTGCATCTGCTCATCACTCAGACTAAAGTTAAAAATTTCCTGATTGGCCAATTGGTTTTTATCGCTACTGGCCTTCGGAATCGGGATTACACCCAGTTGATGCTGCCATCTTAAAATCACTTGCTGCACCGAATAATTCAGCTCTTGAGCAATCTGCTGCAAGACCTCATTTTTAATGACCTCACTGCCCCGCCCCAAAGGACTCCATGCCATCGTCAAAATCTGCTTGGATTGATCATATTGACGCTGCTCTGCCTGATTAAAATAAGGATGTAGCTCGAGCTGATTGATCACAGGCAATATACCTGTTTCACGTTGTAATGTATCAATATGCTCAGGCAAAAAATTACTGACGCCAATGGATTTGATCAAGCCCTGCTTTTGTGCCTCAATCAGCGCTTGCCATGCCTCAACGTATAATCCCTGTTTTGGATTGGGCCAATGAATCAGATAGAGATCCAGATAATCCAGTTGCATACGATATAAAGATTCTTCAATGGTTTCCATTGCCTGTTTATATGGATGACGACGACCTGGTAACTTAGAGCTTATAAAAACTTCTTTGCGCTCTAATCCAGATTGCCGCAATGCTTCACCCACAGCACCTTCATTTTCGTAGTTAAACGCCGAATCCAACAGACGATAACCATTGTTCAAGGCCCGTAACATGACGTCAACCCCTGCTTTGCCTTTTAATGTATAAGTACCAAAGCCAAGTGCAGGAATCTGATGTCCGTCATGAAGTTTTAAAGAAGGAATTTTAATCTGCTGAGTCATTTTTTCACTCTTTTTAGGTATGCATTGTATCTCAAGTTTTAACATGTAAAATCGTATAGCTCTGCTGTATCCACATATAAAAATGTTATAAAACTCATCGAATTGTATGAAAAATGCTATTTTCTAAACGCGTCGTATAGATGCGGGGTTCATAATAGCAAGAGATTATTTGCATTAAAAAAGACGATTTTGGGTCAACGCTTATGAAACTGATTCATCATGCTGCACAACAAGGATTTAGTCAGGCTGCCGAACTCTACCAACAGGTTCGACCTGATTATCCAAATGAAATTGTGAACTGGCTAAAACAGGAGTTGCAATTAGATCAAAGCTCGTGTGTTGTGGATTTAGGTGCTGGCACAGGTAAATTCATCCCTTATCTTGAGCAAGTGACCTCAGATATTATTGCGGTTGAACCCGTTCAGGCTATGCGTGAACAGTTAAGCCTTGCACACCCTGACGTTAAAATACTCGACGCCCATAGCACTGAAATTCCATTGCCCCCTCAAAGCGTCGATGCGGTGCTATGTGCGCAGTCATTTCATTGGTTTGCCAATATCGAAACCCTCAATGAAATCTATCAACTCCTCAAAATTGATGGGCATTTGGGGTTGATCTGGAATCAGCGTGATATTGAAGTCAACTGGGTCAAGGCACTGGCGGATATGTTGCAACCGTTAGAACAGGATACCCCTCGTTATCACAGTGGCGACTGGAAAAAAGTATTTGAGCATCAATTTTTATTTCGACTCGAAAGTGTCAAAGTTTATTCTCAAGTTCAAAAAGGAACTGTGGAGCAAGTGGTAAGTCAACGCTTGCTGTCCACCAGTTTTATTGCTGCGATGACTGAAAAACAACAGCTCGAACTGAAACAACAATTTGAACAAGTCGTCTATGAGTTCACGGGTAAACACCCACAGGATGAAATTGAATTCCCTTATATCACCTACGCTTACCACTTTAAAAAAATCTAATGCTGATTCAAACTCAATAAGGAAAAACATCATGAGCATCCAAAACAATAAGCCCTTGCAAATATTTGCTTTGGTTTTAGGTAGTACACTGTTACTCAGTGCATGTAATAAAAATGATCAAAGCAAAACAGCACCATCAACTGAACAACAGACCAATGAGCATCAGGCAAATGTAGATCAGTTAAAAACGCCACCGATCAAAGAGTTTCCTGCGACAGAACAAGATAATCATGACATTGCGCTATTAGATGAGTTTGATGAAAAATTTACTGCAATGACAGATGATATGGACAATGAACTGGCAAAAATGCAACAGGATGGAAGCTTAACCCCTGAATTTGAACGTAACCGTAAACTTGATCATATTCAGTCGGCACTGATCATGCTAAAAGATTTAGATTTAAAAACAGCACAAGGACGGTATATTCAGGGATTGTTATATCAATACTGGGAAAATCAGGGCAAGTTAATCAATGAGCAAACCAGCTCTGCAAATGCTCAGAATCAGAAAAAAGCGGCAATCAATGTACAAGACCTGAGTGATTATTTACATGCTCAGGAACAATTAAAACATTGGAAAGACCAACAAAAGCCAGCATAGAAACCATATAGAAATAAAAGCAGCGACATTATTCAAAAGAACTGTGTCGCTGCGGATCACTTTTTAAGGTTTGAGCAGGAAATTAAATTTTTTGACGCTCAATCCATTGAATCGAATGCACTCGAAATACTTCACAGGCTCCATCACCCACACCGCCGGGAGCAAGCGATGAAGTCCAGACTAAATTATTGTCTTTTACTTCGACCAATTCACCTTTTAGACGAACCAAATCACCACGTTTGACTTGGGTAATCTGTTTAGCAATATCTGGGTTAGCAGGAATAATATGCATATTCGACACCAGTTTCATTGCCTGATCTGGCGGCACAGGGAGTGTTTGCATACTCCAGTTCAAGTAACGATCGTACTGATTAATTTTAATTTGTGAGGCAATTTCAGGATGTGCAAATAAGCCATAACTGACAGCAAAATCGATCGGAGAGAATTTTGCCTGTTCATCATTACGATATTGTTTAGAACCCAAAATACGAAAATCACCATTAAAAGGTTTTAACACCGACACCGATTGTCCTTTAACCGCAGGAGCCAAACCTCGCGCAATGTTGTAGTCACTGGAAGTCGAGGCACTCACCTGCCCAATACTCAATGCCACAATCAATCCGATACCTATCTGCTTGAGCATATCAACTCCTCCACTAAAACATCACAATATTCATTTTGATCTTTTTATCATAGGCTTAAATTTAATAAAAAATTGCAAAATTGGGTAACAATAAAGACAGATTTAGTCTCTTTTTGTGGCGCAAAGACACGCTTGAACTCTCATCTTCAGATGCAAATAGACCAGAATAAATAGCATTAGATCGCAGAGAAATCATTGATTCACCTAATCGTCAAAATCAATTCTAAGTGTTTCGAAACGGACTCGACCTTCTTGCACCGCTTGCGCAATCGCTTGCTGACCTTTAGTGAGTCGTGCGCCTCCACTTTTAATATCCATCAGAATCACTTCGATATCTTCAGCTCGACCTTCACCATCACGAAAGTCGGTATAACCATCAAATACCACATAATCCACAGGATCACCTAAAAATTTGGCATCACTCGGCAGATAACGAAATTCTGGCATAATCGGGGCAAGCTGTTCCGCCATTTTGCCTTTTAAGACCGCACGACTGGTATTTACACTGCGCTTTTGTGCCTGCGCCAAAGCCTGCTGATGTTCAAGTTCGAGTTCGCTAATATATTGTTCATATTCTGCCCGAATACGTCCGTTTCGTGTATTTGAAAGAATCAAGGTGGTGATGATGACACCAATACATGCTCCTATTAACATTGCCATCCAGATGGACATGAATTTACCTACTCTAAATTTGGTTCATACTTTAAGGTCTAAATATTTTAACGTTTAAACACTTTAAATAAGCTGAAGACTTTTGTCATGTGTAACCTTTCAATGCTAAAAAGATGCTAATCTAATCCAGTAAATCAAGAATATATCTCGGGCATGAAAACGATACTTATAGCAAATCAAAAAGGCGGATGCGGTAAAACCATTACAGCAATTACACTGGCTTCGGCACTGGCGCAAAAAGGATATAAAGTTGCGCTAGCCGATGCAGATAATCAAAAATCAGCGCTGCAATGGCTCAAACAGCGGCCAAAAACCGCAGCAACGATTCAGAGTCTGGACTGGCGTCATGAAAAATCCATTGGAGATGCGCCTAAAAATATCGATTATCTGATTATTGATGCGCCAGGTGCCTTATCAGGTGAACAGGCTGAACAACTGATTAGTGAAGCTCATGCGATTGTCACGCCGCTTCAACCTTCTTTTTTTGATATTGACAGTACCAAGCGTTTTTTAAAACATTTACAGGATATTAAACGAATTCGCAAAGGCAAGGTTGGAATTCATTTAGTAGCCAATCGTATGAAAGCCAATACTTCAAGTAGTAAAGATATTCAGCAGTTTTTTGAAAAAATCGAACAACAACCTGTAGCTGTGATTTCTGAACGAAGTGCTTATGGTCAACTGGCCATGCAGGGCTTGAGTATTTTTGATCGATCTCAAAAGAATTTTTTATTATTACAGACGCAATGGCAACCGCTGCTCGATACTTTAATTGAAGATCCTGCTGAATGGTTTTAATTGCGTTTAAATTTTTAAATTATTAGAGCAATATTAGACTTCTTTCATAAATCCTTTTTATTTCTCCCTATGGGAGAAATAAAATAAAGAAGGTTTCAACAATGATGAAAGAAGTTTATTTGCGTTCATTTTAACAACGCAATGCAACTCAAGATTTATTTTCTGATTATTTGTTTTCAGTTAAGATGATGAATTGCCCAATATTTAACAGATAGAGAGTTCAGTGCAACAATACGCGCCAACCCTACAACGAGCTTTACTGTTCGGATTACTGATTATCCTGCTTTTTTTAGGATTTAATATCCTAAAATATTTTATTGTTCCTGTAGTTTGGGCGGCGATTATTGCGTATATGACTTGGCCAATTTATCTGTGGGTACAGCGTTTGTGTGGAGTGCATCGCCCAAATCTAAATGCCTCGCTCATGATTTTACTGATTATTCTGGTGATTGGTGTACCGCTGACCTTTGGCGTATTTATGCTGCAACATGAAGGTCGTAATCTTTTTTTTGAACTGCAAAAACAAATTTTTTCAGGTCATTTAGATGTTCCAGATTTTATTCGTGAACTGCCGATTATTGGAAAGGAAGTTTCACGGATCCTCAATGACATCAATAATGATCCTAATAGTATTACCCAAAATGTGGCCGCGTGGATTCAGGGGCATATGGGCTATGGGCGTTTTGTATTAAGTGAAATTAGCCGAAATCTGGTTAAATTGGGTTTTGCACTTTTATCACTCTATTTCTTTTACCGTGATGGGCCGATCATTTTAAGTCAGGTCAGTAAAGCCATGGAAATGGTCATCGGGCCACGGGTTCATCATTATCTGGACACCATTTCTGAAACCACTCGTGCAGTTGTTTACGGTGTTGGTTTAACCGCAGTGGCTCAGGCAATTTTAGCAGGACTCAGTTATTTTATAGCAGGTGTCCCCAATCCAATGGTTTTGACCATTGTTACCTTTTTATTAGCTTTGATTCCTTTTGGAACGCCTGTGGCATATACCTCTGTCGCACTTTGGTTGTTTTCTCAAGATCATATGATGGGTGCGATTGGTGTGATGCTATGGGGTGTTTGTATCGTCAGTACCTCGGATAATGTGATTCGCCCTTTGGTGATTTCAGGTGCAACCAAGATTCCATTCTTACTCATTATGTTTGGTGTCTTAGGTGGTTTGGCGAGTTTTGGTTTGGTCGGATTATTTATCGGCCCTGTGATTTTGGCGATTTTGCTTGCGATCTGGCGTGAATGGTTACATGAAAATATTGAACCTGAACCGATGCCAAAAACCACCATGATTTATGATGATCTGGACGATCCTAAAGTTTAGTGGTTGAATATTTTTAAGTTTTGAAACTAAGGGGTAAAGCTGATTGATATCAATCGGCTTTTTCTTTGTATAATGTTTTATAGGTAAAATTGAATTGCTCTGGAATTCAGTCTATAAGGGTAAAAATATCTTCTATTTTATTGAAGACGCTAAACTAGTTTGAATACTCTGCTAATCTAGCAGACTATTTAATGTTGAGAACTATATGTATATAACATTAATCACATTATTTTTAATTTTAGGTATTTTTCTATATTTAAATAAAAAGAGGAAGAGTTTCCTAAAAAAAACATATGCCGAAAAATTTGTTAATGACTTAGAAGCATTAAATTATTTTAAGTATACAAGTCAGTTAGATTATTTGAATGTAAAAAAATACTTTATAGAGAACTTTGATCCGCAAGGAGAGTTATGCACACAATGGGATGAAAAAAAAGGTTTTTCTAAGGACTATCGTTACTATTTATGTGATGGTGAAAATATTTTTGAACAAGGTGGAATTACTGAATTATTAAAAGAATTGATGCCTGCATTTTCTAAAATGAATTTTTATTGTAATGTCAAAAACAATTTTGAAGTATGGGATGAAAAAAATGAATGGTTGAATCATCGTATTACTATTAATGAAGTAGAATATATTATTTTTTATAATTTCAAAGGATATGGTTGGGGCGAAGCGCCCTATAAAATTGCTCAAATTTTAAATAATGAATTAGAAAAACAAAATATTGATGAAAGATGCTATTTAATCAATGGAGGAAATGATGGACGTCTAGCTTTACTGACCCATGATCAATATCAATTAATTTATAAAACTTATACAGATAAAAAATGGAAACCTCTTCAAATTAACGAATGGGCAAAAGAATTTGATGTAACGATATAAAGAGCTTTGTCGCACAAAGCCCCCACGAAAGTAAAATTATTAAAATTTATCAATAAAAATAAATACCTTAAGCGAAGTCATTCCAGAATTCAGCATACTGGAACGGTTTTCTATTAATTCTTCACGTTCCCAGCCTACCATTTTAAGCAATACGCCATCACTTTGAGTTAGGTACATTAAACGATTCCATCGATCCTTCTCTAACATTTCTTCCAAATAGCTTTCTATTTAACCTCACCTATCTGTCCGTATCAAAGCTACCATCCAGCTTAAATTTCTTATTCATACCTCAACACTTATATAAAACCTGTTACAGGGTATGGACATAAAACGAACGCAACTTACATGCCACATGGGCATGATAGAAGTCACTGTAATTCAAACTTAAGTTAAATTTTTGACAAAAAATAAAGAGGCTAACAATGAAAATTGCTTTAATTGGTGCAACAGGTATGGCAGGGTCACGTATTTTGGAAGAACTAGTTTCACGTGGTCACTATGTCAAAGCCATTGCGCGAGACACACATAAAGTGGCGGATACGGAACGTGTGATGGCAGTTGATGCCGATTTAAATGATCATGAGGCTTTAGTAGATGCATTAAAAGGACAAGATGCGGTGATTAGTGCCGTTCGTTTTCAGGGCTTAGATGCTCATGCATTGATTGAAGCGGTACGGGATTCCAAAGTAAAACGTTATTTGATCGTTGGTGGTGCAGGAAGTTTACATGTGCCTCATCAAAATATTCGTGTTTTGGATACGCCTGATTTTCCTGATGCTTATAAACCTGAAGCAGAAGCAGCCGCAACATTTCTCGATAAACTCAAAGAAATCGATGATCTCGACTGGACGTTTATTTCGCCTTCTGCCGAATTTGGCCCAGGTAAACGTACAGGTGAATTTCGCTTGGGTAAAGATGAGCTTTTGATCGGTGAAGAAGGCAGTAAAATCTCGGCTGAAGATTTTGCGGTGGCGCTAGCTGATGAGCTTGAACAAAACAATCATATCCAGCAACGTTTTACCGTGGGTTATTAAGATCGTAAATCGTTTTTGCAAAGGAAGCGAATCATTCGCTTCCTTTTTGTTGAATCAGGATTGACAGGCTTTTAAAAAAAGCCCAACCTCAATAAAAATATTAATGAAATCCTCCCAATTCATGAATGGCCTCACCCGTTTCTTTAAACATTATAATTTTAATGCGACACTGGTTTATTGCTTTCAAATTTTTATTGTTCTGACAGGAACAACGCTTGGCTTGCGTTGGCTTGGACATGATGAGTTGATCGTTCCAGTTACACTCGGTGCGATTGCGACAGCATTGACCGACTTTGATGATCGCTTAAGCATTCGACTTCGAAATTTGTTTTATGTGGCTGTATTGTTTTTTGCGGTCAGCAGTATTTTAGAGTTTTTAGCACCTTATAAATTTCTACTGATTTTATACTTATCACTTTCGAGTGGTTTTTTGATTTTATTAGGTTCACTTGGTCAGCGCTACGCTACCATTTCGTTTGGTACCATTTTAATTTCAATCTACAGCTTATTTGGTTTAGGTGAATATCAGCATTGGTATCAACAACCCGTCTATTTTGTGTACGGCGTGATTTGGTACGGCATTACCTCAATTGTTTTTTTTCTGATTAAACCAACGCTGCCTGTTCAGGATAATCTTTCGCAAGTCTTTAGCCATTTATCTGATGTGTTGATGACCAAAGCCCGACTCTTTGACCCTGATAACAAAGACAATGTTGAGCCATTATTATTTGAACTCTCAAACGAAAATGCGCAAGTGGTTCAATATCTCAATACCACAAAAGCCTCTTTACTGACTCGACTAAAAGCCTCTCGGGTTAATAAAAACAGCATCTACTGGCTGCATTTATATTTTGTCGCGCAAGATATTCACGAGAAAGTGAGTGCCAATTATTTACATTATGAACAGATCCCACACAATTTTAGCCGCAGTGATCTGATCTTTCGCTTTCAAAAGAATATTCGGCTTTTGGCGCTTTCCTGCCAGCAATTATCTGAATGTATTTTGCGAAATGAAGCATTTACGCCAATTCATGATCCCACACATGCTTTAGAAAATCTGGAACTTTCACTACAGGACTGGATTCAGGATCATCCATATAATACTGAAGTCAAAAATCTGAAATTGATCGTAAAAAACTTAAAAGATTTACACGACCAACTCAGTCATTTACAGGATGTGCAATTTACCTATGCGTATCGTTTTGAACAGCATGTCGATAATCTAAACTTATTGGATGATGATATTCACGGCATCAAAGACTTATGGCTTAAATTCAAGCAGCATCTTACTCCAAAATCTGCGCTATTTCGCCATGCAACACGCATCGCGTTTGTCTTTGCAGCAGGCTCGCTGGTTTCACTTTTACCATTTGCCCAAAATGGTTACTGGATTGTTCTGACCAGTTTATTTGTGTGTCAGGTGACTTATTTTGCGACCAAAAGTCGTTTAAAACTACGAACATTAGGTACTTTACTGGGTGTAATTTTAGGTCTACCGATTCTTTATTTTGTGCCAAGTGTCGAAGGTCAATTGATCATCACCGTGATTTGTGGCGTATATTTTTTCTATCTCCGTCAAAAGAAATATGCGCTTGCGACTTCAATGGCAACCTTAATGGTGTTGCTGATTTTTAACCTTAAAGGCTTTGGTTATAGCATTATTGCGCCACGTATTTTGGATACGCTCATTGGCTGTGGCATTGCATGGTTTGCCGTGAGCTTTATCTGGCCAGACTGGAACTTTCGTAATATTTCCAACAACATTAAAAAAACCAGTCAAGCAAGTATCAATTACCTAAATGCTGTGCTGAACCAATATCAGTTTGGCTGTACCAATAGTGTTGAATATCGTACCGCAAGGCGTTTGGCACATAATGCACAAACTGAACTTTCCAGTATGATTTCCAGTTTAAGCGCGGAACCGCAACCGAATCAGGCGTTAATTCATTCTGCTTTTCGCTATTTGGTGTATAGCCACAGTCAACTTAGTTATATTTCTGCGCTCGGAAGCCATCGTCAAAAGATTAATGATCAGCAAGTCATGGACTTATTAAAATGGTGTACCGATACACTACAACAGACGTTACTCGAACAAAAACCACTTCCTGCGCAAGATATTGAGCAAAAGTTATTGGAAATTCGACAACTTTCTGAACAAAACTCGACATCGGATTACTTCATGTTAATTTTAAAACAAATGAGTTTATTACTCGAAACTTTGCCTGAATTACTGATGCTGCAAAACAAACTATTATCAATGGAAATTAAATAGCCTCAGTTGTTGTTCAGCTTTCAACCGATCTAGGCTACACTCGGTCTTTGTTTATATTTTTTGAGCGAATGATGAACGTCAAAACTTTACGCATTGTTGGATTTTTAGAAGGTTGGTCTTTTTTATTGCTCCTATTTATTGCCATGCCAATGAAATATATTTGGGATAATCCACTGTGGGTCAAATATGTGGGTATGGGGCATGGTTTACTGTTTATTTTATTTATCGTCGTTTTATTGGTGGTATGCCAACGGATGAAATGGTCGATTCATATGTTTATTTTAGGTTTGATCGCGTCGATTTTACCGTTTGGCCCTTTTGTATTTGATCATAAATTAAAACAATCAAACCAAACCTAAGTTGCTTAGAAAAAAATAATTTCGCGATAAAAAGAGCGAACCCGTAGATTCGCTCTTTGCTTAAAACTGCCCTTCCTGCCTACGTTGCTGCATCAATTTCAGCAAAACTTGCTTGGGTTTTAAAAACCACATCGCAATCAAAACAAAAGAGGCGAGACTAAATGCCATGATATGAAAATGGACATAGAGTTCGCGCACCAGTTCAATAATTCCAAAGAAGCTTAACATCAGTAACATCGACACTGCTGCTGCAACTGTACCTTTACTAATTTCAGATGACATCAAAGCAAAGCGATACATCACCGAAAAACTAATGCCTTCACCAAAACTAATCAAGGTCATGCCGATTAATAAACATGGCACCAGATAGTGTTGCCAGATTGCCCCGATCACTAAGATAACAGTGCCTAATAGCATTATAGGTAAGCCTGTGAGAATGGTGGTTCCCAAAGGATAACGATCCATAATTTTAATCAGCACAATATTGCCCAAAATCAGCCCGATAAATACAGGGAATTGTGCCAAACCATATTGCACACTACTAAAGTTCAGCTCTTCAACGAGCATGACAGGTGACAATGCAATCCATAGCATTAACGGCAAACTCACCAATGGCAATGCCAAGGTCAGACCCAGAAACTTTTTATCACTATAGATTTTTTTGAAATCATCAAACAAATAAATGAATGGCTGCCGCGTCACACTTTGCTGCTGACTTGGCATTTTTGCTTTAAGTCCAAACCAACTGATCAATGCCAATAGTGCAATCGCAACAAAACCCCAGTGCCATGACACATAATCAATCAGAAAAGCACCTAAAACAGGCCCAAGTAATGGTGCAAGTAAGGAAATATTGGCCATTAACGCCATGACTTTAATGGCATCACGTTCGGCAAAAGTTTCCTGAATCGCGGCATAACCGACCGCAGCTATCACAGTCAAACCAATACCTTGTAAAAAGCGCAAGATCAGAAATTGCGCCATATCCTGAGTCAATAAAATCAATAAACAGCAAATGCCAAAAAATAACACACCCGTTAATAAAACCTTTTTTCGGCCTAGACGATCTGAAAGTGGGCCAAGTAACCAAGCCACACTTGCACCGCCCAATAAATAAAAAGACATCGAAGAAGGCGCCCATGTCGAACTGACACCAAAATCCTGTGTAATGGCCAGCATCGCTGGCTGAATTAAATCATTGCCAATATAAACCGCAAGTTCAAACAGAACCAAAGCCAGCGGAAACATTAAGGTCTGACGATTTAATGTTGTCGTTTGCATATTTTGCATTGTGATCTACTTCTTCAAGATGTCTGTTTGCAAGCTGAACATTATTTTCTAATCAATATGCGCCAGCCCAATGACAAACATTGAGTTTTAGAGAATTGAATTTTTGATATGCTGACTATTCAGCAATAAAACACTGTATTCACAAAGTGTCTGAATTTTGAGGAGAAAATAACCATGTGAGATTGAGGTCAAATGATATGACCAAGATTTATGAAAAATCTGGCGCAAACATAGCACTTTTTATTTTCAGCGTCGATATTAAAATGTTAAATAAAGCAGAAGATTATTATTTCTTTCAAATTATTTTCAAGATTTAACCACAAATTATGCATGTTGTGACTGTGAGTAAATGCGAAATTATCCACAGTTTGAGTTAAGAAATAAACAGCACGCAAATTCCTATAAATAATTATTGATTTTTAAGCAATAATATTTTGCAGATTCATGCATTTTTTAGAACCAATAAACACTCTATATTGACTATCATGAATTTTAAAAATCAGGTTCTCCCGTGAGTCATATCTTAATCATCAACGGTGCTAAAGCATTTGCACATTCCAATGGACAATTGAATGATACCTTAACCGATTTTGCGCAACGTCATTTAACCCAGTTAGGTCATGACATCAAAGTAACGCGGACGGACTGTGACTATGATATTCAAGCTGAGATAGATAAATATGTGTGGGCAGATGTGGTGATCTATCAAATGCCAGGTTGGTGGATGGGCGCGCCGTGGACGATGAAAAAATATATCGATGAGGTATTTACCATTGGTCATGGTGTACTGTATGCCAGCGATGGACGCAGCCGTTCCGATGTCACTAAAAAATATGGTTCAGGCGGTTTAATTCAGGGCAAAAAATATATGTTGTCTTTAACGTGGAATGCACCAATCGAAGCATTTACCGATCCTGATCAATTTTTTCACGGCGTCGGTGTAGATGGCGTGTATTTACCTTTTCATAAGGCAAACCAATTTTTGGGAATGGACTCACTCCCCACTTTTATCGTCAATGATGTGATTAAAATGCCAGACGTGCCGAGCTATCTCGACGCTTACAAAGCCCATTTAGATCAAGTTTTTACAGTGGAACATGAATAAGGAAAATACAATGTTGACGATTATTGCCGAAATTCGTACCCATGCAGCTACGGAACATCGCCAAGCGGTATTAGATGCTTTCCAAAAAATCACTCCTACGGTGTTGGCAGAAGATGGTTGTTATGGTTACGAGACTTTGATTGATCACGTACCTGCGCTTGAAATGCAAACTCAAGATCCAAATTTAATTATGATGCTGGAAAAATGGCAAAGCACTACACATCTTGAAACGCATATGCAAACTGCACATATGCAGCAGCATTTTGAAGTGATCAAAAATCATGTGGTAGATGTGAAAATTCAGGTTTTAGAGAGTGGAGTATAAACTTTATAAACTATCGGTAAAAGTAAGTTTACTGATAGTTTAATTTAAAAGATTTTAAAAAGTTATTTCTCACAAAACTTAGGTAAATCAATAGGCTGTATATTATTTATTTCTACAATATTTGGATTTGGTTTAAACTTCAACCAACCTTTTTTCATCCATTTTTCAACTTTATCTTTCCCAAGAATATCAAGCAGATTATTCAATAGAATAAAATTATCTTCTTTAAAATAAAAAATTATTACTCTCACTAGACAATAGTTATCTTCATTATATGAGAATATTTCTTTCACATAATTATCATCTGAATTCGACAATGAATGCCCCCAAATAAATATTTTTACAAGATCATGTCGGCCCATACCTCGTGGATAAATTTTATTCTTCAGGGACTCATCATCATTCAAAAATAAATAATCTGTATTCTTAAATAATTTTTGATGATACTTTGTAAAACCATATGCTTTTGAAGTTAAAAGATGCTCACTCTTCAACTCAGATATACCTAATACGATATTATGTACTTCACCTGATTTACCATGTAAGTATTGAGCAATATTTTTATTATCATAAATTTTTTGAAATGTTTCTGTATAATTGAAAGAGTATAGTCTCAAATCATCGTCGATTTCTAAGATTTCATTAGTTAATTTTTCTTTTAGATTTAAATTATAAATAACTCCAGATAAATAGAAATTAAAAATATCGATAAACTTTCTTAAAAACCTCTCTAAAATCATAAAAATATAACAATTATCAAGACTCAATGTAACATTACCATTGCGAAAAAATTGATCACTTATAACATTTACGTTTTGATCTAAAAAATCATCCTTTTTATCAATTATAATCATTAAACATTTTAGGATTTGTAAAGTATTGCGACCACACCTAACATTAGTCTTCGCTACACTTTCCTGCATCAAATGATATACTTGGGAATCAAGTCTTTCATTTAACTTATATATCTTATCAGCTTCCTGGCAAAAATTAGATACGCAATCCAATACACTTTCAATTTCAACTTCAAAATCAATCCAAGTTTCAATATTAGTTATGTGATGTTTAAAATATTGATACCATACATTGCCTTTTAGCTCTTCTTTTAAGTCTTGAACTTTATCTATAGATATTTTTATTTCATCTGTTTGATACATTGCTTTTGTATATTTAAAGAAATAATTTTCTTTTTCATATAGAGAGCCAAATAGATCATCAAAGCCCATTTCGCCTTTATTTTCATCCCAACTTTCTATAGCTCCCATTGCAACCATAAAATGATCATACTTCGTCGGTAAGTAATGGGATAAATCGAATCCATTTCCAACAATCAAAATATTCATTATTATAAAAATCTCATAAAAAAAAGCATATCTTACGATATGCTTTTACCTAAAATTTCTTATTTATTCAAGCAATAAAGCCTAAAACACTAAGAACACAACTGACTCTGAAAACTGCGAGTATTCTTGCCTCTGGCACATTGATAACTTTGCTGTTTATTTTGCAACTGCCATTTTTTATCATCCAACTTAAATAAATATTCAGTCTTAATCGCAGACACCGAATCATCCATTAAACCCGTTTGAATGACCGTAATTCTGGAAACAGTAGGAGATTCAACTCGATTAAACACTTGCTGAATCGAGGTATTTTGATGCTCTTTACTAATTTCAGGCTGCGCTTTTAAAACCTGTTGCATTGGGCTTTCGCCACCACCCAATGACATCAGCTTGGTGGTCGTGGCACAGCCTGTCATCAGTCCCAAACATAATCCTGAAATCGCAATTAAACGTAACATCTTTTTCACACATCTAAAAAACAAAAGGCGTAGCTTTATGATGCTACGCCAATCTCAATTACACTGTAGAAACTATGTAGCTTCTACAGTTTGTCATTTTATAAATCAAACAATTTACCCGGATTCATAATACCGTTCGGATCAAATGCCAATTTCAAGGCTTTCATATAACCAATTTCTTCAGGTGAACGCGAATATTCCAAATACGGTTTTTTGGTCATCCCTACGCCATGTTCAGCCGAAATTGAACCATCATATTTTTTCACGGTATCGAATACATATTTATTCACCACCTGACATTTAGCAAAGAACTCATCCTTGCTTAAATTCTCAGGTTTTAAAATATTTAAATGTAAATTCCCGTCACCAATATGACCAAACCAACAAATTTCAAAGTCTGGATAATTGTCCTGCACAATAGCATCAATTTCTTTAATAAATGCAGGTACATGCGTGATCAAAACTGAAATATCGTTTTTATAAGGAATAAATGGTGCAATAGACTCAGAAATATCTTCACGCAAACGCCACAAGCTTTCAACCTGATCCAGACTTTGACTCATCACACCATCAAGTACCCAACCCTGTTCCATGCAATGTTCAAAGATCTGCATGGCTTTATCCATAATCGGCTCATACTGTGCTTCAAATTCAAGTAACACGTAAAATGGACATTGCGTTTCAAAAGGACGTTGGACATGACCACGATCCAACACTTTTTGCATCGCCAGTTCACCAAAGAACTCAAAAGCCGTCAGGTCGATTTCTTTCTGAAATGCATGTAATACAGGCATCACCGCATCAAAATCAGGTACACCTAGCACCAACACTTGTAGATTTTGTGGTTGACGTTCCAGTTTAATTTCAGCTTCAGTGACTAAACCTAATGTGCCTTCCCCACCAATAAATAAATGTTGCAAGGCATAACCTGTGGCATTTTTAATCATGCCTTTATTTAAACGTAAAATGTCACCTTTACCTGTCACCACGGTCAGACCCAGTACCCAGTTACGGGTCATGCCGTATTTAATGACTTTAATACCGCCCGCATTGGTACCAATATTGCCACCAATCTGGCTCGAACCTGCCGATGCAAAATCAACTGGATAATACATGTCTTGTTCTTCAGCGTAATTCTGTAATTGCTCAGTCACCACCCCTGCTTGCACACGTACCATACGATCTGCTGGGAAAAATTCCAGAATCTGGTTCATCTTATCCATACTAATGACAATTTCCCCGTTGGTCGCAACTGCCCCTGCCGATAAACCTGTGCGACCACCTGATGGTGTAATCGCCACATGAAATTGATTGGCAAGTTTGACGATCGCTTGAACCTGCTCAGTACTTGATGGAAAAACGATGACTGATGGGTTTGGATCAAAATGCTTGGTATGATCGCGTCCCCAATTTTCAAGACTATCCGCATCGGTTTTAATTCGGTTTTCACCGACGATCGCAGTTAATTGGGTAAGTAACTCAGGTGTTAAAGCGACTGGAGCATTCATCGTTTACAGGCCTAGCAAGAAATAAACAGGTGGGGTTAAGAAATTTGAAAATTGTACTGCAATCACATACACAAGTTTCAGCATGACTCACAAATTTCTAAAAGCTTTTGGTGTTTTACCAAATATTCATCTTATTTTACATGTAAGCAGGCGCTGGATAAAGCATCGCTTAAACATACAGTCACTACAAAATGTGTTGAATAGCTTATTTAGAAGTATTCCATTTTTTAATCTGCCAACCACAACTTGAATCAGATTGTCAATAAATTGAAATTTATTCAGCTCATGATTCCATATCGTTGCGTGATAACGCATAAACAACTGGCAGGACTTGTGATATAATTTCGCGACTAAATTTGGCCTTTGTAGCGGAGCCGTAATGAGCCAACATCTATCACTACCTAAAGATAAAATTCGTTTCTTGTTGTTAGAAGGTGTTCACCAAAACGCCATCGATACTCTCAATGCAGCGGGTTATACCAACATCGATTATCATAAAACTGCGCTGGAAGGCGACGCTCTGAAAGAAGCCGTCAAAGATGCGCACTTTATTGGGATTCGTTCGCGTACTCAACTCACTGAAGAAGTATTTGAAGCTGCGAATAAATTGATCGCGGTTGGCTGCTTTTGTATCGGAACCAATCAGGTTGATTTAAAAACCGCGATGTCACGTGGTATCCCAGTTTTCAACGCACCGTATTCAAATACGCGCTCCGTTGCTGAACTGGTTCTTGCTGAAACAATTTTATTGTTGCGTCGTGTGCCAGAGAAATCAACAGATACCCATGCAGGTGGATGGAATAAATCTGCGGTTGGTTCTTTTGAAACACGTGGTAAGACTTTAGGTATTGTGGGTTACGGTTCGATTGGTTCTCAGCTTTCTGTATTGGCAGAAAGTCTTGGTATGAAAGTGATCTATTTTGATGCCGTGACCAAACTCCCATTAGGTAATGCACGTCAAGTAGGTTCACTGGATGAATTACTTGCAACGGCTGATGTGGTGACTTTACACGTTCCAGATGTACCGTCTACACGCAACTTCTTCAAAAAAGAACAGTTTGCTAAAATGAAAGAAGGTTCAATCTTCTTGAATGCGGCACGTGGTACTTGTGTGGTGATTGAAGACTTGGCAGATGCTTTAAAATCTGGTCATCTTGCAGGTGCAGCGGTCGATGTATTCCCGAAAGAGCCTAAAGCCAATGGTGAAGAATTTATTTCTCCACTACGTAACATTCCAAACGTGATCCTCACCCCACATGTGGGCGGTTCAACCATGGAAGCGCAGGCCAATATTGGTCTTGAAGTGGCTGAAAAGTTTGTCGCGTATTCTGATAAGGGTATGACGCTTTCTGCTGTGAATTTCCCAGAAATCGCATTGCCATTGACTGAAGGTAAACATCGTCTGTTGCATATTCACAAGAATATTCCAGGCGTATTGTCTAAAATCAATAATCTATTTGCAGATCAAGGTATTAACATTTCTGGTCAAAGTTTAATGACCAAAGGTGATATTGGCTATCTGGTCATGGATGTTGATGCATCTGCCTCTCAGGAAGCTCTGGATATGTTGAGCGAAGTCGAAGGTACGATTCGCGTTCGTATCTTGTTCTAATAAAATTTTTGCTCAAAAGCCACAGCAATGTCTGTGGCTTTTTTGTCTCAACATGAATTATCATGCTTAAAAATATACCGTTTGTTCAAAATGTCCTTATCTAGTCCGAAGTCGCAATTACAAGCTTTAATTTTTCTGCTTGTGGCGATGATCTGTGTGCAAAGTAGCGGTTCTCTCGCCAAAGTCTTATTTCAAAGTTACCCCGTTCTGACGGTTTCTGCGATGCGACTATGTTTTGGCGCGCTGATTTTAGCGGTGATTTTTCAGGCATGGAAAATCCAGTGGCAACAGGTTCGCTGGAAAGCGATTATCAGTTATGGTCTGGCGCTGGCGGGAATGAATGCCTTATTTTATTTATCACTACAACGCTTGCCTTTGGGCATTGCAGTGGCATTTGAGTTTGTTGGGCCACTAAGTATTGCTCTTTACTATGCTAGACAAAAATACGATTTGATCTGGGTGTGTTGTGCCATTATAGGCTTACTCTTACTGTTTCCATTTCATCAGGCCAGCCATCATCTGGATCTGATTGGAATAGCTTATGCCTTAGCGGCAGGTGCTTGTTGGGCATTGTATATTATTGCAGGTCAGAAGCCTTCAGGCATTTCAGGCAATCACACGGTATTTCTAGGCATGACAATTGGTGCATTATTATTAATCCCCATTGCATTTCTAACAGGCTCTATGGCGCACGTCTTTGAACTTCCCTATATTTTTTATTTTATTGCACTTGCAATCTTAGCCAGTGCCTTGCCTTTTTCACTGGAAATGCTGGCATTAAGACGACTCACTGCTCTAAGCTTTGGTACACTGATGAGCATGGAACCTGCGGTTGCTGCATTTTCTGGTTTCATCTTTTTGGGCGAAAAATTAATATGGAGTCAATGGCTCGCTTTAGCAACGATTATTACAGCTTCGGTGGGTTGCACAGTGACAACGCAACGCGCTAAACGTGCAGACCATGTAGCGCCATGAAAGACTCATCTCAGTTTCTTATAATAGATGTTATTGCATACAAGATTTATCGTTTCAGTTATTTATATCTTTTGAGCCCTCACCATGTCTAATACTCCATTGATTGCTGTCCTAGCCATGATGTTGTCGATGATGTGTTATCAAGTTAGTGCATCTTTTGCCAAGCAATTAATTGCAGTATTAGATCCCTTAAGTGTGACCATTTTAAGGCTCTGCTTTGCTTCAGTTTTAGTCTTTTTCATGTTTCGATCTTGGAAAATCTTAAGCAAGCTTTCGACTTTAAAATGGCGCGACCTACTCGGTTATAGTGGCGCTTTAGGTCTCATGAATGTGTTGTTTTATATGTCTCTTGGCAAACTGCCTCAAGGGATTGCGGTTGGATTAGAGTTTATTGGCCCACTGGGACTCGCCTTAATTTCGATTCAGCAACGCCGCGATTATATATGGGTTATCTGTGCCATCTTAGGGATTGCCCTGATGGTGCCGTGGCAACAAGCGGCTCAGGCTAATTTTTCCATGAGTGGCACAGCGTTTGCACTTGGGGCAGGTTTATGCTGGGCATTTTATATCTACTTTGGACATAAAGTGGTACGCCAAAATATCGGGATGCATGCCTTAACCATTGCCATTAGCCTTTCAGCGATGGTGTTATTGCCCATTGGTTTAGTTCATCAACCTGAACATCTTCTCGATTCTGAGTTTTGGCCAAAGGCATTGTTGATTGCCATCTTAGCCACCGCTATTCCGTATGCACTAGATTTATTTGCCCTAAAAAGACTGACTAAACTCAGCTACGGCACATTATCAAGCCTTTCTCCTGCTTTGGCCGCACTCGCAGGTTTAATCTTATTGCATGAAAACATTACGTTATTACAATGGATTGCCCTCGGTTTTATTATGCTTGCCTCAATTGGAGTTACGCTACGCGCATCGCGCCAAGACATTGATCACTCTACTACGTAACTCGTAACTCGACTTTAAAATACGCTAAAGAATGGAGCATTTAATATCAGACAAGTTCATGCTTCTTATATTTGGCGTATTCTTTTAAATATTGCTGGCCCAGTTTTTCTTTTTGTTTGTCATCCAGAATTTTACCAGCCTGCTGGAAGAATTTATGTTCTTCTTCTTTTAGATGGTGATGTACCACGTCACTTAACTGTTTAGCAATCGCCAACCAACTTGGACTGCTCATATCAGTGTCTTCAAGCTGTTCAACAAGCTCATCCATTTCATGATGTTCTGATAAGGCATGACGGCTAATATCCAAACCCGTATCGTTAAACATTAACGGAATATAAAGATATCGATCTTCTGCAACAGAATGCGCCCACAGTTCATTTTTTAGAGCCTGAAACAATTGTTCACGTTGTTCAGTATGTCCATGCGTCTGTATTAATTGTTCAGAAAGAGCACGTTGATTGTCATGACTTTCCCGTAATGCTTCAAAAATATTCATCTATTTATCATCCCTATTCTGGCTATTATCATGTGGCTAAATAAGAAAAAGGCAGCCGATTGGCTACCTTTAGTTTACTTTTTCAATTCATGAAAAAAAGTTCGTTGATGTCAAAATCTGTTTCAGAACGTTGTTTGATCGACTATCCTGTTACAAACATTTGATAACCAATGCGACAGATCAAGATCGAAACCAAAATCAAAAAGATAATTCGTACAAAGCCACTGCCATATTTCAGCGCAACACGTACACCGACTATAGAGCCAATCACATTGGCAACCGCCATCATAAGACCAATTTGAAAAATAACATGACCCGTTGGGGCAAGAAAACTCAATGCCGCAATATTGGTCATGAAGTTGCCAATTTTTGATAATGCTGAAGCATGTAAGAAATCAACATTCAAAAAGCGGATAAAGAAAAAAATAAAAAAACTGCCGGTGCCTGGACCAAAAATTCCGTCATAAAATCCAATCAGCAAACTCCCAATTGCAGCAAGCATGAGTACTCTAGGCGTGATACTTAATGCAATGTGAACTTGTCCAAAATTCTTTTTGACTAAGGTGTAAACCGCAATCACGATCAACATCACAAAGACAAATGGACGTAACACCGACTGAGGAATCAAGGACAAACAAGCTGCCCCCAGAAAAGAACTGATCAAGGCACATACGGCAATCACCGCCAGTAATTTCCACTGTAATTTGACCTTGCGCACAAAGGTATAAGCCGCAGAAGCTGTGCCGAAAACTGAAGAGAGCTTATTGGTTCCAATCACGGTGGCAGGTGACATTTGCGGAAATGTACTCATCAGAGCAGGAATCTGAATCAAGCCACCCCCACCCACTGCCGCATCAATTGCACCTGCACAAAACGCAAAAAAGATTAAGCTGAGTATGACTTCGATTTCCATGGGGAACTATGCCTATAAATTTAAAAGACGCTTCGGCACCAATCTTTTTTTATCGGTAATTTCAGCCAGACCCAAACAATGATCTTGATCAAATACTAGAACTTCAGGCGCAGGTGGGTGTTCGATATTACTTTCCTGACCATTACAAAAATATTTGTGACGGCCTTCAGGAATTTGAACTTTCGGTAAATATTCGACGGGTGCGTAGGCCGGCAATAATAGCATATCGCGCTGTGTTTCATTCAGTTGTTCTAAATATTCAATGCTATATTCAGGGATAAGTTGAAAATGTCCCGTCTGGATTCGATGCAAATGGGTGAGATGACCACCACAAGCGAGCACCTCACCAATATCCTCCCCCAATACTCGAATATAAGTCCCTTTAGAACAAGTCACATCCAAGGTTAAACTTTCTGCATCGAAATCAATCAGTTTTAACTCATAAATGGTTACAGGACGGGCCATACGTTCAATTTCAATGCCCTGTCGCGCCAATTCATACAGAGGACGTCCATCGCGCTTTAAAGCGGAGTACATCGGCGGAATTTGCTGAATATCCCCACGGAATTGATCCAGTACTTGTTCAATACTTTCACGGGTCAATGCGGGAACATTTCTACGCTTAAGAATCTCCCCTTCTACATCACCCGTCGAAGTGGTTTGTCCGAGTTTGACCACAGTTTGATAACGTTTGGTCGAATCTAATAAATAATGTGAAAACTTAGTTGCTTCCCCCAGACAAATAGGTAACAAACCTGTGGCTAAAGGATCCAGTGCACCCGTATGTCCTGCCTTTTGCGCCCGAAATAGCCAACGAACTTTTTGCAAGGCTGCATTTGAACTCAACCCTAAAGGCTTATTCAGCAGAAAAACACCACTCAAGTGGCGACGAGGGATTTTTTCAGATTTAGCCGTCATGTATGTCCAGTGCGAAGCAGTCAAAATGCTGTCGCCATGTTATCAAATCCGCTTATCCATTTTTACAGTATTTTATGTTTACTGTGCTATTTTTATACTGTTTGATCAACCGGATGATGAAAAGAAAAAAATCTTATTGGAATACAAATAAAATGAATGGATCGAAAAAAATTTATCTAGGGATTGGTTTAATCGGATTAGTGCTGATTTTAATCTATGGGTGGATGTCGAAAGACATTGCCAGTGCATCGTCCCAAATGACGAATAGTAATTCAGAAATCTCTCAGATGAGTCCTGAGCAACAAAATCACGTGTCTACAAATGCGATGCCTTTTAGCAGTCAGAGCCAGCAGGATACACAAGTCAATTGTCAGCTCCAGTTAGATGGCGCCAAGCGTTTGATAGTGAATGAACAGACACGCAACTGCTTTGAGTATTTTCTTACGCAATACGGTGAGAAAAGTCTGGCTCAGATCGATCAGGACATGAAAATTTATTTAACCCAGAACCTAATTCAACCTGCACGCGATCAAGCACAGGATTTATGGCAACGTTATCTGAAATATCGTGAAGATCTCGGAAACCTGACAGAGCCATCTATTGCGAAGACCGATATCGCTTATTATCGCGCAGTGTTTAGCTCCAGACAAATGCTCAGACAACGATATTTTTCAGCGACGGAAATTGAAGGCCTATTTGGTACAGAGGATATTTATAATCAATATACCTTGGATCGTATGGCTATTTTAAGTAATCACAAACTCAATGAGATTGAAAAGGCAAAACAACTCAAAGCATTATTTGATCAGTTACCTCAGGACTGGAAAGCCAATCTAGAGCAACTCTCTACACTGGATGATTTAAGACAATTAACTGACTCAATTAAAAAAAATGGCGGTTCAGCACAACAACTACATGATATGCGAACCAATTTAGTTGGACCTGATGCTACAGCACGTCTGGAACAACTCGATCTCGAACGCTCAAACTGGAAAAATGATGTCACACAATATCTTGATGCACGTCAGACGATTTTAAACAGCAATATGAGCGATAGTGCCAAACAAAGCGCAATCAACACCCTCAGAAATAATACCTTTGCTACACCACAGGATCAGATGAGAGTACATGCGTTTGAATCTGCAAAAGGTCAAGGACAAAGCATGCCTTTCTCTGAATAAATGCAATTCAGGATTCAAGATAAGGAGATTTTTGACTTTAATACCTCTGTCAACGCTTTTTAACGGAAATAATATGCAGTTTGAAGATGGATTAATTTTTGAACTTAGAAAAATGAAATTTAGGGAAATAAAATGAAATTCAAATTATTATTCACGACTTTGTTATTGGTTCTGACACAGCCTATATTTGCAAGTAATGCCATACAGAATACGTCTGCATCATTTGTCATCTCAGATTATGCAAAAACCAAATATCCGATTGTACTGGCGCACGGACTATTTGGTTTTAACAAATTGGGTTCCGAGGCCTTTGGGCTAGACTACTGGTATCAGATTCCTCAAGATCTGGCCAGAAACGGAGCTAATGTCTGGATCAGTCGTCAATCTGCTGCCAACACATCTGAATTTAGAGGTGAGCAACTCCTTGCCGAGGTTCAGGACATTCTGGCGATCACGGGAGCACAGAAAGTCAATCTGATTGGCCATAGTCACGGCTCTCAATCTGTGCGTTATGTTGCGGGTGTTCTTCCAGCAAATATCGCTTCAGTCTCAACTATCGGTGGCCCAGCCAAAGGTGCACCACTGGCTGACACCATCTATAAAACACTTGCTGGAACGCCATTAGAAACACCAATTGCAACAATTTTTAACGTTGCATCGAACTTCATTACTCTTGGACAACTAGATGATCCACGCAAGTATCCAATGAACTCACTCGGTGCGGCTTATAGTTTATCAACTGAAGGGGCAGGCAAGTTTAATGCAATGTTTCCAGCAGGGGTACCCTATACTGCATGCGGTCAAGGTGATGCCTCGGTCAATGGTATACGTTACTACTCATGGAGTGGTGCATCAGTATTGACCAATCCATTAGATCCTATCGATTATGGATTAACCTTAACCAGCATATTGAGTGGTAAAAACAATGATGGACTAGTACCTGCCTGTAGCAGTCACTTAGGCACTGTAATTCGTGATGATTATGTATGGAATCATCTAGATGAGGTCAATCAGGTGCTGGGCCTACGCAATCTTTTTGCCCAAGATCCAGTGGCAGTCTTTAGACAGCATGCCAACCGCTTGAAAGGTCAGAATCTATAATTTATTCTAACAGTCATAAAAAAATGCGCCTTATCGGCGCATTTTTTTGCTTGAAAACGAGGTTAAAATTAACCTTGTTTACGTGCTGGCAATTTTTCACGAATACGTGCAGCTTTACCAGACAATTCACGAAGATAGTAAAGTTTCGCACGGCGAACATCACCACGACGTTTCACTTCAATTTTAGCAACAACTGGTGAGTGAGTTTGGAAAACACGCTCAACACCAACACCGCTAGAAATTTTACGAACAGTGAACGCAGAGTTTAGGCCACGGTTTTTCTTCGCAATCACAACACCTTCAAATGCTTGAAGACGCTCACGATCACCCTCTTTTACTTTAACTTGAACGATGACTGTGTCACCTGGAGCAAAAGCAGGAATGTCTGATTTTAACTGTGAATTTTCAATTGCTTGAACTAAAGGATGTTTACCACTCATTGTGGAATCTCCAATATGTGCGGGAGAGAAGAGGTCTCTTACACCGCTGGGGACAGAGGCTAAAGCGCATATCAACCCGTTTAACTTTCCCTTTATCATTCATACTGAACGTATAAAAATAAAGAGCCTATAAAAGATGTTTCATCTTCATGATTCATCTAAATCGTTGAGCCATTTTTTTTGCTGCTTGGTCAATATCACTTGTTCAACCAACTCAGGTCGACGTTCAAGTGTACGTTGATAACGCTGCAAAAAACGCCATTTTTCAATATTGGCATGATGTCCTGATTTAAGTACCTCAGGCACATCCAACCCTTCAAAATGGTCAGGCTTGGTATATTGTGGGCAGTCGAGTAGACCATCCACAAACGAATCCTGTATATGCGATTGCTCATCGGACATCACATCGGGCAGACGCCGAATAATACTATCCAAAAGCACCATCGCGGGCAGTTCACCACCCGACAAAACGTAATCCCCAATTGACCATTCCTGATCAATATAACGCTGGATTAAACGCTCATCGACACCTTCATAACGACCACAAAGTACAATTAAGCCATCATATTCAATGAACTGTTGTACTGCGGGTTCATTTAAGGTTTGACCTTGTGGCGACATATATACCACAGGGACGTGAACACATCCTGCTTGGCTCGCAAGCTGTTTGGCATGGTCAATCGCTTGCGCCAAAGGCTCAGCCATCATCACCATACCTGGGCCACCACCAAATGGACGTTCATCCACTCGTTTGTAGTTACCCTGTGCAAAATCACGTGGATTGATACAAGTTACCTGTACCATGTCACGCTTGGAAGCACGACCACTAATCCCGTAGGCAGTAATCGCTTCGAACATTTCAGGAAACAGTGTAATGACTGCAAAAAACATCGCAGACTCCTCTATTTTCCTACTGCGTTCGCACTAAACCACTTATGTGCAATTTAGTAATCTACGCCCCAATTGACGTAAATACGATTTGCTTCAAGATCCACACGTTGTACCACATCTTTATGCCATGGAATCATACGCTCTTCAGCATCAATACTGTCAGCCGTGGCGCGAACCACCATGACATCATTGGCACCTGTTTCAAAAAGCTCATGAATCTGTCCGAGATTGACTTCCTGCTCATCATCATTCAGTCCTAACACCGTAAGACCTTTGAGATCAGACCAGTAATACTCATCTACATCTGCTTTTGGCAATTGTGATTTGGCAATCCAGATATTAGCGCCGATCAGACTGTCAGCAGTAGTGCGATCACTCACACCTTTTAAGCTCACCACCAGACCTTTGCCATGCGGTTTCCAACGCTTTACATCTATCGTTTGCCAACCTGCTTTGGTCTCGATGTACCAAGGCAGATAGTCAAACATATTGCTCATGGGTTCTGTATTGGAATACACCCAGAGCCACCCATTTAAACCATAGGCTGAACGTAACTGTCCAATCTGAATACGATCTTCGGGAACATTCAGTGCTGGTGTCATGGATTACCTACTACTTAAGCAGCAGTTGCCGCTTTTTTAGCTTGAGCAGCTAAAGAAGCAACACGTTCAGACGGTTGAGCACCTTGAGAAACCCAGTGAGCAAAACGGTCTGCATCTAAACGAAGTTTTTCCGCTTGACCTTGAGCAGTTGGGTTAAAGAAACCAATACGTTCGATGAAACGACCATCACGTGCATTGCGGCTATCAGTCACAACGATTTGATAGAATGGACGTTTTTTTGCACCACCGCGCGCTAAACGAATAACAACCATGATAAAAGCCTTATAATTCTTACGGATTATCCTGTAACCGACCACCGATCACGCTTCAAACCCCTTTCATAGAGGGCGATATTCTACGTGATTTTTGACCTAAAGAAAAGATGCTTTTTTGAGTTATCCGCAGGTTTGAATTTGTGGTTTATCGTCCGTCCCAGTTGGAGGTGGCAGAAAGAGCACAAGCCGTTGCACCTTTAGCCCAATATTTTTGACCTTGATCATTGAGACAAATCCAGCCATTCCCAGCTTGGATTGTTGCACTTTTAGGTTTGGCAATAAGTACCCATTCAGACGCAGTAGTAGTTACTGGGTCAAATGTCAAATCGTAAATTGCTGCCGATCCTTGAGGGTAAGCAGTTGAACCGTATATAGTATTTACATTTGTTCCGGCATAAGTGCCTGTAGCAACTTTATAAGCAGACATTTGTTGCGCGATATTCAATAACTCTTTCTGCACATCTGATCGATTCGTACGGACTCTATACTGAGTATAAGAGGGATAAGCTATTGCAGCTAATATTGCAATAATAACTACAACTATCATGACCTCTATTAGGGTAAATCCTTTATTTACCATTGTTCACTCCCATCATCCTTAGTTCCACAAGTCTGGTAAGTTACTTTTGCTTTATTCTTATTCATACAGCGAATACCTGTACTTGTAATTAATAAATCATAATTTGAGGGATTTGTAACAGTATTACTCTCAGCTTTTATTGACCATGACTGGCCAAGGTTTGTTAAGCCTGTGTTTGTTAATAATGTTTGTGTAATTACATCGTTACTAGGATCTGTATCGCCTTTTTCATCAGTAGAAGATCCCATGATCGTTAATGTATATTTTGATGTACTACTATCAATCGGTATCTTTAACTCTTGTTTATTTGCGTCAAAGTTTGGGTTTAACGTCCCAGCATTATCCTTGTATAAATAACTTCCATCAAAACCTTTATAGCTAAAATTACGAGCCTTATGTCTTGATAGTTGCTCAGCAATTCTTTGCATTTCTTGTTGAGCACTCGCAACATCTGCTTTTCGGACGTACATTTGATAACTTGGGATTGCTATTGCTGCAAAAATTGCAACAATAGCAATCACCACCATAAGTTCTATAAGGCTAAACCCATACTGATAGGATTTACCCCTTAGTACAATAGTAATTATTGGCATTTTTCTCATACTACTGAACCTTCGCATAACGCTCATACCAACGATTTGGCACAAAACGCATAGTGCCACCAGTAGCAAAAAAGTTTGTAGTTCCACACGCTGTACCTACACATTTTGTACTACTTGGATCTGGAATAATAAGTGTTCTACAAGTATCTCCTGTACAATTAGGACCACCGTCACCGCCACCACCGACCTGCGGTGCTACAATCCCAGATCCTAGGTTATAGGTATAATCTGCATCTAATGAACATACACCTGTTGGTAAACACATTCTTTTCGTATAACTATTTCCTTTTACTCCCGCACCACAACTTGAAGAGGTTCCATTATCCGCTGAATCAAACATTGTGACATACAATGCTCCACCCATAGCTATAAGTGGAGATAATCCTTTAATCACACTTTCATTCTCAGTATTACCATTAAACTTAGTCGACAATTTATAATACCAGCCACCCCAACCAGATGTTTTATTGACTATCGCACCAGTATTATTACTTGCACTAGTTGTGGCCGTAATCAATTTCAATTTAGAAGTAGAGGCTACGTCGCTAGCAACCGCCAGTGTCCTCGTAGCAATCAATGGACTAGCCTGAGTCCCAACAGGATAATTTGCACCATTTGGGAAAATATCATAGTCATAAATTGCATAGACCGCATCATACTGCAAGCCCACAGTATTTTGCTTACCTGTAGTACTTGGAGAATCAGGCGTACCAAGAAGTGGCGAGCTTTTATTACCCGAAATAAAAGTTGCAACAACAATATTTCCACCTTCCGCTTGTCCAGCGCTACGATGTGCTGTAAATACGGGTGGTAAATAAAACCTTGGGCTAGTGCCATCAGTTTTATGAATATCAAGAATTTTATTTACTTGAGCTGTAAAAGTTGATGCACCATCATTTTTAAAATCAACACGGAAAGTTTGTCCTGACAAATCACCAAAATACAGATGATCGACCACACCATCGTTATTACGATCTACGGTCTTAATTTGACTAACAACACTATAGTTTAAATCGGTATTTTTGACATTTGCATCATTGGTTGAGTCGGTATACCACAACAAATCACCATTATCTGCATCAAACATATAAACACCAGCACCAATCCTCTTATTGGTGGAAGTAGAGTTTTCTTGCTTATAATTATAATACTCATATCCCGCATAACCAGTACGGACACCATTGGATTTTAATCCATCTCCATCATCGCCACCAGCATCATAACCACCACCAACAAACATAACGAGTTTGCGCTGTCCTTTCCAGTTTACATAATCAATTTTAGGTTTAGACCAACTTTGACCCATTTTTTGGATCGCAGGAAAGCTTTTACCTGTTGGACTGTCTTGGGAATATATCATTCCAGCAGATGGATCTATCTGAAATTTAATTTTAGGATTATCCATGTCCGTAAGATCAAGCGCATAATAACTACGCCCGCCCATACGCATACCACCATACACCCATTGTTTCCCTTTAAGGTTTTCTTTATCAGTAGCACTTCCTACCACATTTCGAACCGTTCCTTTAACGGTTAATGTTCCATCATCCTTAGAAACATAAACAGTCTGGGCAGTCCATTCTCCATCCATCCCATAGTAAAGCGCATTTTTACCACCAGCCAGACTACCGCCATTTAGCTTAAATGTTTCAGATTGCTTCTCTATCATTTCTTTTGGTACAAAGGCAAATTTTTCTACTCCTGTTTTAGCATCAACAACGCTCACTAGACCCTGTGTTGTACCAAATAATGCATAGTCTTCCCGACTTTCTGAATCAATGTAAACCTGACCTGCATCATTTTTCTTAGCCACCACCTTTCCTTCTTGTGTCAATAACACAGGATTTGAATGATAAACACTACCCATTTGGCGAATGGTTGCAACACGATTTGTCAAATCCAAGCCATTCGTATTTTCATCATTAGTAATATTATAACCAAGTAAAGCCATTAAAGAACGTGCGTAAGTAGTATCTGTTTTTGTTTTAGCATCAGTCGTATAGGTGTAATTCACTTTAACAAGATTAAGATTATTCGTTACCTGATTTGCTCCTGTCTTTGTGCCGTCATAATCATAATTCGTTAGCAAGGTTCTTCCAGCAACTTTTGCATTATTGGTACCTGTTTTAGTGCCCAAAACCAACTGACTCAATGCCCCCCCTTTTTGATAAACTGGCGTTGTTTCTGTATAGGTAATGCTGCCATCATTCCAAAGATCCGTGACATCCTGCACTTTACTCGCTTTGATAACTAAATCTACTTTATTTTTTGCATACACTGAATTATTTAAGACGTAATATTTTTTTAGGTTACCTAGCCATAACTGTTGTACATCCTCTGGCTTCACTTTTGGTTCAAATTGTGGAAAATAAGAGTACGGCTGCACGGCTTCAGGGTTTAAAGCATCCATAGGAATAGTAGAAGACCCTGTACTCATAGAAGGAATGTCTTTAGTGATATCCTTAATAAAATTATTAATACTATTAACAATATCAACTGAACTAGAACCCTGTACCCAACCACCACCACCTATATTCCCCCAAGTTTTAGCATCCTCTACATCAGGGTTTCCCTTGCCACTAAAATCATTCCCAAAACCAACTACTACCGTTTTGATCTGCAATCCAATTGGATTTTTCGTCGTATCTAATAAAGCTTGCGCAAAATTTCCAATACATGACCAACCATTATTTGATGAATTGAAGTAACCCGTACGATTACCTAAAAGACTACCCGCACAAGTAAATGCACTACCTGAAGACCCAAGCGCCGTCCGCATCAGCTCATATGCTGTACCACTTTTTCCATCTGTGCCTGTTGCCGTCCCTCCACCTGGGTTTGGCTCACCATCAGTTAAAAAATAGATCCCTTGCCCACTACATTCTTTTTTATCCGCATTAGTCAGTTGATCAGTAATAGAAGTAGGTGCTATATAAGAATTTTCCGTCCTTATTGAAGTATCTGCATCAAAAAAACCTGTATAATTTAATAAAGAGGGTTTAGGTCCAATATAAAAATTACCTGACTGATTAGATACACTACCTGAATCGCCTTTAGTATAATTTTGAGGATATGTGAAATTATTTGCCCAAGAAGACCATGTATTACAAATAGTGTCACTCCATGCAGTACAAGTTTTATACTGATTATTTGAACGGACAAAATAAGCTTGCAAATCATTTCGTAACACAGATTGTCCCATCAAATATGCAGCCACTTCAGCGTATGCATAAGAGGTAGGAGTGTTTCCACTAGCAGATAAATCATTAACCACATCTAACAAATCATCTCGATGTGTTTTTGTTTGAGATTGGTTTACATAATAAATGGTGCAATTAGTACCAAAAGAACAACTATTCGTTCCATAGTCCCCACTTGCCGATCCTGTTCCTGGATCTATATTATTTGTGCTAATTGCTCCCCATGTTTTACATCCTCCAGCAGGATAATTTTCGCTACATGTCGCATATCTATAACTTGAACTGCGTGTCCCAATTCTATACCAACGCTGTATTTGGTGTGTACCAGTTCCCGTTTGCAAATCTAACGCTTTTGCACCAATTCGAATTTGTCCTTTTGCTGCTGCAAAAGTACCAAGACCAACCACTACTTTATCAGCAACAGGTAGATTAGTTGGTGTTCCTTGCAGCACATCCCTCATCCCATTGCGAAGCCGTAAAATACGACTACCAGTCTGTCCAGCATCATTGTCAGCCATACTTCCAGAAAGATCCAACATCATCATTAAGGTTGTAGAACCTACAGAATCTTCAGGCACCTTATAAATTTCAATATCAGATGCATAAGTAGGGGTTATTGCTGCACATATTAAAGATGTTAATGTTGCCGATACACTAGCGATATTTAATTTATGAATCACTTGCTTGTCAATTTCCACATTTACATCTTTATTTGCTTTTTTATTGATTGATTTTTTCATCATCATTCCCCCACTTTAAGATGCATTGATATAGCGCAAGGTATATTCCATATCCTGCGTACTGTATGGCACACTATTTTTTGCTAAACAATCTGTTACAGTATCCTGCTTCGCAACATCATCATAAAAACTCGTATAATCTGTTAGACAAGAGTTAATCTTAGATTCTAAACTCGTGCTTAAATTTGGTAATAATGATGTTGCTGTAATAATTACTTTTTGAATATCCTGCCCTTTTGAAGTTTCTTTATCTTCACCAGAAATAAGTTGATCCCAGTCTTTATCATTAGGCGCAGCTCTCACAGTGACTTGAGTCATAACTGCAGCACGTTTACTTAAAAAATCAAGCGATCTACTTGTTTTGCAAAAACCATTTTTACCCATGTCACTATTGCTAATACTCGTACCATTCCAGTACACAATACTGCCATATCGACTACCTGCAAAATTATCTGCTACAGTTCCACGAATACAAAACACTAACTCCTTGTTCTTATTTTCTGGTCGCATAACATATGCCAACATACCATCTCCAATACGCATATTGGCGAACTTTAAAGCATCATTTGTTTGATTTTCCAATGTAAAAAAAACAGAATCACTATTTTGCATCAGCAATGATTGTGCTTGAGAATTTGTTGCTATATTGAGGGAAATTAATCCACTACGGATCGCCCAAGTTCCTGCTATTGTAAGCAAAATAAGCATAACTAATACAACGATGAGTACAGCACCAGTTTGGGCTTTTTTGAATACTTTGATATTTTTCATTACAAGCCCCTTATTTCGCTATTCCAAAACCATTACGCATAGCGATGGTCTGTGTTACAACATTTCGAACATAGAGTTTATTTTTGTCATTTTCGATTAATTTCCCACTAGTCTGTAAAATTTGATACAGTTGATCTTTATTGAAAAATTTGTTTTCACCCACTGTGTTCGTAGAACGAATCAACAGACCTATTTTCACTGCAACAATTTGTGGCTTTATTGTTGCAGTCAATTTTTTATAATCTTCGATTTTAATATCACCAAAACAGTCCATATTTCCATCTTTTTGCGTTGCATCATCAGCATTACATGCTGCATTTCTACCATCTTGTGCGATACGTAGCATCACACTAAAATGGTCAACTCTAGGAATAACAATCTGACCATCTCCAGATAAATCTATTTTTGTTGGCGTATCACCACTATAAACAAAAGATTTACATGCTAATGACAAAGCCTGATTAGGATCATTTCGATTAGTATCTGTGCGCAGAAAATAACGCTCGACGACAAAAACATCCTTACTCAAACTATTACCTTCACAGTCGAATTGACTATCCAAAATATTTTTATATTGAATAACAAGTTGGTCGCTTTTTATACCATTTAAATTAGATGAGCCTTGTTCTCCAATAGATAATGCATTAGTTAAAGTAATATCTGCTTCATTTTCCTTAGGAGTCGCCTGTCTTTTAGATGTGTAATTTCTACCATTTAATACAACTCCACCATGTAATACAGAATCATCCATGTAAGGCTGATCAGCATTTAAATTTGCTAATCGAATATCACGAATTAATGCTTCCAATCCAAATATAGAATCACTTTGCATATTCGACAGAGCCTGCTGCGTCGTTATACTACGTTGACTGATTAGAAATAATTGTATAGCCGCCGCACTAATAATCAGACCTAATGCCAAAGCAACCATAAGCTCTAATAAGGTAACACCTCTTTCCGTGATATAATTTAAATTATATTTCATTAGAATGCCTCCATAACAAGGCATTGAGAACCCACTAAATATGTTCCTGTGGAAGAATCAATACATTTACTTGCATCAGTATTAATATTATTTGCCGTTGTATTTGTTCTCCCCCAAGCCACATAAATACAATTTAAATTACTTCCTACGCAGTTATATATTTTTATCGATTGTCCCAAACTATCAGCTTTTGTAAGAATTTCTCCCACATCAAATTTTACCATTGTTTCTGGATTACACTTTGGAAAATAACTTGTCGCCGAACCAATGCAACTCGTATCTACTGTTTTAGCATTGATATACTCTTTATACTTTGTTAAAGCAGTTTTATTAATACGAATTCGTTCAGACAAATCTCGAGCAAGATTCATAGCAACGGAACGATCAGAAGCTTCTTGCGATGCATCTATAGCTCTCACTTGCAAAACAGAAAACCCTAGCACTCCAATAGCCAGAAGTTGAAGCGCAACTAAAACCTCCATTAGACCCACACCATTTTGATAGTTTTTATTCATTTTCAGCATGTTCCTTTTTCTATTTGTTGAATCGTGCCATTTAAAGAAACATTGATCATTCGACTTTGCTTAATTTTTGAATTACAAAGTTTAAATTTTAAAGGAACTATGACTTTTATCGTTGGCGGGTTAGTAGGTGGCTTTGTATTTAGATCAGTCTCTTTTGTTTTATCATATGTAGGATTAGGTTTATCCACTTCTCTTTGAGAAGGCACTCCAACAGGTGTGTAGGTCACATCAGAAAAAGAAACATCCTGATCTGATTCATCCATAGCATTATTTTCTGATTGTGGTATCCAGTAGTACGTAGTAGAGGTATTAGTTCCAGCTTTAAATTTTATTGTTATTTGTTTCCGTAAAGCCGCAGCCTGCCCTCTAGCATCACTTAGTGTCAAGGCTAAATCACGAGCATCTCTATCCAATTTCTTTTCTGCCACCAAATTTCCAAAAGAAGGCGCAGCTATCGTGGCAATCACCGCCAACACAGCAATAGTGACCATTAACTCAATCAGCGTAAATCCTAAACTTCTACGCATTGTTTACCCCTATTTATTATGACCGCCTTCTTTATTATTTTAGATTAACGTTTTTTTTTACAGAACCAATACAATCAAGATTAAGGGCATAAAAAAACGGATGAGTAGCACTCATCCGTTTTTTAAAATTCTTTCTTTTTAAAATTAAGCCTGTGTGACTTGTATTCTTAACTCTTTTGGCAAACTAAAGGTAATATTTTCCTCACGCCCATCTAACTCTTTGGGGGCATCTGCACCCCAATCCTGTAACCGCTGGATCACTTGTTTAATTAAAATTTCAGGCGCAGAAGCCCCTGCCGTAACGCCAATTTTATCCGTCTTTTTAAACCAAGCCTGTTCAAGCTGATCAGCATTATCGACTAAATATGCCGATTTCCCCATACGCTCTGCCAGTTCACGAAGTCGATTGGAATTGGACGAATTTGGAGAACCGACCACAAGCACAACATCACACTGCGCAGCTAAATCACGCACCGCGTCCTGACGGTTTTGCGTAGCATAACAAATGTCATCTTTACGTGGTCCCTGAATATGAGGGAAGCGTGAACGCAAAGCATCAATGACTTTAGCCGTATCATCAATAGATAAAGTGGTTTGAGTTACGAAAGCCAACTTCTCAGGATGTCTCACCGCTAGCTCAGCAACATCCTGTTCATCTTCAACCAGATAAATATCTCCGCCACTTTTTTTATCGTATTGTCCCATGGTGCCTTCGACTTCTGGATGACCTTCATGACCAATCAAAATCGCTTCCGTTCCTTCACGAGCATACTTGGTCACTTCAATATGAACTTTGGTCACCAATGGACAGGTCGCATCAAAAACTTTTAAACCGCGTTGTTCTGCTTCAAGCTGAACCGCTTTAGAAACGCCATGCGCGCTAAAAATCACAATCGAATCATCTGGAACCTGATCCAGCTCATCGACAAAAATTGCACCACGCTGACGTAAGTCATCCACCACAAATTTATTATGAACCACTTCGTGGCGCACATAAATCGGGGGGCTGAAACATTCCAGAGCGCGATTGACGATCGCAATCGCACGGTCTACACCAGCACAAAAACCTCGTGGATTTGCCAATACGATTTGCATATGATCCTCAACAGATGAATAAAATAGACGATATTTTAAATTTTTAAGAAAGATAAGCGCCTAAACTTTCCCTACAACTCTTTAGTTTAAGCCTTCGGTACACTACAATAGCGAAGATATTTTATCATATCAGGAAAAATATCATGTCGGGTTTATTGTTTGTCGTTTCTGCTGCTTCAGGAACGGGCAAAACATCTTTAGTCAAAGCCCTACTGGAACGTGTAACCAATTTACACGTCTCTGTTTCACATACCACCCGTGGACAGCGATCAGGCGAACTCGACGGTGTACATTATCATTTTACCACAAAAGATGCTTTTCTAAGCCATGTCGAACAGAACGGTTTTATTGAATATGCTGGGTTTTTTGGTAACTTTTATGGCCCTTCGAAAGCCACTGTAGAACAGCAACTTGCCAAAGGTCATGATGTTTTACTTGAAATTGACTGGCAGGGTGCACAACAAGTTCGTCGACTTTTTCCTGATTCCCGACAAATTTTTATTCTTCCCCCAAGCCAATTTGATTTACGTCAACGTTTATCTAACCGTGGCACAGATTCAGTTGAAGTCATTGAGCATCGTTTAGGCTGCGCCGTTGAAGACATGCAACAATATGTCAATTTTGATTATGTCATTATCAATGATGACTTTAATAAAGCTTTACATGATTTAGAGTCGATTATTACTGCGAACCGTTTGACACTTGCCCAACAGGTCTATCGTCATCAGTCGTTGATCGAACAACTCATCACCCCAAATAGCGAATAGACTTGAGTCTGCGCTCAATACATTTTATACTTTGCAGTCTAGTTGTATTCATCACCCGAGAACTTATATGGCACGCGTAACCGTTGAAGATTGTTTAGACCATGTAGACAACCGCTTTGAGCTTGTACTAGTGGCAAGCAAACGCGCGCGTCAGCTTGCTCGTCAGGGCATTGAACCTACTGTAGAATGGGATAATGACAAACCCACTGTCGTTGCATTACGTGAAATTGCAGCAGGTCACGTGACCAAAGATATTTTAAAACAACGCGATCAAGACTATCAAACGTCTAGCCTTGATTTAGCTTTGTCTGCAAACAGCTTAAATTTGGAAGGTTTTTCTTTCCAATAAGCGTTTCAATATAAAAAAGGGTGCATTATTGCACTCTTTTTTATGCCGAAAAAAATTTAAAGATTTGCCATTCAACCTTACAATTTATTTTTTCGGATTCATCTATTTGTCATCATTTTTTCTTTATTCTTTTATTCAACCCATCCCTTTTGCTCAAAAATAAAACACTTGCATCCTAAAATTGGTGAAAAAAATGCATCTCGCCTCTCAAAAATGATGCATCTACATAAAAGATTTGATACAACTGTAAGATTCGATTGATTCTGCCGATCTCCCCAATTGAAATTTACCCGCGAATATTTGTGTGAACGAATTGACAAAATTTGCGATATGCATTTCATTAAGAGATAGATAGATTCTCATTATTCACTGTAAATAAAGGTGCTCTATGCCAGGCGAAGAGGTCAGCCAAGCCAAGCAACAGCTCAAACTTATTATCGATGCCTATTTAAAAGCTGAGGATGTCGAGCGTGTGCTTGCTGCCTGTGATTTTGCCGATCTGGCACACTCAGGAATCACCCGTAAAAGTGGTGAGCCTTATGTGCTGCATCCTATCGCGGTGTGTTGTATTTTGGCGCATATGCGTCTGGATGCAGAAACTTTGATGGCCGCGTTATTGCACGATGTCATCGAGGATACAGAATATACCAAAGATGATGTGGCAGAGCGTTTTGGACGGACTGTTTCAGATTTGGTGGATGGTGTAACTAAACTGACCCATTCCAGTGATAAGCAATTTAATAAAGCGGCTTCTTTCCGTAAAATTTTACAAGCGACCTTGCAAGACCCACGTGTCATTATTATTAAATTAGCAGATCGCTACCATAATATGACCACGCTAGATGCCTTGCGTCCAGATAAACGCGCTCGCATTGCGCAGGAAACGCTGGATATTTTCGTTCCGATGGCACGTATTGTTGGCATGAATGAAATGGCGGATAACCTTGAACTATTGTGTTATCAAAATCTTGATCTGGATATGTACAATAATGTTCAGACCGCTTTACTCGAAAGCAAACCTAAACGCTGTGAATATCAGTCCCAATGGGAAAAGCATTTAGCAGATTTACTCCTTGCTTATCAAATTAATGGTCGAATTAAAAAGAAAAATAATAATATTGAATTACTGCGCCACTTTGTCAAAAATGAAATTGATTTGCACGAACTTACGCACAGCCATGCTTTTGAGATCATCTTACAGAGTATTGCGGACTGTGACCGTTTGGTTGAAGCACTCCGTGAAAACTTTGAAGTGTTGCATTATGAAGATCATATTCGTCGCCCATTGCCAGGCGGTAATCAATCTTTATTGATGAAACTAAAAGGTGAAAATACCACGCTTTCTTTAACGATTCAGACGGAACTGATGCGTAAAGCGGCGCGTTTCGGGGTGGTACTCGGTGAAAATGCACCGCAAGCCTGCCGTTCAGCCATTCAGGCATCTATGCAGAATTTAAATACCCTAATTGACGATGCTTGTGCTAAAACCACATTCAATGATTTACTCGATTATCTTCATCAAGAAAAAATCTGGGTCTATACCCCACATGGACATTTGCATGAATTGCCTCAAGGCGCAACGGTGGTAGATTTTGCCTATGCCGCCAGCCTCTTTTTGGGCAACCATGCAGTAGGTGCTAAAGTTGATGGTGAAATTCGTCCGCTTTCTACGCCATTGACCAGTGGTCAGGTGGTTGATGTTATTACTGATGTGTTAGCCACACCTAATCCAGATTGGCTCAGTTTTATTAATACGCAAAAAGCACGTCGAGCCCTGCAAAATATTTTGCGGGATCAGGATATAGAAGAACAGCGCCTAGTTGGACAACAAGCTTTAAATCGAGCATTAAAACTGTTTAATCGATCCATCAATGATTTATCTGAATCGGACTGGATGGATGTGTTGCAATGGCGTCATGTTGAAAATAAAGATACGTTATTTGAACAAATTGCAGTGGGTGATCTTTTGCCGCAACTGGTCGCCAATCATTTATATGTACAGCAGGACACAGCTCAAGCTGAAACGCATGAATCGGATCGATTAATTCAGGGAACTGAAGGGATTGATGTTAAATATGCACATTGCTGTAATCCAGTTTTAGGCGACCCAATTCAGGGTCATCTGTCCCGACGTGGTCTGATTGTGCATCGCGCTCGATGTCATAATTTATTGCATGAACAACATTTGCATCCAGAAAATATCATGCCTTTACAGTGGCAATCAGATGATCTGGAGGATGTCAGTTTTAATGCCTATTTATGCGTAGAGCTGGCAATGGATGACGAGCAAGTCTCCGAATTGATTTATCTATGCCGTAAATCGCACATTGGGGTCGAACAAGTGTATCCAACCACTGATTGTACTTATGTCAATATTGTGGTTAATAATCGTAAACAAATTGCACAAATTATCCGTGATCTGCGTATGCAATTTAACTTCCCTCGCATTTCCCGTCTGGCACTGCCACCCGCTATTATGGAAAGCTCTCAGGCAAGCTAATCATTTTTGAAAAAACAAGACTGAATAAATTCCTGATAATTCATGAATCGGTCTTTTGCCTAACAGCCGCATGGATTATGATGGTCAGAATATCAGATTTAGGAGAAATCAATGACCCGTCAAGTGATCCATACGGAAAATGCACCTGCTGCGATTGGAACTTATTCTCAGGCAATATTAGTGGGTAATACGCTGTATTTATCAGGTCAAATTGGTTTAGACCCATATAGTATGGAACTTGTTGAAGGTATTGAGGCTCAAATTCGCCGCGTATTTGATAATTTAAAAGCGGTCTGTGAAGCGGCAGGCGGAACACTAGCAGATATCGCGAAACTTAATATTTTTATGACTGATTTATCTCATTTTCAGCTCGTCAATCAGATTATGGGTGAGTATTTTGCTCAGCCTTATCCTGCACGCGCCGCGTTGGGTGTCGCAAGTTTACCCAAAGGTGCTTTGGTTGAAATGGATGGGATTGTCATTATTCATCAATAACTTATGCGTTTTCTGATGATTTCAACTTTCAACATTTTAATTCTATAGAGCACATCGCTTGATCAAGAAGTCCGAGCCATGCTCGGATTTTCCATTTGTTTCTTAGCTTTTTATTCAAAATGACAATATTAAAAATCGTATTTTCAAATGAATTTCATTGACAAACGATAATAATTATCAATAATATCAGTTATCCCATTTATCAATGCGAATAAGTCTGATGTACGTGTGTTTATGTCGCGGTATTACCGATCAAGATATTAAAGATGCTGTTGCAAACGGTGCTGAAAGCTATCGAGAAATTCGTGATTTACTAGATTTAGGCACGTGCTGTGGTCGTTGCGCACCAGAAGCTCGTACGATTATTAGCGATGAATTGGCTGAAATTGCTGCGCGTATTTCAGTTGCAGCCTAGATGGCGATAAATTTATTTTGAACATAATTATAACAATATTATCATGATCCCCAGATCATACTCTCCTCCCCGCTTGTGACTCTAAGCGGGTTTTATTTTATCTATATTTTATATTTAGTTGTTTTTGATTGCGATTTTCATTTGCTGTTCCATAAATTACTCGCTTGAAGCTCAAATCTTGATTAAACTGATCTGAAAAAGATGGCCTTGAACCTTAGTCGGGGCAAAATTTGTTTTGGGAGTCCGCGCAATGAAAGGTAATCGTGAAGTCATCAATCAACTGAATCAAGTGCTTTATCATCATCTCACTGCGATTAATCAGTATTTTTTACACTCTCGCATGTGTAATGACTGGGGAATCGAAAAACTGGGTTCAAGTGAATATAAAGAATCAATTCGTCAGATGAAACATGCCGATAAAATTATTGAGCGTATTTTATTTTTAGAAGGTTTACCAAACTTGCAACATCTGGGCAAACTTTATATCGGTCAACATACCGCAGAAGTTTTAAAGTGTGATGTACGTAAAGTCAAAGAGAACATTGAAGTCGAAAAGAAAACCATTGAAGTCTGTGAATTAGCTCAGGATTACGTCTCTCGTGATTTAGTTCGTGAAATTCTGGAAAAAGAAGAAGAATATTGGGACTGGACAGAAACGCAAATTGACTTGATTGATGATGTTGGTATTGAGAACTATATCCAAAGTCAGGTTTAATTCTGATTTAATCATTTGTTTTCTCAAAAAATCCGAGTAAAGGCAGATCCAGTTGATCTGCCTTTATTTATTGGCGAGGTGAAGCTACATCCTGCTGTAATGTTTGTGCATTTTGACTTTTAATTTTTTCAATTTTTGCATTTATACGCAAAACATCCTGATAAAGCTGATTGAATTGTTTAACCTGTGCAGCGTCATAAAATGAGATCTTGCCGTCTTGTTTCTGCCAGCGATGATTTTTTAATAACTCAAACATTTGCTCTGCTTTGCTATAAATCTGTTGTTCCAGATTAAACAACGCATATTCTTTTCGTTGATCTTGTTTTTGGTTAATTTTGACCAATAACGCCGCTTTCATCTCAGGATGAATGGATAAACTGCGCGCCTGATTTAAAAAATGCTGTTGAGATTCACTATTATCCTGCAAATAATTCGTTTCTATCATTTTTACATCTGCCAGCATTTGTGTGGTTTCCACATAATTATGCTGACGATCCTGATCAAGTCGATCTACATCCAGAAACTGATCCCATTTGGCGGCTTTTAGCTCACGTAAATACAGATTTCTCGCTTCGGCATTTTGCATCCAGTAATTGAGCAAAAACTCTGACATGATTTTATAATCACCATATAGCCGTTTATCGTGGACATCCAGATGAATAGGCTGTTCCCAGTTTTGAGCCTGATCATAAAGCTGCTGCATTTTTTCAGCCATGACCACATCGAACATTTCTCGGTTATACACATCATCACGTTGGTATTGTGAATTTTTATAAAACCAAAAGACACAGCCAACCAGTAGGATTAATAGCACAAAGCCTATGGTTAAACGGCGTACTGACATATACACCTCCTTGATTTATTTGCTTGTTGTTATGTTTTATCGTGATGTCTGAATTGAATATCAAATTTCATGCTCTTAAAGATCACTGAATTGCACAAAATGTAATGCTGTATTGCAATTTTTGTACTTTAAACGCGATCCACTCGCCTCTATTATAAAGTCATTAATTAAAATTGAGTATCCATCATGCGCGTAGATATCTGGTCAGATGTGGTGTGTCCCTTTTGTTATATTGGTAAAAAACGTCTTGAGCACGTTGCAGAGCAGGCAGGTATCGAGTTAGAGATTCATTGGCATAGTTTTGAGCTGGATCCGAATGCTCCCGCCAAACATGATATGTCAAATACAGAGCGTCTAGCGATTAAATATGGTCGTAGTTTTGAAGAAATGCAAGAAATGGAACGTAATATTGCCGAAATGGCAGCCGGTGAAGGAATCGATTTCCAATGGCAGCAAGCCAAATCTGGTAATAGTTTTAATGCACATCGTATCATCCATTTAGCACAAAGTAAGGGCTTAGGAAGTCAAGCGGAGGAAGCCTTTTTCCATGCATATATGACAGAAGGTCTTGCTATTGGTGAACGTGAAGTTGTAGAGGAAATTGCCTCCAGAATTGGCTTGGATCATGCCGAAGTCGAGTTTGTACTTGATAGCGATGAGTTGGCTGATTTTGTCCGTCATGATGAAAAAATTGCGCATGAACAGCTCAATATTAGTGGCGTACCTTTTTTCGTGTTCGATCAAAAGTTAGCTCTGTCAGGCGCACAGCCACGTGAGGTTTTTCTACAGGCTTTACAGCAAGCGCAGGATCAGCCTCAATCATCCATCACCGCTACGACAGCAGCAAGTTGTCATGATGACAGTTGCGAAATTCCGCAAAAATAAATCTCGGTGTTAAACTGGGTTCGTCGAGGCTTATTTTGCAATGCTGCGTTGCATAAATAGACTAGGTTCACTGATTGAGAACTTTTAAAATCAGATGCATCAACTGCGCTGTAATTTTAATTTCTCGTCATGTTCATCCAACCCAATCAATGGATGAACAGCATTGAGTTTATCCCCCTCATTCAGGGGGATTTTTTATAGCCTTTTTCATATAGCAAGATCAATCTCATAAATCCTACGTTTGGCCATGCACTGAATGCCAGGTACAAGCGGACGCACATTGGTAATTTCCCAAGCCCAATATCCTTCTGTCCAATAGTTTGCACAGGCCATTTCAATTTCATCTTTACGCCATGCATGTGCAGCAACAATATCAATGATTGCCATCGCTGTCCCGATTTGTTCATCACCGTCTTTATGCAGAAATTGCGTATTTTGTACAATCACTAAATCACATAACGGCAAATGTTCGGGTCGCCATGAACGAATTTCCAGTTTTTTCTGTCCTGAGATAATTCGCTCACAAGCGGGCGCTACGATAGAGAGTGCTTTTAATTTTTTCACAGTATTCCTCTGGATTTATTTTTGAGTATTGTAAAAGTTTCACGAATGGATGAAATACAAAAAATTGCTTTAGACACTTTATGGAAAAGTTCTTTCACCCAAAGTATGTGGCTTGCAACGAAACTGTCAAGGTTGTTACTAAACTTGATTTCTTATTAACAGCTCTGCCACAAATTCAGGCTGAATCTTGTGTTTAGATAAATTCAATGACTCGTTCGACTCAATTCAGGTCATGGATATCTCAACCTAAATAAGAGGAAATGAAAATGGCAACTGATCAAAATCCTAATATATTAGATACAGCCAACACTTCAACAGCAAATGAGCAGGAATCAGCAAAAAAATCACGTTTCTCTCCAACTGTAAAAGGTGTGGTAATAGGTGCGGTAGCAGGCAGCATTCTTCCTGTTTTTGGAACCTTTAGTGGTGCGTTGATTGGAGGTATAGCTGGTAAGATTTATTCTCGTCGCTGCCAACATACTCATGCTTCAGCCTAAATAAAAAAAGGATTTGAATCACTTTAATCACTTATTCTTATCTTAATATCTTGAAGACTCTCCCTTTGTGGAGAGTTTTTATTTGGTCGATATAATTTTTTTTGGTTCAATTAAAATTTTGGCAATTGCGCTTTATTGATTCCAAATGGTGTAATCCATGATTAAAGCGTATCTAGCGCTTGGCCTTGCGATTATATTTGAGGTCATTGCAACATCTTTGTTGCCACATACCAAAGGCTTTACCCATGCACTTTATACCTTAATTATGGTGATTTGCTATATCTGTGCATTCTATTTATTAAGTATTGTCGTTAAGACCTTAGCTGTAGGCATCAGCTATGCTATTTGGGCAGGTACAGGAATTGTACTGGTAGCGGCCATCAACGTTATTGTACTCAAACAAAAATTGGACTTCCCAGCGTTATTGGGTATGTTCTTGATTATTGCAGGGGTAATCATCATCAATTTATTTTCAAAATCCATTAATCATTACGATATTTGTATAAACTTCAAATTATTTATATACAAAAAAATAACGTATCTTCTTAAAATTACTTAGTTTTGTTGCTAGGACTTGATTTTATGACGTAAATCAACAAGAGTTATCACATAAATGAGATAATAAACAATGTACAGCCATTATGATGAAAGCTAATTATTTTAACTTGGGTTCTCGCGTTTTATATTTCTTAGTGTGTTTGGGGGGAATAACTTCGCTTTCCGCCAATACAGAAACAAAAGATGTGAGTTTCGATCAATCTTCCGAGCAAGATCAGCCCTTGGTTTTACCAAATGATCCCAATACGCCACGAACCTCTGTCGCCTATGCAGTCAAATTACATCAATTAAATCAATCACAAGATAAAAATCTATTAGATTTAATTCCTGCATGGATTGATTCAACACCGACCATTTTACCTCCTGAGTCAGATACGCCCAATGTTCCTCCTGTATCTGAAACTCAAGATCTAACGTGGTTTGATCGTAAGCAGCATGATATTAGCCGTTGGGCAGACCGTACCTCTGGCAAAATCGATCATTGGTTTGGTGATGTAGATCCAAAAAAACCAGCCGATGCCACCTTGAGGATCATGCTAGATAATTATTGGGATAAATATAATGGCTATGAGATTAAGCCACGTATTCGAGGAAAAATTAAACTTCCAACACTCGAACGGCGTTTTAGCGTCGTGTTTGGTGATGACTCACTCGATGATGAGTTTGATAATAATGTCGCCAATACCAATATCGATCCAAACGGGGATAAAAAACGCTTAGATTCTCGTCAAACCCGTGACAATAATGGTTCATTGGCACTACGATGGTCTGATTTCTCAAAAAAATTACCGTTTGAAACTGATGCCGATCTAGGGATTCGTTCTGGGGATGACATTTATGTCCGCTTAAAAGCCAAACGCGCGTGGCCGCTACGCAACGATTTTTCGTTTTACGCGGAACAAATTTATCGTTATGGCATCGATAGTAAAAACTATTTAAGAACCAATCTGGAACTGACACATGCGCGTCCCAATGAGGCTTTTCTCTCTAACCAATTCAGCCTAACTTATGCTGATGATCAGGATGATGATCTGTGGTGGGATAACCGTTTATTTAGACAGCATCAGTTCTTTGCCAATAATCGTTTTAATTACGGCTTGTATACAGGCGGATATTACAATAATAGCGACTTACGTTTAAATAGTTGGGGGCCGTTCATGTCTTGGCGTCAACAACTCTGGCGTGAATGGTTTTATGTACAAGGCGATCTCAATTATTTTAATGATCATCGTGAAAACCGCAGCCACTATGTGAGTACTTTTGTCCGGTTAGAGGCTTTATTTTAAATAAGAAACCATCTTTTTGCGCTTGCCATGTGGTATTTTGGCAAGCGCTTGACCAAGCGCATCGAAACTTAAATAAAAAATTAAGATTGGTTTTATATTCTGTTCCACATTCATTATTCTTATTATTTTTTTCATGAAGCGATACCTTATCGTTCATTTTCAGCTTGTGATCATTTTAAGCCTATGTAGTATTTATGCGGTATGGGTATTAGGCCATTCTACTTTTAAACCCTATTCTTTTCAGTCTTATACAGTGCATCTAAATCGGCAACACTTATCAAAATTAACATGTACAGAAGCACAGGTAAATTCAGAACAAGAAAGCATTCTTTCCAACGAACAACTGAGTCAGGAATTATTGGCTGTTTTTGATAACGATTCTTTATGGGCAAGGACTTTGCAGCAACACCCCCAAGCTGTTAAAAAATTTGGAAAAACGCATAAAACTAAAAGTAAAAAAAATAAAGTAACTAATCCTGATCCCATTAGTGCCAGTATCAGTACCATCACCAGCTTGCTGCCTTTTTCTAACGATATTAATCTGGGTTCAAATTCAGACAGTGATGTGTATGTCCAGTTTTTAGCAAAGAAACAATGGGTGTTAAGGCATGATATCAGTATCGATACTCAACAATTATTTCGTTATGGTTCGAGTAGTAAAAATTATTCTGAAACGACCTTCAATCTGAATCAAAAATTACAAGATAATACTCTTTTTTCCAATCAATTTAGCCTGAATAAAAGTCAGGATGAAGAATATTATTGGGCCAATCGAACCTTTCAACAGTATCAATTTTTAAAAAATCATCGTTTGATTTATGGAATTTACAGTAGTGGTGTCTACGATCAAGAAAAAAAGGATTGGGAATTACAACTATGGGGGCCGTATCTTTCATGGCGACGACCATTATGGCGTGACTGGATTTTTATTGATAACCAAATTTCTTATTATCATGACCTTACAACGACCGACAAACAACTGCAACACGTGTTTAGCACCACACTTCAGCTCGAAGCAAATTTTTAATCTGCCTAGAAAAGCAACAATACTGTGGATAAGTCTAAGGTTACTCACAATCATCATGGCATAAAAAACCCCGACCGAAGTCAGGGCTTTGTTTATCGTGGATTTATTTGAGTAATAAACGGTTAATTCGTTTCACATACGCCGCTGGATCTTCTGGTAAACCGCCTTCCGCAATGACCGCCTGATCAAAAATCACATTGGCCAGATCATCAAAATGCGCTGAACCTTCCAGTTTTTTTACCAATGGATGCTCTGGGTTAATCTCAAGCGTTGGCTTGATTTCAGGTACTTCCTGACCTGCCTGCTTGAGCATACGAATCAGTTGCGGCGATAATTCGCCTTCTGAGGTTACCAAACAAGCAGGCGAATCGACTAAACGCGTGGTGACACGAACTTCTTTGGTTTTGTCTTTCAGTGATTCACCAAGTTTTTCGACCACAGGTTTAAACTGTTCAGCCGCTTCTTCTAAGGCTTTTTTCTCTTCTGCATCTTGCAAATCACCTAGATCAACTGCACCTTTAGACACATTTTGCAATGCTGTGCCATCAAACTCATGCACAAAATTCATTGCCCATTCATCGACACGTTCAGACATGAGTAAAACTTCAATGCCTTTTTTCTTGAACAACTCCAGTTGTGGTGAGTTTTTAGCAGCATTTAAACTATCTGCGGTTACATAGTAAATGGCTTTTTGCCCTTCTTTCATGCGCGCTTTATAGTCAGCCAAAGATGTACTGACCTCGTCATGAGTTGAAGTCGCATAGCGTAGTAATTTTAGAATACGTTCACGGTTATTAAAGTCTTCACCCAAACCTTCTTTCAGCACCGCGCCAAATTCGGTATAGAAGGTTTTGAATTTTTGCTGATCGCTTTCATCTTCAGATTTTGCCAGACCATCAAGTAAGGTCAGCACACGACGCGCATTGCCTTCACGAATGGTTTTGACATCACGGCTTTCTTGTAATAGTTCACGGCTTACATTCAATGGCAAATCGGCACTGTCCACCACACCTTGCACAAAGCGTAAATAATTTGGAATCAAATTATCCGCATCATCCATAATAAAGACACGTTTCACATACAGTTTGATCCCCGCTTTGGCTTCACGAGTAAAAATGTCATGCGGTGCTTTAGCAGGAATATAAAGAAGCTGAGTATATTCGGTACTACCTTCAACACGATTATGCGCCCATGCAAGTGGTGCATCAAAATCATGGCTCAGATTCTTATAAAACTCGATATATTGTTCTTCAGAAATCTCATTTTTATTACGCGTCCAAAGTGCGCTAGCCGAGTTGATGGTTTCCCATTCCTCAGTTTTCACCATCTTGCCGTGGGTTGAGGGTTCTTCACCTTCTACCACTTCATCTTCTTGCCAGACTTCTTTTTGCATCTGGATTGGCAGGCTAATGTGATCGGAATATTTATTGATAATTTGTTTAACTTTATGACTTTCTAAATAATCCAGTGCATCGTCACGTAAATGTAAAATGATGTCTGTACCACGTGAAGCCTTATTGATTTGTTCAACTTCAAATTCACCCGTACCACCACTGATCCAGCGTACACCTTCCTCCGCAGGTAAACCTGCACGACGCGATTCAACCGTGATTTTATCCGCAACAATAAATCCTGAATAAAAACCAACACCAAACTGACCAATTAACTGCGCATCAGATTTTTGATCACCCGTTAATTTAGACATAAAATCTTTGGTGCCTGATTTGGCAATAGTTCCGAGGTTATCAATCGCTTCCTGCTGATTTAAACCAATCCCATTGTCAGAAATGGTAATGGTTTTATGCTCTTTATCCAGACTAACGCGTACATGTAAATCTGGATCATTTTCATAATATTCTGGATGGTTAATCCCTTCAAAGCGTAATTTATCGCAAGCATCGGAAGCATTTGAAATCAATTCACGCAGAAAAATTTCTGGATTGGAATATAGTGAATGGGTCACTAAATGTAAAAGTTGGGCAACTTCTGCCTGAAAGCTATAGTTCTGTGAAGTTTTTTGCTCGCTCATCACTCACTCCTAAAATACAATGTGTTGTTGCATATTCTTTGATGCTGTATGTATTGGAGTGAGTCATGCTTTTTTCAATAGCAAAAGCTAAGAATTTTATCTGGTTTAAAATGGCCCTTGCGTTAGAATACGATTTTGCACAATATCATCCAGATGCTTTTGGCGTTCACTATAACGCTGCGCAATACAATTCACGTTGGCGCGACAGCTATCACGTTGCTTGAGCCATTGGTATTGGGCGCTTTTTTCGGCATCACGACCGCCCATTGGCAAGGCGTGAACAACAATATTATAAGTTGTTGCCATTTTTACATCGGCATCATTTAAACTGCGGTTTTGACAAATGGTTTTTTCTGTACTGGTTTTGGCTTTATCGCAGGAGAAACTTGCAGCATGGGCGAGACTTAAACCATTTATACAAAATAAACTACTGAGCAGAACTATTCGTAATTTTTTCATTGAAACGCTCTTGTTGGATTTATTATTTTAACTTTAACAATTATGTTCATTTGAATAAGTAAATTTTTGCCATTTTCTGTACAACATCAGTCACAACCATAAAAAAAGCCTCACAGTTTCCTGTCAGGCTTATCATGCCGATGATCATATTATTGTTGTTCTCTATATCATTATTATTAAGTGCATTATCAGTTAAAAACTCCCTTCCCCACGAGGGAGTTTTAAAAGGCTATATCTTCCTTAGAATCTATAGCTATAACCTAGTGTATAAATCACTGGGTCGATATCTAAATCAAACGTACCTAAGTTGTCGACTAAACGAACTTCTGGGCTCAAATCTGCATAACGCACATCGAAGTAAACACCCCAATTTTTTGCATCAGCAGGTTGGAAAGTGAAGCCAACTTGTCCCGCGAAACCGTAATCATTTTTGACTTTATCTGCTACACCTGACTCATCCCATGGAATGAAAGCAGTTGCACCTACACCAATATATGGTGTAAAGCGTGTCGCGTTTTTAAAGTTATATTTTGCTGTGATGGTTGGTGGTAAATGTTTTACTCTTGCAACCTTATTACCATCCAATAACACGTCATGGTTAATCGGTGTTGCAAGAAGTAATTCAGCAGAGAATGGTGAGTCACCAAAGAAATATTCAACAGATGGTGTAAAAGCAAACTCATCATCCGCTTCAACTTTGCCTAATGCAGTTTGAGTATCACTGGTTGGCGCAATATAACTTGCCCCGACTTTAACCTGCCAATCACCTGCAAAAACAGAAGAAGACAAACCTAATAATGCAATAACAGCAGCTTGTTTCAACATTTTTATTACCTCTTAATATCTTGATAACATCATAATATTATATATATATTAAACGCAATACAGATTATAAACACATTTTAAACATCATTTATAACACAATGATATTCTTATTTATTTATTTTAATCAGAGTATTTTAGTATGTTTTTAAAATGCCAAATTAAACACAAATAAATCCAATTAAATTAATATACTTTAAAACCAACCAAAATAATAAGGTTTTGTGATTATTAGACTATTTTCATAAAATCTTTTTATCCCCACCTACGGGAGAAAAATAAAAAACTAAATAATGATCAAAGAAGTCTATTATTTTAAAATATTTAATCACAAGCTTATATTTATTTTTAATCTTTCATTTTGTTAATTTAATTAATTTAAATAAATTTGTAAGTTTATTTCGATCAATGTCTTGTCCAGCCCAAATTTTTCATTTTTTATATAAATAAAGTGAACATTGAATGTAGCTCCGATACAATACGCGCAAGAATTGGAGTAATCGATGTCACAGAATTCTTCTTTAAAGCGTGGACTCAATACACGCCACATCCGTTTTTTAGCTTTAGGCTCTGCCATTGGTACAGGTCTGTTCTATGGATCTGCTTCTGCTATTAAACTCGCAGGTCCCGCAGTCTTGATGGCCTATGTCATCGCGGGTATTGCCATTTATATCGTGATGCGCGCGCTTGGCGAAATGGCCGTACACAACCCAGTTTCAGACTCATTTAGTCGTTATGCCTCCGATTATGTGAGCCCTTTGGCTGGTTTCACCACAGGTTGGACCTATGTTTTTGAGATGGTGATTGTTGCCATAGCAGATGTCACCGCTTTTGGCATCTATATGGGATTTTGGTTTCCTGATGTGCCACGCTGGACATGGATTTTATCGCTCATCTTCTTTTTGGGTGCAATTAATCTGATTCATGTCAAATTTTACGGTGAGCTTGAATTCTGGCTATCGATTATTAAAGTGAGCGCCATTGTTGCCATGATCTGTGGTGGCTTTGGCATTATGTTTTATGGTTTGCATGTTCCCAATACTAGCTTTAATCCTGGTATTTCTAATCTATGGGAACATGGCGGCTTTATGCCAAATGGAGTAATGGGTGTCATCGCCTGTTTCTCAGTGGTCGTGTTCGCTTTTGGTGGAATTGAAATCATCGGCATTACCGCAGGTGAAACAGAAAATCCGAAAACGGCCATTCCACGTGCCATTAATGCTGTTCCGATCCGAATTATCCTGTTCTATGTTTTGACTATTTTTGTCTTAATGTCGATTTTTCCATGGAATCAGATCGGGACTCAAGGCAGTCCATTTGTACAAATTTTTGAGAGTTTAGGCATTAAATCTGCCGCTGCCGTATTGAATGTCGTGGTAATTACAGCAGCTATTTCAGCGATTAATAGTGATGTATTTGGCGCAGGTCGTATGATGTACGGTATGGCACTCAAAGGACAAGCACCTGAAGTGTTCCGTAAAACGTCTAAATTCGGTGTGCCGTGGATGACCGTGGTGGTCATGGCTGGCGTATTGTTAATTGGCGTGGTTCTAAATTACCTAATTCCTAAAAATGTATTTGAAATTATTGCTTCGATCGCGACTTTTGCGACGGTCTATGTTTGGCTGATGATTTTATTATCGCATTTTGGCATGCGCAGAAAATTATCGAGTGATGAAATTAAAAAGCTTGATTTCCCGATGATTGGTTGGCCTGTAGCACCTGCACTTGCTACCGCATTTATGATCTTTGTGATTGCGGTGATTGGCTATTTCCCTGATACGCGCCCTGCCCTGTATGTCGGCATTTTCTGGTTACTTTTATTAGCTGTTGCTTACAAGATTTGGGTCAAACCAAAAATCTAATCAATGTTAACTGGTATAAAAAACCACCTTTCATGGCAATCTAAAGGTGGTTTTTTATTGCGACCATTGAATTAAACTGACTGTTGAGACCAAGCAAACTGACGAATATAGTCTGCCATTTTTTGTGGTTCACTCAACATTGCCCAATGATTGGCATCCAGTTCAACATATTCAAATTGCTCCACCCATTTTGGCATTCCTTTTAAAATATAATCAGGGCTGACAAAAGCATCACGCATGAGTACCACAGCCTGAACTGGGCATTGTGCATAGCGCTGACGTGGTCGAGTCAAACTTGGAATAAAATTCGCTCGATAAAGATTAACCCCATATTTTCCATCACTCGCAATATGAAAATTCAATGGTAAATCTTGCTTCCTTTCCAAACCATTTAAGATTTTTCCCCATTTTTCGGGAGTGAAATAATGCCAGACGGTAGGTGCAATGAAGGGCAGATGAAATGCGCCGATATACCATGATTTTGATAATTTCTTCAAAAAATTGGCTGGATGAGTTTTAACTTCATCACGTAGCAACCAAGCAGCATGGTCCAAACAAGGGCCTGAAATCGTGGTATAAGACAAAATACGATCTTTAAACTTAGGTTCAGTCACCGATTCCCAGCTTTGGATCGACCCCCAATCATGCGCAGCCAAATGAAATGGTCGATCTAACAACAATTGATTGACAACTGCTTCCAGATCCAGAGAAAGGCGTTCAAGCCGATAATCCCGAATATGCTTAGGAATGCTGGATTGACCAGCGCCACGAACATCATAGGTGATTATATAAAAATCATCGATCAGCTCATGAATAATCGGCTCCCAGACTTCCTGATTATCAGGATAACCATGAACCAGTACCAAGGCTGGTTTTTGCTGATCGCCCCATGTTTTAGCACATAAGGTCTGCTGATCGGAAGTTTGGACAGTGTGAATCTGAGGATGCATGCCATTTCCTTTTTGTTTTTGATTGACCATTTCTTTAATCGGATTAGGCATTGCTATCAATGCCAGAATGATGTTAGTTATTTAGTATGAAGATAGCCTATAGAAAATCAATTGACCCTCATGAATATTTTAAAGCAACTTCAAACCATACCCGCTGTCTCAAAGTTTATTATTAATCGCTATTCACCTTATCGTGGTGCGGGGATTAGCATTGACAAAATTGATCTGAAAAATTATTACATCCGAGTCAAAATGCCCCTCACCCGAAAAAACCAAAATATTGTCGGGACTCATTTTGGGGGGAGCTTATACTCGATGGTGGATCCTTTTTATATGTTGATCCTCATGCATCATCTGGGCTCAAAATATATCGTTTGGGATAAGTCTGCCAATATCAACTTTTTATCACCTGGACGAAGTACCGTGTATGCAGATATTCGCCTAGATGCGATGGAACTTGAGCATATCCGTGAACTAGCAGAAAATTATGCACCAGTGCTAAGAAACTATACCGTTAATCTTTTTGATGAATCTGGTGTCAGAATCGCAGAGATTCAAAAAACACTTTATATTCGTCGTAAAAAGCCAAAACCATTTGAAAAGTATCATTGATCTTATTTTTATTTGAAATTTAAAGAGTTTTGATAAAATCAAAGATTCTATATTTGTCTAAATTCCTATCAAAAAAGACAGCTTCGTGCTGTCTTTTTTGTCATCGATAAAACATTATTTTTTCTCTTGAATGGCCGCACCCGCACCGCCACCAATGGCTCCACCAATCGCAGCACCACCATCGCCACCAAATATCGCCTTGCCGACGACAGATCCAATACCCGCTCCAACGGCACTACTGGTTGTTGAGCTACTATTACCACCTTTGGCATTAGCACCTACGCCACCACCTAAAGCACCGCCAGCAGCAGCACCAACGCCACCACCCACATGGTTACCCACGCCACCACCAACAGCACCACCTAAAGCAGCAGCGCCAATACGTTGATTCGATGGACTCATATCCTGACAACCAGCGAGAATTGCGGTCGACATGACAGCGATCGCCATTAAACTCATTGTTTTTTTCATGCTTAGCTCCTCGTTTAATACCTATCAGAATAAGCATTTTTGGAGAATTTTTTAATAAGATCATGTAACAAAATGCCCCATCCATGCAGTGATTTTGTAATCAAAAAAATTGGACAAATTCATCTATTTTTTTGCATAAAAAAAGACACCCGTAGGTGCCTTTCTTTTTCAATCAATCTTTAAAATTGATCAGAGTTTAATGCCTGACTGAAAGCTTGATCAACATCACTAAAGTCGTTGTGCAATTCATACTCAGCCGCTTCAGCTTCCTGACGACGACGTTCGAGATGATACGCTAGACCCGTACCTGCTGGGATCAAACGACCCACAACTACGTTTTCTTTCAAGCCACGTAAATCATCTTCTTTACCTGTTACAGCCGCTTCAGTTAACACACGAGTGGTTTCCTGGAACGATGCAGCAGAGATGAATGAGTCAGTCGAAAGCGATGCTTTGGTAATCCCCATCAATTGACGTTCAAACTTCGCAGGGAACTTGTTCTGAGCCAAGACTGCTTGGTTTTCTTGAACGACACGGATGTAGTCCACTTGCTCACCTTTGATGAAGCTGGTATCACCACCATCAGTGATATCAACTTTACGCAACATTTGACGTACGATGACTTCAATGTGCTTATCGTTGATTTTTACACCTTGTAGACGATAAACGTCCTGAACTTCGTTCACGATGTAGTTGGTCAATGCCACTTCACCTTTCAAACGCAAGATGTCATGTGGATTTTGTGGACCATCAGAAATGGTTTCACCACGGTTCACATGCTCGCCTTCGAACACGTTGATTTGACGCCATTTCGGAATCAATTCTTCGTAGATTTCAGAACCATCATCAGGCGTGATCACTAAACGGTTTTTACCTTTGGTCTCTTTACCAAAGCTCACGATACCTGATATTTCTGCCAAGATCGCATGCTCTTTTGGCTTACGTGCTTCGAACAAGTCAGCAACACGCGGTAGACCACCGGTAATATCACGAGTACGTGAAGTTTCTTGCGGTACACGACCAATAACATCACCCACACCAATGGTTTCACCATCACGTACGGTTACGATGGTATTTTGTGGCAAGAAGTAGAACTGCTCGCCGCCATCAGTTGTATCCAAGACGATTGCAGGACGTAAATCTTTACCAGACGCAGGACGTGCTGTCACAGGCAAGATTTCAACCGTAGTCATACCCGTCGCATCATCAGTTTTAGACGTTGCAGTGACACCATCCGCAATTTGACTGAATCGCGCTTTCCCTGCCACTTCTGTTACAAGTGGATGTGTATGCGGATCCCAAGTTGCGACAATACCGCCTGCTTCAACAAACTCACCGTCTTTCAACAGAATGCTTGCACCATAAGGCAGTTTATAACGCTCACGCTCACGACCTAACTCATCGGCAATACCAATTTCGCCTGAACGCGAAACAGAAACCAAGTGACCTTTGGCGTGTTGTACCGTTTTCACATTATGGAAACGTACAGTACCTTTGTTACGCACTTGTACACTGTTCGCAGCAGAAGTTCGGCTTGCAGCACCACCCACGTGGAAGGTACGCATCGTTAACTGTGTACCTGGTTCACCAATCGATTGAGCTGCCATAACACCAACAGACTCACCTGGGTTAACCTGATGACCACGAGCCAAATCACGACCATAACATTTCGCACAAACACCAAATGACGATTCACATGCGATGACTGAACGAACTTTCACTTCATCGACACCCGCTTCTTCAAGCTGAGCTGCAATTTTCTCGTCAATCAAAGTGCCACGTGGCAATACCACTTCATTGTCCGATGCACGACGTACATCTTCTGCTGTTACACGACCCAATACGCGATCACGTAATGGCTCAATCACATCCCCACCCTGAATGAATGGAGTCATGACTAAACCGCCCGCAGTACCGCAGTCTGGCTCAGTAATCACCAAGTCTTGTGCTACGTCAACCAAACGACGAGTCAAGTAACCTGAGTTCGCAGTTTTCAATGCTGTATCGGCCAAACCTTTACGCGCACCGTGCGTTGAAATAAAGTACTGAAGAACCGTTAGACCTTCACGGAAGTTCGCTTTAATTGGCGTTTCGATGATCGAACCATCTGGTTTTGCCATCAAACCACGCATACCCGCCAACTGACGAATCTGAGCCGCACTACCACGTGCACCAGAGTCAGACATCATGTAGATGCTGTTGAACGATTTTTGTTTCTCGTCTTCACCCTGTTTGTTCTTCACATTGGTAAATGACAAGTTATCCATCATCGCTTTAGCGACTTGATCGTTAGTACGCGCCCAAATATCGACCACTTTGTTATAACGCTCACCCGCAGTCACAAAGCCTTGTTCAAACTGTTGCTCAATTTCACGAACTTCAGTTTCTGCTTTGTCAATAATGACTTGCTTTTGTGGCGGAATCACCATGTCTTCCATACCCACCGATACACCTGAGCGAGTCGCTTGACGGAAGCCCAAATACATCAATTGGTCAGCAAAGATGACGGTGTCTTTTAGACCTAATTTACGGTAGCAAGAGTTGATCAGTTTTGAGATGTTTTTCTTGGTCATCTCAAGGTTGATCATGTCAAAGCTTAAGCCTTCTGGAACGATTTCCCAAAGTAAGCAACGACCCGGTGTGGTATCCACAATAATGGTTTGCTTTTCACGCTGACCATTTTCATCAATTACAGTCTGATGCACACGCACTTTTACACGTGCATGGATCGCAACTTTATTGGTGGCCAGAGCACGGTTTACTTCGTGCGTATCAGCAAAGACCATGCCTTCGCCTTTGGCATTGACTGCATCACGCGTGATGTAGTAAAGACCCAAGACGACGTCCTGAGACGGAACAATAATCGGCTCACCATTGGCTGGTGACAAGATGTTGTTGGTCGACATCATCAAAGCACGTGCTTCAAGCTGTGCTTCCAAGGTCAATGGAACGTGTACTGCCATTTGGTCACCGTCAAAGTCGGCGTTAAATGCAGTACAAACCAATGGATGCAAACGAATCGCTTTACCTTCGATCAAAATCGGTTCAAAGGCTTGTAGACCTAAACGGTGAAGTGTCGGTGCACGGTTCAACATCACTGGATGTTGACGAATCACATTCGCTAGAACGTCCCAAACTTCAGGAGTCTCGCGCTCAACCATTTTCTTGGCAGCTTTAATGGTGGTTGCCTGACCAGATGCCTGCAATTTTGCGAAAATAAATGGCTTGAATAGTTCAAGTGCCATCTTCTTCGGAAGACCACATTGATGCAAGCGTAAAGTAGGACCAACGGTAATGACCGAACGACCAGAATAGTCAACACGTTTACCCAACAAGTTCTGACGGAAACGACCTTGTTTACCTTTGATCATATCTGCCAAAGATTTCAATGGGCGTTTGTTTGAACCTGTGATCGCACGGCCACGACGACCATTATCTAACAAGGCATCAACAGATTCTTGTAACATACGTTTTTCGTTACGTACGATGATATCTGGTGCTGCAAGGTCAAGCAGACGCTTCAAACGGTTGTTACGGTTAATTACACGACGGTAAAGATCGTTCAAGTCAGACGTCGCAAAACGACCACCTTCAAGTGGTACAAGTGGACGCAAGTCTGGTGGAAGTACTGGCAGTACATTCATCACCATCCATTCTGGCTTGTTGTTTGACTCTTTAAACGCTTCCATCAACTTCAGACGCTTAGACGCTTTTTTCAGTTTCGTCTCTGAGGTTGTTTGTGGAATTTCTTCACGAAGACGCGCGATTTCAGCTTCAAGATCGATGTCTTTCAACAAATCCTGAACCGCTTCCGCACCCATTTTCGCAGTAAATTCATCACCGTGTTCTTCAAGGGCGTTGTAATATTCTTCATCGCTAAGCAACTGGTATTTCTCGAATGGAGTCATACCAGGATCAGTCACGACATAAGATTCGAAATACAACACACGTTCGATATCACGAAGTGTCATATCTAGTAATAAACCAATACGGCTTGGTAATGATTTCAAGAACCAGATGTGCGCCACTGGCGAAGCAAGCTCGATGTGACCCATACGTTCACGACGAACTTTTGCAGTGGTGACTTCAACGCCACATTTTTCACAAATGACGCCTTTGTATTTCATACGCTTGTATTTACCACACAAGCATTCGTAATCTTTGACTGGACCAAAGATTTTGGCACAGAACAAACCATCACGTTCTGGTTTAAACGTACGGTAGTTGATTGTCTCAGGCTTTTTCACTTCACCGTGAGACCATGACTTAATCATTTCTGGTGACGCAAGACCAATACGGATACGGTCGAATTCAACGGGTGCATGACCGTCAGAATCCGTTTTCTTACGCATGATATCGAGCAAGTCTTTCAATTTTTTTCTCCGTGTGTCAGAGAGCTAGGCTCATCCGACTGGGTCACAAATATTGTTTTTACTGAAATTTGAAAATCTCCTCTAACCCCTCTTTGAAAAGAGGGGCCCCCTTTAACAAAGGGGAATCGAGGGGGATTTAGTCACCATTTTTCAGTTCAATGTTGATACCTAAAGAACGGATCTCTTTGGTCAATACGTTGAATGATTCAGGCATACCCGGATCCATATAATGGTTACCATCTACAATGTTCTTATAGATGCGTGTACGACCTTCAACGTCATCCGACTTCACAGTGAGCATTTCCTGAAGGGTATATGCTGCGCCATAAGCTTCCAGTGCCCAGACTTCCATCTCACCGAAACGCTGACCACCGAATTGAGCTTTACCACCCAATGGTTGTTGCGTTACCAGAGAATATGAACCTGTTGAACGCGCATGCATCTTGTCATCCACCAAGTGGTTCAGTTTCAACATGTACATATAACCTACGGTTACAGGACGGTCAAACTGTTCACCTGTACGTCCATCAAACAAAATCTGTTGACCAGTACGTGGCAATTCAGCCAACTCAAGTAACTCTTTAATTTGACTTTCTTCAGCACCATCAAATACAGGAGTTGCTAGTGGTACACCTTTACGCAAGTTGCCAGCCAATACCAAGACTTCATCATCAGTCAGACTGTTTAGATCTTCTTGCTCACCACCGACCTTGTTGTAAATCTTATCAAGGAAGATACGAAGTTCGGCAATGGTACGCTGTTGTTGCAACATCTTATCGATTTGTTCACCCAGACCTTTGGCTGCCAATCCTAGATGTGTCTCCAGAATCTGACCCACGTTCATACGCGATGGTACACCTAATGGGTTCAAGACGATATCGACAGGTACACCATTGGCATCATGTGGCATGTCTTCTACAGGCAAGATGTTAGAAACAACACCTTTGTTCCCGTGACGACCCGCCATTTTATCACCTGGCTGGATACGACGTTTAACTGCAAGGTAGACTTTAACGACTTTCAAGACACCCGTCGTTAACTCATCACCCGTCGCTAATTTGCGTTTTTTCTCTGCAAATTTCTCATCAATTTCAGCACTCTTCTCTTTCAAGAATACTTGAATTTGACTTAAACGCTCAGCGATGCCTTCATCACTTGGTTGAATTTCAAGTAAATCGACCAGCTCAAGACCAGACAATAAATCTTCAGTCAGTTTGTCACCACGTTTAGTCGTGCCACCACCGTTAGAATCCTGACCTTTTAATAAGCGCACAATACGTTCACGTGCTGCTTCTTCAAAGATTTTGTATTCTTCTTTCAAATCTTTACGGTACGAATCCAATTGCGCTTTTTCAATCGCAAGTGCACGATCATCTTTCTCAAGACCATCGCGTGTGAAGACTTGTACATCGATCACCGTACCTTTCGTACCAGACGGAACTCGTAAAGATGAATCTTTCACGTCAGCGGCTTTTTCACCGAAGATTGCACGAAGCAATTTTTCTTCTGGAGTAAGTTGAGTTTCACCTTTAGGTGTTACTTTACCCACAAGAATATCACCTGCAGTAACTTCTGCACCGATATACACAATACCAGATTCATCTAGCTTGGATAGAGCAGCTTCACCTACATTCGGAATATCGGCAGTAATTTCTTCTGCACCTAACTTGGTATCACGTGCAACACATGATAATTCCTGAATGTGAATCGAAGTTAAACGATCTTCCTGCAAAACTCGCTCAGATAACAAGATTGAGTCTTCGTAGTTATAACCATTCCATGTCATGAACGCGACGCGCATGTTTTGACCCAATGCCAACTCACCACCATCGGTAGAAGGACCATCAGCCAATACATCACCACGACCAACTTTATCGCCCAGATTCACAAGAACTTTCTGGTTAATACAAGTGTTTTGGTTAGAACGGGTGTATTTGATCAGGTTATAAATATCAACACCTGCTTCACCCGCGATCATTTCATTTTCATGAACACGAATGACCACACGTGATGCATCAACAAACTCAATCACACCACCACGTTTTGCAATTACACAGACGCCTGAGTCACGTGCAACGGTCGCTTCCATACCCGTACCCACAAGCGGTTTATCCGCAAGTAAAGTTGGCACTGCCTGACGTTGCATGTTCGAACCCATTAAGGCACGGTTCGCATCATCGTGTTCAAGGAATGGAATCAATGATGCTGCTACAGAAACAACTTGCTGCGCAGAAACATCCATATGCGTCACTTTTTCAGGAGGCATACGTACAAATTCGCCCTGATGACGGACTGAAACCATTTCTTCAACGAGGTTACCCTCTGCATCAACACCAGAGTCGGCCTGTGCAATCACAGTCCCCACTTCTTCAATCGCAGAAAGATATTCAACATCGTCCGTTACACGACCATCGACTACCTTACGATAAGGCGTTTCCAAGAAACCGAAATCGTTGGCTTTTGCATAAACAGATAGCGAGTTGATCAAACCAATGTTTGGACCTTCAGGCGTTTCAATCGGACAAACACGACCATAGTGAGTTTGATGTACGTCACGTACCTCAAAGCCTGCACGTTCACGTGTCAAACCACCTGGCCCAAGCGCTGATACACGACGTTTGTGTGTAATTTCAGACAATGGATTGTTTTGATCCATAAACTGAGACAATTGGCTTGAACCAAAGAATTCTTTGATCGCGGCAGCAACAGGTTTCGCATTGATCAAGTCTTGTGGAGACAAGTTATCGGTTTCAGCTTGGCTTAAACGCTCTTTCACCGCACGTTCAACACGCACCAGACCCACACGGAACTGGTTCTCTGTCATTTCACCAACTGAACGGACACGACGGTTACCCAAGTGATCGATATCGTCAACTTCACCTTTACCGTTACGAATCTCAACCAATGTACGTAGTACATCAGTGATATCCTCATTAGAGAGAATACCTTCAACTTCACGTGATTTTTGATCTGTACCGACTTCGTAAGGACGACCCAAACGACGGTTAAACTTCATACGACCGACAGGTGACAAATCATAACGTTCAGAAGAGAAGAACAAGTTATTAAACAAGTTTTCAGCCGCTTCTTTCGTTGGTGGCTCACCTGGACGCATTACCTTGTAGATTTCAACCAGTGCTTCTTCACGGCCTGATGTGGTATCAGCACGTAAAGTATCCGCAATAAACGGACCATGATCGATATCATTGGTATACAGGATATTGAACTGCTTTACGCCGCCTTCAGCTAGCTTGACCATCACTTCATGGCTGAGCAAAGTGTTGGCAGGAATGATATCACCATCTTTTAGTGTAATATCTTCAGCAGTGATACGCTCATATAGATACTCATCAGGCACTGAAAGCTTGCTTAGACCAGACGCTTCCATTTGACGAACATGACGCGCATTAATACGTTTGCCTTGTTCTACAATGACTTTACCGTCATTATCAGTAATATCAAACTGCGCCATTTCACCGCGTAAACGTTCAGGCACAAGATCAATTTGGTAGCTGCCCATGTCCAGATACACAGGAACTTTTTCATAGAACAAATCAAGGATTTGCTCATTGTTATAACCCAGTGCACGCAGAATAACCGTAGCCAATAGCTTACGACGACGGTCAATACGCACGTAAACCAAATCTTTGGCATCAAATTCAAAGTCTAACCATGAACCACGGTAAGGAATAATACGTGCTGAATACAGCACTTTACCGCTTGAATGAGTTTTACCTTTATCATGATCGAAGAACACACCTGGTGAACGGTGTAACTGAGATACGATGACACGCTCAGTACCGTTAATCACAAATGTTCCGTTCTCAGTCATGAGTGGCATTTCACCCATATACACTTCTTGTTCGCGAACATCTTTAATTGATTTCGTTTCACGATCTTTAATGATCAAACGAATTTTTACGCGCATTGGTGCCGCATAAGTTGATCCGCGAAGAATACACTCGCGTACATCAAACTCTGGTTTACCAAGACTATACTCAACAAATTCTAAAGCAGCATTGCCAGAATAACTTTCTATAGGAAAAACTGAACGAAATGCGGCTTGGAGACCGATATCTTCGCGGTTTTTCGGTGATTTGCCATCTTGTAAAAACGTTCTGTACGAATCGACCTGAATCGAAAGCAAGTACGGAGCGTCCATGACGCTAGGCAATTTACCAAAATTCTTACGGATCCGTTTCTTTTCGGTATATGAGTATGCCATCTGGAGTCCTCGGAAAGTAAACCAGGCTCGCCTGCAGAACGAGCTTGGATGGAATGACGCAGGCCGATATGGCCACCACTTTTACAAATGCTGCAATTTTTAAGTGGTATTAAAACGCTTAACAATATTTTTAAACCAGAAAAATATTGGTAAGCGTTTGAATTTATTTCATTTGTTCTTTAAATCGAGCGTTTTTATATCAAACAAACAAAAATCGAGCCGATTATTGTAACGCAAAAAGGCTGATGACCCAAGAGCCATCAGCCATTTTATGGGGCCGATTATCAAAAAATCGACCCCTTGATGCATTACTTAAGTGTAACTGTAGCACCAGCTTCTTCAAGTTTCTTCTTAAGCTCTTCGCCTTCTTCTTTAGAAACGCCTTCTTTAAGAACTTGTGGAGCACCTTCAACAAGATCTTTCGCTTCTTTAAGACCAAGACCAGTCGCTTCACGAACTGCTTTAATTACAGCAACTTTGTTCGCGCCGAAAGAAGTCAATTCAACATTGAATTCAGTTTGTTCTTCAGCAGCAGCAGCGCCAGCACCTGGAGCAGCAGCAACAGCTACAGCAGCAGCAGATACATTGAATTTCTCTTCAAAAGCAGAGATTAATTCAACAAGTTCAAGAACAGTTTTTTCAGCAACTGCGTTTAAGATTTCTTCGTTAGTTAAAGCCATGAGAATAACTCCAAATGGATATTGAATAAGGTAAAAGTGTGATTAAGCTGCTTCTGACTCGTTTTTCTCTTTGAGTGCTGTAAGTAAGCGACCCAATTTCGAAACAGGAGCTTGAAGAACAGAGGCAAGCATAGTAAGTGCTTTTTCTTGGTTTGGAAGGTTTGCAATAACGCTAACTTCAGCACCTTGATAAACTTTGCCGTCAAATGCAGCAGCTTTTAATTCAAATGCTTTGTTCGTTTTTGCAAATTCTTCAAACAAGCGTGCAGCTGCACCCATGTCGTCTTCAGAAGTTGAAAAACCAAGAATTGTTGGGCCTACAAGGTTGTCATTCAAGATATCAAATTGAGTACCTTCAAATGAACGTTTAGCCAAAGTATTACGCACGATACGTGTAGTAACACCTAACTTACGCGCTTCAACACGAAGTTGAGTAAGTTTTTCGACAGTTAAACCTTGATAATCAGCAACAACAGCAGAGAACGCTTTAGAAGCAACTTCGTTGACTTCTGCGACGATCTGTTTTTTGCCTTCGATAAGAAGAGCCATTGTAAAACCTCCTAAGGTGACTTATGCATCTGAGCTAGATGCACTCCCAATTCGTAAACCTTTCGGCTTACACGCGGAGGAGGAACAAATCACACCACCGCGTCTACTCAGGCAATCAATTAAGGCCAAAGTCGAAACTCCAACCACCTGAGGTCTTTGACGCTGGCAAATTAATATTTACCAATTCAAAGTCCGCTTGATGACGTATTTAAATCCTCAAAGATTCATCAAATACGTTTATTCACCAAGACCTTTAAAAATCTTTTAACTAAAATTAGTTAGAAACGTTGTTTACATCAACAGTCAAACCAGGGCCCATTGTTGAGCTCAAAGTGATCTTTTTGATATAAACACCTTTAGAAGTTGCAGGTTTTAACTTTTTCAAGTCAGCAACTAAAGTTTCAACGTTTTGACGGATCGCTTCAGCGGTAAAACCTACTTGACCGATCGCAGCATGGATAATACCTGCTTTGTCTACACGGTAACGAGCCTGACCTGCTTTCGCATTTTTAACTGCACCAGCAACATCTGGAGTAACCGTACCCACTTTCGGGTTTGGCATTAAGCCACGTGGACCAAGAATCGTACCCAACTTACCTACAACGCGCATTGCGTCTGGAGCCGCGATTACAACATCAAAATCAAGATTACCTTGTTGAATGCTTTCAGCAAGATCATCAAAACCTACGATATCAGCACCTTCAGCTTTAGCAGCTTCAGCAGCAGCACCCTGAGCAAATACTGCAACACGTACAGTTTTACCAGTACCCGCAGGAAGAGTAGTCGCGCCACGAACAACCTGATCAGATTTACGTGGATCTACACCCAGATTCACTGCAACATCCAAAGACTCTTTGAATTTAGCAGCAGGTAGGTCGTTAAGAACTTGTACCGCTTCTTCCAAAGTATAAACTTTGTTAGTATCGACAGCAGCAGCAATGGCTTTTTGACGTTTAGTTAACTTTGCCATGTCTTATAGCTCCACTTCCAAGCCCATAGAACGTGCAGAACCAGCGATGGTACGAACACGTGCGTCTAAATCAGCACCAGTTAAATCTGGTTCTTTCGTAGTCGCGATTTCTTCTAATTGAGCACGAGTCAACTTACCAACTTTAGTTTTGTTTGGTACAGAAGAACCCTTTTGAATACCAGCAGCTTTCTTAAGAAGAATAGATGCAGGTGGAGTTTTCATGATAAAAGTGAACGACTTATCATTGTACACAGTGATCACGACAGGAATAGGCAAACCTACTTCAAGTTTTTGTGTCGCAGCATTGAATTCTTTACAGAATGCCATGATGTTAACACCACGTTGACCCAAAGCAGGACCAATTGGTGGAGATGGATTTGCTTTACCAGCTGGAACTTGCAGCTTGATATAGCCGTCAATCTTCTTAGCCATTATAGATTACCTCTGGGTACAAACGCCGCTAGGCTCCCCAACATTTACTTCACAACATACAGGATGCTGTAATAACAAATGCCCGATCAGATCGGGCGCTTTCCAACCAATTCAGATTAATTCGCTTTTTCGACTTGACGAAACTCGAGTTCAACCTGAGTTGGACGGTTAAATACATTAATCGTCAACGTTAAACGTGACTTCTCGTACTGAACTTCCTCCACGACTCCTTTAAAGTCTGTGAACGGACCATCAGTCACCAATAATTCTTCGCCTGGCTCAAACATTGTCTTAGGACGAGGTGCTTCACCAGTATTGCGCACACGTGCAAGAATCGCATCAGCTTCTTTTTGTGAAATCGGAGCAGGCTTTTCTGCTGTTCCACCTATAAAGCCCAGAACTTTTGGACATTCTTTGACAATATGCCAAGTTTCATCGTTCATTTCCATTTCGACCAACACATAGCCTGGAAAGAACTTACGTTCTGATTTACGCTTCTTACCATCCTTCATTTCCACCACTTCTTCGGTAGGAACAAGGACTTCACCAAAGCTATCGGCAACAGCGCTACGTGCAATACGATCATTCAAAGAACGCATTACCTGTTTTTCATAACCAGAATAGGCATGAATAATGTACCAACGTTTCATAGCTCTTTTATCCGATAATTAACTTAATTAACCAACCCAGTCCATAGTCAAAACACCACAATACAATTGCAGTAATAATAACCACTAACAAAACCTGCCAAGATGTGGTCACGGTTTCTTGTTTTGTTGGCCAAGTTACTCGACGCAACTCAAGTCGCGCATCTTTAAGTAAACGAACAAAGCCTTTACCCTGATGGGTGGCGTATAATAAACCTAAAGCAACAACGATACAAGCGATAATTACACCAACACGCACCCAAACACTATTTGCAGGCGGCCAATACGCAGGTAGATATTGATTCACCATGGCTGCACCAACTAAAAGTACCAGTGCAATCACCCACAGTACAATATCCAACGGCGAACCAGAAGTGACAACTTCGGCAGAATTATTTCTTTGAGGGATTGGCGCGTCGCTTAATGCGTCACGCGATTTATCATTCGACATTTTTTTACTCGTCGTTGAACTCGCGACTTATTATATGACACTTAAGTCAGCATCAAGCTTGTCATAACGTGGCAGGCCAGGAGGGACTCGAACCCCCAACATTCGGTTTTGGAGACCGACGCTCTACCAATTGAACTACTGACCTAGGACACACAAGCCGAGAGTCTAGACTCTCGGCTCAAAAATTGCAACCGTATAAGATGATTATGCAGTTACTTTCGCAACAACACCAGCACCTACAGTACGACCACCTTCACGAATCGCAAAACGTAGACCTGGATCCATTGCGATCGGGTGGATCAATTCTACTGACATTTCTACGTTGTCACCTGGCATAACCATTTCTACACCTTCTTTCAACTGGATTGCACCAGTTACGTCAGTGGTACGGAAATAGAACTGTGGACGGTAACCATTTAGGAATGGAGTATGACGACCACCTTCTTCTTTAGAAAGTACGTATACTTCTGCGTCAAATTTAGTGTGTGGCTTGATCGCACCTGG